>NZ_CP064760.1:329666-659333 GCF_015565955.1 Microbacterium schleiferi | reverse complement strand
GTCGAGGGAGCCAGCACGAACCACCGGCGTGCCCAGACCATGACAGCCTCGGCAAGCCCCAGCGCAAGGATCGCCGCGGCCCCCAGGCGATCTGGCCGGGGTCGCCCGAGGCGATGGGGCCGCCGACGATCGCCTCGAGCACGAGCGGGAACATGAGGGCGAGCACCGAGGCGAGCATGGCGCTGGCCGCGCCGAGGACGAGGCGAGGAAGCACCGGGCGCGCGAACGGCAGCAGACGGGCGAGGGCGCGCAGCGTCGACGGATGGGACGGGGTGGGAGGGGACGTGACGGTCATGATCCTTGTGGGAGGGCGGAGCGAACCCGCTGAGACGCGGGCGGGGTAGGCGACTCCGAGTCAGTCGGAGCGCGGAGGCGAGGCGGACGATGTCGTGGGTGACAACGCAGCCGACAGCGAGGGTATGCCGCGCCGAAGCCGGTCGGCGCGGGCGCTCGTGCGTCGTGCTGGCGCTAGTGAGCCATCGCGGGGCCGCGGTGACGCAGAGGCGTCACGGCGATGAGGACGGCAGTGCTCGCGACGAGTGCGACCTGATACATGGCATCCTCCTTGGCGTATGGGCCCCCGCACGACGCGGCAGCCCTTCAGAATATGCCTGGGCGTCACCTCAAAGCAAGGACGGATTCTCGCGATCCAGAAGCGACCGCTTGACATCGAGTCCCCACGCAAATCCTCCGAGGCTGCCGTCGGTGCGCAACACGCGATGGCACGGCACGAACAGCGCCGGGGCGTTGCGGGCACAGACGGATGCTGCAGCCCGCACCGCTGTGGGCTGGCCGAGCGCCGCGGCGAACGTGGCGTATGACAGCGGCGCCCCGGGCGCGATCCGGCGTAGCACTGCCCATCCGGCGTGCTGCCCGGGAGTACCGAACTGCCGAACCCGCACGTCGTCGATCGCCGCGAGGTCGCCCGCGTAGTACGCGCGGACGGCGGCTGCGGCATCCGTCGTGCCGGGGCGGACAGTTGAGGGACGACGATCCGGGCGGATGCGTTCGACGATGCGTTCGGGCGAGTCGGTCCAGCCAGATGACAGCACCGCGCCGTCGTCTGCGGCGAGGATGGCAAACGGGCCGTCGGGGGTCTCGACGAACTCGAGAACGGCGGTGTCGCTCATGCGGGGATCTCCTCTTCGGCGGCGTGAGGGCCCACGGGCCTCTCGGTGATGCGGTGGACGGTGTCTGCGGGTGTCCGGCCCCGGCCGGACCGCGGCGGTGAGGTGCGGGGCGGCCGTGGGGGAACGGCGCGCCACAGGTGTGCGCACAGGTAGCTGCGCCACGGCGCGACGCCCGCCGCCCACTCCTCGAGCCCTTCGGGCTCGATGCCGATGGCATTCGCGCCGCTGCGCACGGCGACATCCGTGGGAAGCACGACGTCGGGGTCGCCGAGCACGCGCATCCGCACGTAGTCCGCCGTCCAGGGACCCACGCCGGGAAGGGCCAGAAGCGCGTGTCGCTGGTCGGCACCGTCGTCGGCGATCGTGAGTGCGAGCTCGCCGCCCGCCAGCGCGCCGGCGGCGCCGACGATCGCCCGGATGCGGGCAGCCGGTCCGCGCAAGACCTCCGTGCCGTGCTCGGCGATCGCGGCCATCGTCGGGAAGAGCCTTGTTGTCCCCTCGGGGCCGGGTACCTCTTCGCCCAGCGCAGCGGCGAGCGCGGTGAGCGCCGTGCGGGCGGCAGCGACACTGATCTGCTGGCCGACCATTGCGCGAACGAGCATCTCGTGGGGGTCCGCCGAGCCCGGCACGCGAATCCCGGGAATCGCGCGGACGCGCGGAGCCAGTTCGGGGTGCCGCGACAACGCAACATCGATCGCGAGGGGATCGGCGTCGAGGTCGAAGATGCGACGGACGCGACTGACCAGTGCCGCGAGGTCAGCGAGCGCGGTGACGGTAGCCCGCAGCCGCACACTGCCGTCGGCATCCGTTCTCACCTCGAACCAGCCCGGCCCCGACGCCAGTCGCACGGTACGCGCGAAGGATGCCTCCCCCGCACTCTCGACCCCGGGCAGCGCACGGGCACTCATCCAGGCGAACAGGCCCGCAGCGTCGAACGGACCGCGTACCGGCAGCGCGAGATCGATGTTCCCCGCGGCCGATCCGGCGCCCGCGCGGCGGGCACGCAGCTCGAGAGGGCTGAGGCTGAAGACCTCGCGGATCGTGTCGTTGAACTGGCGGACGCTCGCGAACCCCGACGCGAAGGCGATCTCCGATGCCGGCATTGCGGTGCCGACCAGCAGCATCCGAGCCGTGTGCGCCCGCTGTGCGCGACTGAGGGCGAGCGGGCCGGCCCCGAGTTCTGCCGTGAGAAGCCTCGTCAGATGCCGCGGGGAATAGCCGAGCCGACGCGCGAGTCCGGGCACGCCCTCGCGCTCGACGATCCCGTCGGCAATGAGGCGCATTGCCCGCGCCGCGACGTCGCCGCGCACATCCCAGTCCGGAGAGCCGGGCGCGGCCTCGGGCAGGCACCGCTTGCAGGCGCGGTAGCCGGCCTCGTGCGCCGCGGCGCTCGTCGGGTAGAACGTGACGTTCTCGGGCTTCGGTGTGCGGGCCGGGCAGCTGGGCCGGCAGTAGATGCCCGTCGAGCGCACAGCGGTGACGAACTGACCGTCGAAACGGCCGTCGCGCGACTGGATCGCGGCGTACCGTTCGTCGAAGGTCATCGAAAGCACGGGTCCAGACTGCCACGCCCCTCCCCCACGCACTGGCGGAAATCGGACACGGCAGCGGGAGCCATCCTGCCGAGAACCCCGCGCCGAGGGTGCCGAACGCAGGACCAGAGTGGCGCGTGGGCCCCTCGGTGGCACGAACGGGCACGTTGATCCTGCGATCGGCACGGCCACGCGGCTCAACCGGCGCGGAGCCGGGACCGGAGGCGGCAATGCGGGCGGTTTCTTCTCGCCGCGCTCTCCCCGCGACCCGGCATGGACCGGCGATGTCCCGAATGCAGGACCAGAACTGCGCCGCTACCCGTTCTCGGGCAGGATCGGCACGTTCATCCTGCGATCGGCACGGCGTGATGCCCGGAGCCGACGAGCCGCGGCGAAGCGCGACGCGCGACGCTCGCGCTCCGCTGCAGCCAGCCCGCGAGCGGAAAGTGGTCGCGGATGGTCGCTTCCGGCGAGGGATGCGGCAACACGCGCCCACAATCTCGACGGTCACGACAATCTGCGCCCCCTTTCTGGCGCGCTACCGGGGTGGGCGGGTTACCGTGGCATATGAGCGCGCGGGAGTATGACCTTGTTGTGATCGGGGCCGGACCGGTCGGCGAGAATGTGGCCGACCGGGCAGTGCAGGGGGGCCTGCGGGTCGTCATCGTCGAAAGCGAACTCGTCGGTGGCGAGTGCTCGTACTGGGCGTGCATGCCATCAAAGGCACTGCTGCGTAGTGGTGCGGTGCTGCGCGCCGCGCGAGCTGTCGACGGAGCCAAACAGGCAGTCACCGGTGAGCTAGACGTCGCCGCGACCCTGGCGCGGCGCACGGGCATGACCCACGACTGGAACGACTCTTCGCAGGTCGAGTGGCTCGAGAACACCGGGATCGACCTGGTCCGTGGCCACGCGCGGATCGCGGGCCGCAAGCGCGTCGAGGTGACCCGTCCCGGTGGCGAGGTCGTCGACCTCATCGCAACCCACGCCGTCGCCGTCTGCACCGGTTCGGCGGCACTGTTGCCGAACACCCCGGGGCTGCGGGAGATCGAACCGTGGACGAGCCGTGAAGCGACGAGCGCGCGATCGGCCCCGGCGTCGCTCGCGATCATCGGCGGCGGGGTCGTGGGATGCGAGATGGCAACCGCATACGCGAGCTTCGGCACGGATGTCACGCTCATCGCCCGCTCGGGCCTGCTCGGCGGCATGGAGCCGTTCGCCGGTGAGATAGTCGGAGAAGCGCTGACTGGGCAGGGCGCCCGGGTCCTCACGGGGGTGGATGTCGTCTCGGCATCCCGCGACGAGAATGGACGCACTCTCACCCTCTCGGACGGCACGTCGGTAACAGCGGACGAGGTGCTCGTGGCCACCGGACGGGTACCGCGAACGGCAGACCTCGGCCTCGAATCCGTCGATCTGAAGCCGGGCGCGTGGCTCGATGTCGACGACACGATGCTCGTGCGCGACACCGACTGGCTCTACGCGGTCGGCGATGTCAATCACCGCGCCCTCCTCACTCACCAGGGGAAGTATCAGGCGCGCGCTGCGGGGGATGTCATCGCCGCCCGCGCCCGCGGCGCCCACGTCGACACCTCCCGCTGGGGCACGCATGTCGCAACCGCCGACCACGACCACGTCCCTCAGGTGACCTTCACCGACCCCGAGGTCGCCTCGGTCGGGCTCACCGCCGAGCGTGCGGAGGCCGCAGGGATCAACATCCGGGTGCTGGACTACGACCTCGCGTGGGTCGCGGGAGCCTCCACGGCTTCGGATGACTACCGGGGCCAGGCACGCGCCGTCGTCGACCGGGAACGTGAGGTGCTGGTTGGTGCAACCTTCGTCGGGCCGGACGTGGCGGAGCTGCTGCACTCGGCCACGATCGCCATCGTCGGTGAGGTTCCGCTGAGCCGACTCTGGCACGCGGTGCCGTCATACCCGACCGTCAGCGAAGTGTGGCTGCGCTGGCTGGAGGCCTACGGCCGCCCCTGAGCGAGCGCATGGCCGGCCCACTCGCCGGACCGAACGCAGGATGATCGGCCCCTCCAGCCGCGTGGCAAGCAACCCGACCGGCGCTGATCCTGCAATCGGTCCGCCCGCGCGACCCGCTCCTAGTGGAAGAAGTGGCGCTCGCGCGTGAAGAACATCGTGATGCCCGCGTCGCGGGCGGCCTTCACGACCTCTTCATCGCGAACCGACCCTCCCGGCTGCACGATCGCCGAAACGCCGGCGTCGATGAGGACCTGGGGTCCGTCAGCGAACGGGAAGAATGCGTCGGATGCCGCAACCGCGCCCTGGACGCGATCGCCGGCGCGCTCGACGGCCAAGCGGCACGAGTCCACCCGGTTAACCTGGCCCATGCCGATCCCGACCGTCGCCGAGTCCTTCGCGAGGACGATCGCATTCGACTTCACGGCTCGGCAGGACTTCCACGCGAAGATCAGGTTCGTCATCGCATCGGCATCCGGCCGCTCGCCGGAGACGAGCTCCCAGTCGGTCGCGACGGATTCGATGTCATCGGGGAAGCGGTCGGCATCCTGCAGCAGCAGGCCGCCCGAGATGAGCCGAACATCCATCGGCTCCTGCTTCCAGTCGTCGGGCAGCTTGAGAACGCGCAGGTTGTTCTTGAGTCGGAAGACCTCGAGGGCTTCCGGCTCGAAGTCCGGCGCCACGATCACCTCGGTGAAGATGTCGCGCAGGTTCTCGGCCATCTTCAGCGTCACCTTGCGGTTGGCGGCAATGACACCTCCGAAAGCCGAGACCGGGTCGCATGCGTGAGCGCGCAGGTGTGCGCTGGCGATCGGGTCGAGCGCGTTGGGCGCCGTCACCGCGATGCCGCAGGGGTTCGCGTGCTTGATGATCGCGACGGCGGGCTTGACCAGGTCGAACGCGGCGCGCAGGGCGGCGTCGGCGTCGACGTAGTTGTTGTATGACATCTCCTTGCCCTGCAGCTGGGTTGCCTGGGCGATGCCGTGACCACCGGTGCGCGTGTAGATCGCCGCACGCTGGTGCATGTTCTCGCCGTAACGCAGCGTCGCGAGACGCTCCGCGCGGATCGTCAGGTGCGAGGGAAGGTCGACGTCCTCCCCCAGAGTCTCATCGGCGAACCAGGTGGCGACTGCCCGGTCGTACTCGGCGGTGTGCGCAAAGGCCCGAGCGGCAAGCTCGCGGCGCTGTGCCAGCGATGTGCCACCGGCACGGATCGACTCGATGACCGACCCGTACGACTCGGGCGAGACGACGATCGCGACGTTCGCGTAGTTCTTGGCCGAGGCCCGCACCATCGCCGGACCGCCGATATCGATCTGCTCGACGACATCGTCGCCCTGGGCGCCGGACGCTACCGTCTCGACGAACGGGTAGAGGTTGACCACGACGAGCTCGAAGGGCCGGATGCCGAGATCCTCGAGCTGGTTCTCGTGGTGCGCAAGGCGGAGGTCGGCAAGAAGCCCCGCGTGCACCGAGGGGTGCAGCGTCTTGACACGCCCGTCGAGCGACTCGGGAAAGCCGGTCACGGCCGCGACATCGGTCACGGCGAATCCGGCGTCCCGGATGGTCGCAGCCGTCGACCCCGTGGAAACGATCTCGACGCCGGCCTCGGCGAGCGCGGTGGCGAGGCTGATGAGGTCGGTCTTATCGCTGACCGAGACCAGTGCCCGGCGGACGGGCACGACGTCGCGGTCGCGGTACAGGGACGGGTCGTGACTGGGGCCTGCCATCAGGTCTCCTTGCTGTCGGGGCTCTGGGCTGTGGGGCTGGAAGCTCTGGTTCGGAAGCTGTCGGGTGGTCATCGGCCGCGCGTGCTGCGTCGTCGCGGCCCGGTCAGAGAAATCGTCAGGGAGCGGAGAGGTCGATCTCGCCGGTGGCGATGCGCCGCACGACGTCGATCAGAAGTCGTCTTTCGACCGGCTTGATCCTCTCATGAAGGCTCGCCTCGTCGTCGCCGGCGAGCACCGCGATGCGCTCCTGAGCGAGGATCGGACCGGTATCGACGCCGGCATCGACGACGATGACGCTCGCGCCGGTCTGGGTGGCGCCGGCCGCGAGCGCGTCCCGCACGCCGTGAGCGCCGGGGAACTCCGGCAGGTACGCGGGGTGGGTGTTGATGATTCGCGGCGCCCAGGGTTCAAGCACCGACGCAGGGAGCAGCCTCATCAGGCCGCTGAGCACGATGAGGTCGGGTTGCCAGGCAGCGAGCTGGTCACGCAACGCGTCGCCCCACTCCTCGCGGTTCGGGTACTCGGCATACGGCACGAAGAACCACGGGATGCCGAATGCCTCGGCGTGCGCGAGCCCCTCGGCCTCGCGGTCAGCGCCGACGACAACGATCCGCGCCGGATAGTCGGGCTCGTTCGCCGCCTCGAGCAGCGCCCGCAGGTTCGATCCGGCGCCGGAGATGAGAACGGCGACGGTGAGCACCGGCTCAGTCTATCGAGGGCTCCAGCAGTGCCGCGGGCGGCGAGGCGCTGGCCCCGTCATCGCGGGCTCGCCGCCGAGGCGAGAGCAGCAGGATGCCGGCGCTGACGCCGACCTCGACACCGATCGCCAGAGCGACGGGGCCTGCCTCCGGCCCCACCTGCGCGAGAGTTCCTGGCCCGAGCGAGCCGGAAGCGAGCACGGCGAGGATCGCGGCCGAGCCCGCGGCAAAGACCGCGATCCCGAGCGTCGTGGCGATGCGGGCGCTGATGCGCTCGGCATCCGCGGCGTACGATGACCGGGCAACCCACCCGGCGAAGGCCCCGACACCGACGGGAAGAAGCGCAAGCAGCAGCAGCCACGGTGACGTCGACTCGGGGAGTGCGCCGAGCAACGGCACGCCGGGCAGGACGCCCGTCGTGGTTCCGGATGCCGCGACCGTCGATCCTGCCCCCAGCGAAACGCCCGGTCCCGCGACGAACGCCAGCGCCCACACGACGAGGGTGGGAAGGTACAGAAGCTGACCGAGCGTGAGGACCACGGCCCCGAGGACATCCACGTTGGATGCCTCGTACAGGCCGACGATCTGGGAGCCGCGGGCAAAGATCACCACAGCAGTGGCCAGCGCTGCCACGCCGATGAGGCCGACGACGGTGATCGCCCCGGCCCGCGCGATGACCGTCGGGGCGAGGGACCAGTCCTCGGGCAGGTCCTCGGTGCGCTCCCGCAGCGCAGCAATGATGCCGCGGTCGGCATCCTGCCACTCCCCGACGAGTGCGCCGAGGATCGCGGGGATGCCGAAGATCAGCGCGGGGAAGAGGATAGCTTCGGTCAGATTCGAGTTCGCAACGGCATTCGCGCCGGTGAGGGCGATCCCGGCAGCTGCCGCGGCGAACACCACGGTTCCCGCGATCGCACCGGTGAATGCTGCGCCCGAGCGCGACGCCCGGCGACCCGAGCGAGCTGCCGAGATCGCGGTGAAGCCCGCGAAGGCGAGCGGGGCCAGCGAGAGCATGAAGGGTGCCGCCGCCGGGTCGATACCGGCCGTTGCCACGTAGTCGGCCGGCAGCGTGATCTCCTGGGGGACGACGTGCCCCAGCTGCCAGATGGTCGCGGCAGTCGGCCAGAGCGCGTCCCACGGCGCCAGCCCACCGAACTCGACCACCCAGAGCAGCGTCGCTGGCGCGAGGACGACGACGAGCCCGGCGGCGACGGTGACCAGCGCGTCGAAGGCGGCGAGAAGGAAGACGATGACCCGGTTCATGCGGGTTCGACCTTACCCATCCGCGGGCCGGCAGCCGGTCGACTCACCGGGCGCTGCGCCACGCCCCCGACGTCGGGACGTCGCCGCGGAACAGTTTCTCGATCGTGACGATCGTGAAGCCGCGATCGAGAAGGCCATCGCAGATCGCACCGACAGTACGTCCCGTGTTCTGGTGGATGTCGTGCTGCAGCACGATCGAGCCCGGCCGCGGCTGCGTGATGGCGCGCTCGATGAGCACGTCGTCGGCGATTCCCTTCCAGTCCTCGGTGTCGACGTCCCAGAGGATGGCGGGCATCCGCGCGATCGCGAGGACCCTCGCGGTGTACTCGCCGTAGGGTGGTCGGAACATCGTGATCGGCTGTCCGGATGCCGCCTGCAGCGCAGCCGACGTATCGCCGAGCTGCGCAGCGACCTGCGCATCGGTGAGCGTCGGCAGCGAGGGATGGTTCCACGAGTGGTTTCCGACCAGGTGTCCCTCGGCGACCATCCGCTGAAGGGTGGCGGCGTACCTCTTCGCCTTCTCACCCATCGCAAAGAAGGTCGCGCTCGCGCGATGCGCGCCCAGTGCGTCCAACATGCTCGGTGTGAGATCGCTCGGACCGTCATCGTAGGTGAGAGCAACGCACGGCGTCAGGGAACAGTCGACCGGAACATCGCCCGGGTTCTGGATGCTGGGGCCGGAGTACGGCTGCCCGACCGAGGCGAGCACTCGCCGGCCGAGGTCGGTGAGCAGCGGGTCGGCGCGCACCGCGGGAACCAGGATCGTCAGGGGCGCATCGGTCGGGGGGATGCCAAGGGCAGTGAGCGCGTCAGTCGTGAACCCCGCCGGGATCGTGAACTGCATGCCCCCGCGGCCGAGGGCATGGTGGTGGCGAAGGCGCCAGCCAGCTGCTCGAGCGTCGCGGGGTCCCCGAGCGGGGCGAGCGAGAGGGATCCGGCGGCGCGGCGCAACCCCTCGAACACGTCATCGGCGAGCGCTCCCGCGGCATCCGGAGCCCACAGCTGAGCCGCCGTCGACACGTCACCGTTCGCGGTGTCGGTGAAGAGCGTCTCGACGCTATCGCCCACCACGCCGTCGCCACTCGAGGTGACGGTTCGCAGGCGCTGCCCGAACACGCTGCCCGAGGCCCACACGACGTCACAGACGACGCTCGCCGACCCGCCGCCGACGATGGGTCCGGCAAGCGCGGGGTCAGCCAGCACCTCGGCGGCCGGAGTGAGGGTGGAGCCTGGCCGGCAGGACCGGTCGGCAAGTCCCGCGCCCACCGCTCCGGCCTGCGGTGAGTACCTGGCGCCGGTCGCGTCCTGGCGTGCGCCGATCGCCGTGCGGACGTAGGCGCGCACGGCGTCGTTGAAGGCGGCGTCCCCGGGCAGCAGGGCATACCGCGCCTGAATGCCGATGCCATCCTGGCGGATGCGTTCGGGCGAGACATTCGCGGCCAACGGCTGACCCGGTTCGGCGCTCAGCGGTTCCACATCTCCCCGAATGACCTGCAGCGTGGTGGCCGGCCATGCCGGTGGCGTCCAGTTCGCGTCGACGACCGGGGCGCAACCAGAGACGAGGAGCGCAGCCACGGCGACGCCGGCCAGGGCTGCGGGCCGGATGACGGGGCGGCTCATGGTCTCACCCCTTCGAGAAGGCTGGCCAGTGCCGGCCGATAGCGATCGAGGTCGTCGCTGGAGGCCGTGAAGACGACCGATCCGCCGGCCACCGGCCCAACGGCGGCGACGAGAGCGGGGACGTTCGCGGCATCCTCGTCGGCGGCCGGGACCGGCGGGCCGTGCGCGACGGTCAACCCCGAGGCGAGTGTCTCGACGAGCGGCGAGGCAACCCCGGCTGCCGCGGCTGCGGCGGAAGGATCTCCGGCCGCCGGCGTGACATCGACGATCATCCCGCGGTCCGGCGTTGCGATGAGGGTGTGCGCATCATCGGGGTGGGTGATCAGCCACCCATCCGGAACCGCGATCACAACGGATGCCGCCTCCGACCCGATCACGAGCGGGTCCTGCGCGCTGGCCACCTGTGTCCGCAGGTTTGCCAGCGCGGGCGGCACCACCACGAGCCCGATCACGACGAGGAAGGCGACGACCCCGGCCGCACCGACGCCTGCGAGCGTCCACACCCACCAGGGGGTGCGTCGCTGCGATGCCGAGTTCGCTGAGGCGGCTCGTGCGGTGTCGTTCATGGTGGCTCCGGGCGCACGGGCGGCGCTGTGGGTATTGTGCCGCCCCCGCGTGATCGGAACCTGGTGACGGGCCGGAAAAACCCGGGAACTGCGAGCAGACTCTCAGCCTGCGCAGAACCGTGCGCCCGCGCTCAGGCGGGGTCGAGCACGAAGACCGCGATCAGCCGATCGGTCTTCTTCTGATACTCGGCGTAGTCGGGCCAGACCTCGACGGCACGGGCCCACCACTGGTCGCGCTCGTCTCCCTCGACCTCGCGAGCGATGTAGTCGCGCTTGGCCGCGCCATCCTGCAGCTCGACGGCGGCATGCTTGCGCATGTTGCCGGCCCACTTGGGCTCGTCGGGCGCGCCACCCTTCGAGGCGATCACGGCATAGCTGCCGTCGTGTTCGACGCGCATGAGGGCGGTCTTGCGCAGCCCGCCGGTCTTCGCGCCCAGCGTCGTGAGCACGATGACGGGCTTGCCCCGCAATACTGCACCCTCGGCGCCTCCCGTGGCTTCGTAGGTTTCGGCCTGCGTGCGCGCCCACTCCGACGTGGACGGCTTGTACTCTCCGGTCAGCGGCATAGCATCAGGCTACCGTCCACCCCTCCCCCGCGCACCCGTCCGCGAGACACCATCGTCACAGCGAAACACCCTCCGACCCGCGGTGTTTCGCGGCGCGGAGGGTGTCTCGTCAAAGACTCGACGTCAGACCTTCGATGATCTCGCGCATCAGGGCGGCGGTCTCAGATGGCGTCTTGCCGACCTTGACGCCGGCGGCCTCGAGGGCCTCCTTCTTGGCCTGCGCCGTGCCCGCCGATCCCGAGACGATCGCGCCGGCGTGACCCATGGTCTTACCCTCGGGCGCCGTGAAACCGGCGACGTAGCCGACAACCGGCTTGGTGACGTTGGCCTTGATGAAGTCGGCGGCACGCTCTTCGGCATCCCCACCGATCTCACCGATCATGACGATCGCCTTGGTCTCGGGGTCAGCCTCGAAGGCGGCGAGCGCATCGATGTGCGTCGTGCCGATGACCGGGTCACCGCCGATGCCGATCGCGGTCGAAAAGCCCAGGTCGCGCAGTTCGAACATCATCTGGTAGGTCAGCGTGCCCGACTTCGACACGAGGCCGATCGGGCCCTTGCCGGTGATGTTGGCCGGGGTGATGCCCACGAGAGACTCGCCGGGGGTGATGATGCCGGGGCAGTTGGGACCGATGATGCGCGTCGTGTTGCCCTTGCTCTTCGCGTAGGCCCATGCCTCGGCGGTGTCGCCGACGGGGACACCCTCGGTGATGACGACCAAGAGCGGGATCTCGGCATCGATAGCCTCGATCATCGCGTCCTTGGTGAAGGCGGCGGGAACGAACGCGATCGAGACGTCGGCGCCGGTCTCAGCCATCGCCTCGGCCACGGATGCGAACACCGGCAGCTCGACCGGGTTGCCGTCCTTGTCGGTGTGGGAGACGGTCGTGCCGGCCTTGCGGGCGTTGACGCCCCCGACGACCTGCGTGCCGGCCTTGAGCATCAGCGCGGTGTGCTTGGTGCCCTCGCCGCCGGTGATGCCCTGGACGATGACCTTGGAGTCCTGGTTGAGGAAGATCGACATGTCTGTGAAGTCCTTCGGTGGGTTCCGGATGCGGGATCAGGCGTTGGCGAGCTCGGCAGCCTTGTCGGCGCCCTCGTCCATCGTCTCGGCCAGGGTCACGAGCGGGTGGGCGTACTCGCGCAGGATCGCGCGGCCCTCCTCGACGCGGTTGCCGTCCAGGCGCACGACCAGCGGCTTGGAGGCCGTGTCACCGAGCGTGTCGAGTGCGCCCTTGATGCCGTTGGCGACGGCGTCGCACGCCGTGATGCCGCCGAAGACGTTGACGAACACGCTCTTGACCTGCGGGTCGCCGAGGATGACATCCAGGCCCGCAGCCATCACGGCAGCTGACGCGCCACCGCCGATGTCGAGGAAGTTGGCGGGCTTGACGCCGCCGTGTGCCTCTCCGGCGTACGCGACGACGTCCAGCGTCGACATCACGAGGCCAGCACCGTTGCCGATGATGCCGACGGCGCCGTCCAGCTTGACGTAATTGAGGTCGTTGGCCTTGGCCTTGGCCTCCAGCGGGTCGGCGGCATCCTTGTCCTCGAGCTCGGCGTGCTCGGGGTGACGGAAGCCCGCGTTCTCGTCGATCGAGACCTTGCCATCGAGGGCGATGATGTCGCCGGACTCGGTGCGAACGAGCGGGTTGACTTCCACCAGGGTCGCGTCTTCGCCCTTGTAGACGTCGAAGAGCTTGACGAAGACATCCGCGACCTTCGGGGCAAGCTCGGCGTCAAAGCCCGCAGCCGAGGCGATCTCGAGAGCCTTCTCGGGGGTGATACCGGCGAGGGGATCGACCTCCACCCGGGCGAGGGCCTCGGGCTTCTCGACCGCGAGCTGTTCGATCTCCATGCCACCCTCGACCGAGCACAGGCTCAGGTACGACCGGTTGGCGCGGTCGAGCAGAACCGAGAAGTAGTACTCCTCCGCGATCTGCGCACCCGCGGCGACCATGACCCGCTTGACGATGTGGCCCTTGATGTCGAGCCCGAGAATCGCCTTGGCAGCCTCATAGGCCTCGTCGGCATTCTTTGCGACCTTGACGCCGCCGGCCTTGCCGCGGCCTCCGGTCTTGACCTGCGCCTTGACGACGACGACGCCACCGATCTTCTCGGCAGCCGCCCTCGCCTCCTCAGGCGTGTCGGCGATGATGCCGGGGAGCACCGGCACCTCGTACTTCTCGAATAGGTCTCGTGCCTGGTACTCGTACAGATCCACGCTGATGTCCTCCGCTGCGGCGTCGGGTGGGTGAAGGGTGTCTGATGTCTCGATGTCGAGAGAGTTCGACCGAGAAATCAGCCTACTACCCGCAGCAGAACGGTCCGAACTCCGAGGCTCGAGAGCGTTCAGCCGCTGCCGACGATCTGCTCGATCTGCGCCACGGTCAGCGGAACCCACGGCGATCCGTCGAGGTCGTCGGATGCCGCGGCCGGGCTATCGCCCTGCGTCCACCACTTCGCCTCGAAGGGCACGCCCTCGTAGAGGACCCGATCGCCCTCGCGGTAGACGGTGTCGCCCGACCAGTCGGGGTAGGTCCCGGGTGGGAGCGTCGGCACGACGTACGGGGTCTCCCCGGGAAGCACGGGACCCACGAGGTCCCACGGACTTTCGGCGCCGCTGACCATCGGGTCGTCGGGAACGTCACCTCGCGTCCACCACTTGGCCGTGTAGACCATGCCGTGCCACACCACTTTCGACCCCGCGAGGTAGCGCGTATCCGCGTTCCAGATCGGGTACGGGCTGGCGGCGGGGTCGTCGGTCACCGACGCGCTGGGTAGCGGCACAGGCGTATGGCTGGCGGCGGTCCCCGTCGTGGTGAGTCCGTCTCCGAGCGTCACCGCGAAGCTCTCCTGGCCCTGGTCGACGCCACTGCAATAGTTGGACACGATCCGGACGTCGGCGTAGTTGTCGCCGCAGGATCGGTCGCGATTAGCTGACCACATCGAGAGGCGTCCGAGTCCGGCATCCAGCGCGAACTGGTTGAGCTGGGCGGCATCCTCCATCGTGAACACTTCGTCAACGATGTCGTTCTGCCCGATCATCGGTGTTGCACCGATGCGAGCCCACGCAGCAGCGGAGGTCAGCGGCTCGTCGGTGCCTCGGAGCATGTCCACGAGCTGGTCACGAACACCGGTGATCGCCGAGATCGCAGCCTCGCCCATCGTCTGGCCGTCCAGGTCCACGCCGTAGTCCATCGTCATGGCGTTGATCCCGCCGAGTTGAACACCCGCGTCGATCAGCTGCGCGGCGGCGGCCTCACCGGCAGCGTCAAGGCCCGAGGGCGTGACGGGGAGGGTGACCCAGACCGTGAGTGGATCGTTCTCGTCACGCTCATCTTGAAGGATGCGCAGCGCCTGTGCTCTGCGCGCGCCGACCGCGGCATCCTGCAGCGCGTCGCCCTCGATGTCGAGATCGATGATGGTGAGGTCGTAGCGGTCGATGACCGCCTTGTAGGCCGCGGCGAGCGACTCGGCATCCGAGCAGGCCGCTGCCAACTCGGTGTTGTCGCGCCCGCCGAAGCTCACGACGACGTCGCCGCCCTGCTGTCTGAGCCGGGCAATGCGGCGGTCGAGATCCAGGTCTCGCGCGGCCTGATCCAGCGAATACGCTGCTCCCCAGGACGGTTCGCAGGTGCTCTCGTCGGCGGCCACGACAAAGCCGAGAACGACATCCTCGTCAGCGTCGGATGCCGGCGTCTCGAAGGGGTAGGCGGGCGTGAGCGTGGTGTCGACGTAGGCCGCGAACCAGGGCTGATTCGGATCGACGACGACGCGATCGGTGACGGTGTGGAACCCGAACCAGATGGCAACGCCGGCGGCTGCGGCGATGAGGATGCCGAGCATGACCCGCCACGGCGACAGACGCTTTCCGGCGTGCGGACCATCCGCTCGGCGCTCCTGGGCGCTGCTCGCCGCCTTGTCGCTCACCACCCGCGACCTCGGCCGCGCACGGGGCGCGACACGGGGGCATTCGGCGAGAGGGGGACCTCGTTGCGAATCGGCATCCGGCCCGGCGGGACACCGACCGGCACGGCATCGGGAGAGTTCCGCGCGGCGGTCTGCGGGGGCGCGGGCCACTCCGTCGGCGCCGGAACAGGAGCAGGAGCCCAGCCGGACCCAGCCGGCGCCTGATCCGGGACCATTTCCGGCGGGTAGAGATCGGACTGAACCGGGCTCTGCCACCCGGGGTGACCCTCGTGGGCTGCCGCCTGCTGAGCGTCCCACGGCGACGACGTCGACGGGTATGTGGCCTGTCCCCGCCAGGCAGGCAGCGTCGAGGGCGCGCCGCCATCCGACGTGGTGTCGTGCAGCTGCGCCGGGTACTGCGCCTGCGAGTAGTGCTGCGCCGGGTAGCGCTGTTCCTGGTGCTGCGGGGCCGAGTAGTGCTGTTCCGGGTACTGCTGCGCGACCGGGAACTGCTGTGCCGGGAACTGCTGTGCCGGGTAGTGCTGTGCCGGGTAGTGCTGTGCCGGGTAGTGCTGTGCCGGGTAGTGCTGTGCCGGGTAGTGCTGTGCCGGGTACTGCGCGGCCGAGGACGAGTGCACCTGCCACGGGGTTACCGCCGCCGGAGCGGAGGTTTCCCACCGCGGATACACGGGCTGCGGCGCATCCTGCTGCCACCACGGGGGCGGCTCCGGGGCGGACCGGGTGGCGATGTCCTGCTGCGTGGCCTCGCCCGTCGCCGGAACGGTCTGGCGCGGGAGCTGCGGTGCAGCACTCCACGCCGCGGGCGCCGGCTCGACGCGAGCGGGCTCGGCCGGCGGGAAGACCTGGATGGCCCGATCTGTGCTTTCTGCGGGCGTCCACGCGCTGACGGCGACGTCGATGGGATGGTCAGCGGCGTCACCGAAGTCATCCCACTCGGCCGAGACGACGTGTCCGCCCGGCCCCGGCATCCACAGGTCGGGGACCAGCTCCATGCCGTACGCGGGGGCGATCGCATAGGTGGGGCGGAACACCTCGGTCTGCGCGACAGGCTCGGGCTCGGGCGCGGACTCGACGGCAACTCCGGCCACCGTCGGTTCGGGCTCGGGCTGGAACGGGCTCGCGACAGGCTCGCGCGCGGGCTCGGCGAGGGGCGCTGCGTCGGCGCTCGGCACCCACTCCGGATCGCCGGTCTCGGCATCCGGCTCGGCGACATCCGCCTCATCGTCGCGAGCCGCCGGGGCGGCTGCCGGCACCGTTTCGGGTTCCGGCTCGGCAGCCACCTCGGCGTCGGCGACCTCGGGTTCGGTCGCCGGCACCGGATCGGGCTCCGGTGGGTCTATCGCGGTCGGCGCAGCCAGAACCAGCCCCTCAGGGTCGGCCATGGCCGGTTCGTCGAGGGTCGTGAGTTCGAGCATCATCGGCCGTACGGGAACCGTCGGCGGCGGCAGATAGGCCGGCGCGGTCTCGCCCGGGGCCGGGTGACCGTGGTAGAGCGCCGCCCGCCAATCCGCTTGCGGCCGTTGCCCGGTCTTGCTGCGCTTCCGCTTCTGCGGGTTCGCATCCACCCACATCCAGTCGGTGAGACCAAGCCACGTGTCGGCGATCGAGGCGAGGATGCCGATGTTCTCGACGATCGCCCACGCCGCGAGGGTCGCGTTGAATGCGGCAAAGGCCGCCGTGCCCCAGTTCTCGTGAAGGATGTTCCACCACGCGGTGAAGACCGAGAAGATGACGATCGCGTACGGAGCGACCACGTACAGCAGCTGCGTGGCCGTTCGGTTTCGCACCTTCGGGGTGCGCGCGAACGGGATCTTCTTGCCGGTGAGGGCCTGCTCGATCGACTTGAGGACGCCCGCGAGGTTGACGGGCAAGAGAATCAGGTTGAAACCGTAGATCCGGAAGATATCGATCGTGCGATAACCCGAGTAACGCAGGTCACTGGCCTGCGAGATGAAGTAGGGCAGAGCCGCGAACACGACCAGCGGGCTCAGCAGCCTGCTATCGAACGGATACGTCAGCAGCATGATCAGGCCAAAGGATGCCCACGCCAGCGATGCCATGTAGTTGGTGCGCAGCATCCACTCGGCGATCGTGATCGGCCGATGCGACTTGCGGCGCCGCTGCGCGTACTTCAGGAACTTCGGCATGATCAGCAGACCGCCGTTGGCCCACCGACGGCGCTGCACGACGAGCGATCCGAAGTCGGGCGGGGTCGCGCTGTAGCTCAGCCGCTCGGGGTAGTTGACCAGGGACCAGCCGTGGTCGGCAAGGTCGATGCTCGATTCGGTGTCCTCGATGACGGTACGGTCCTGCACGTAGCGGCGCACCTCGTAGCCGTTGACCGTCTCGACCTGCACGATGTCTTCGAGCGCCCGCCGCCGGATGACGGCGTTGGCGCCCACCCAGAACGTCGCGTCGTGCGCCGACATCCCCTGGTGCAGGATGTGCTGGATGTCGGTGGTCGCTCCCGCGAGACGCTCGATACGCGTCGGGGCGCCCCGGAACGACGAGTAGGGCGTCTGCGTCACCGCGACGCGCTCGTTCTCGGGCTGCTCCAGAAAGTGGACGAGCCGCAGACAGTAGTCGCGCAGCAGCAGCGAGTCGGCGTCGAGAGTGAGGAGATAGGGCGTGTCGGGGATGACGACGTCGGCCTCGTCCGCCGGACCGACCCTGACCAGAACGGTCCCTTCGTCGGTCGGGTGGGAGTGGTAGCGACCGCCCAGCAGCCCGATGTAGGCGTTGAGGTTCATCGCCTTGTTCGGCTCGTTCGACAGCGACGCGTACCGCTTGCGTTCGAAGGTCGTGGCTTCGACCGTGAAGATCCGCACCAGGCGACGGTGAAGTTCCAGCAGTCGCTCGCCGGTGGGGGCGGCATCGGCATCCAGCGCGGCCTGGAGAGCGCACGCGGTCGCATCGAGGTCGTCGGCAAGTCCTCCGATGACCTGGTCGATGAAGAACGTGTCGACGTGGTCTTCGTGCGGCCAGTCGTCGCCGAGGGCGCGCAACCACGCCACGGCCGCGACGTACTCGTCGCGGAGCGTATCGACGGCATCCGGGGCAATCGTGCCGCCCAGCAACCACTCGTTCTCGTAGGCCAGGAGCGCTTCCGTGAACCGCTCGCCCGGCTCGGCCAGAGCGTCCTCGATGTCGGAGGCGATGCGGCGGGTCTCGTCGAGCCGTTCCTGCACGACGGGGTCAGTCGGGAACGGGCTGTCATCGAGCAGCAGCACGACCCGCAGCGACGGGTACTCCTGCAGCGCTGCCGACCACATCGTCTTGCGCACGACGGCCGGCTCTTCCGCATACGAGGGGATGAGGACCGTCAGCCCGTCGTGGTGTCCGTCGGCGAAGTGGCGGTCGAGCTGCCCGCGCGGCGCGCGCACGTGACCGCGGAACCGCCGGAACGCTCCCTCGCGGGCGACGAGGTACATCAGCGCCGAGAACGTCAGGAACGTCACGACAGACGCGTAGAGGATCGCCTCCAGCGTCCGGAACACGCCCTCGTTCGCGAAGACCTGCGGCAGGATCGTGAAGATCATGTAGCCGATCCACGCGGCGATCGTCGCGCCGATCGCGATCCGCGCCCACACCACCTTCGCGGCCGACGGGCGCGCGTGCACGGTCGAGAGCGGCTCGCGCCGCTTCTCGGAACCCCACTGCGGCCGTCTGGTCGACGGCAACGCTGTGCGTGCACTCATCCTGCGTATCCATCCCGTGTCCATGGCCAGCGGCCTCACACAACAAAGGCGGGTCGACGGATGCTGGGCACCCGGAGCGTTCCCGCATCGCGACGCTACCGTCCGATACCGGAAAGCTGCGGTTTCGTGGGGTGATCCTGGGCTCGGCAGCCCCTTCCTTGAGGGAAAGCTGAGCCAAACTTGAGGTTCCCTCGGCGGTAGGCTCACGGCATGTCCGACACCACTGCCGCCGCGCCGTCATCGCGGACCGCGGTCGTCGCCGTCGCGCTCGACCTGTTCGATCGGAACGGCTTCGATGCGACATCCGTCGAGCAGATCGCGCAGGCCGCCGGCAGCTCCCGGTCGACATTCTTCCGTCAGTTCGGCGGCAAGGACGACGTCGTGTTCGCGGACCACGAGCTGCTCCTCGCCCAGCTGCGCGAGGACCTGTCGCGCCCGCACGAGAACCCGTGGGTCGCGGTGTGCGAGGCGGCGATCACGGTGTTCGAGCACTTCGCCGCCGACCCCGAGCTCGCTCGGCGCCGCTACTCGGTGGTCCGGAAGGTTCCGGCGCTTCGCGAGCGCGAGATCGTCACCGTGTTCCGCTACGAACGCCTCTTTGACGAGTACCTGCGCGGAGCCCTGCCGGGCCTCGATCCGATCGACGCGGTCGGTTTCTCGGCATCCGTCGCGGCTGTCCACAACCACGTGCTGCGGCAGTTGCTGCGCGACCGCGAACCCGTGCCGGTGTCGGTGCTGCGCACCGCGCTCGATGACCTCATGCGCAAATTCGGAGTGCACCCCGACCCCGAGCATCCGAGCCCCGACGACGTCGTGGTGGCGGTGTTCCCCAAGCGGATGCCGCTGGCCGAGGTCACGCGCCGCCTGCACTCCTCCCTCGACCTCTGACCCACGGCACGCCGCCCGCCCGCCCCGCCCTGCCTCACCGCCCCGCCTCACCAGCGACGGCATCCGCCCCTCCGACCCGCATCACCGCCGCCGCCATCCACCGCTCCCCGATACGGCATCCGTCCGCCCCTCCCCCGGCGGCGCGCGCCACAACCGACGGCGGCCGTGTCCCGAACGCAGGAGGAGAAGGCGCTTGGCCGCCCTGCCGAGGTCGGCCACCGTGATTGATCCTGCGATCGGGCCGGGCGGATCGGCGACGATTCCTCCCCAGCGCCGGTAGCTGAGGCCTCGTCCACCGGCGCCAAGACCTCGGAAAGCCTGGGGGCGGGAGGCGGGCAGGCTCGCGGCCATGCCGAGGTCACAGACACACCCCCGAGCCGGGAGCGCGCCGCCCTCCCGGCCCACGCTGTCCCCCACCGAACCGCGCGCGGTGACGACATCTGAACTTCGCGCGGAGGGCTGGAGCAAGCGACGGATCGCGAGGGCCGTCGACCGTGGCGAGCTCCTCCACCTCCACCGCGATGCCTACTGCGCACCGGATCTTCCCCTGCCCTGTATCGAGGCCGGGCGTCTGGGCGCCCGCCTCACGTGCACGTCGGAACTGGAGCGGCTCGGCGTCTTCGTCATGACCCACCCTGACCGCGTGCATGTGCACCTCCCGCGATCCGCCGCGCTGCGCAACCCGCAATCAGCACGGGCCAAGCGACATTGGATGATCCTCAACCGCCCTCGACCCCGCGGGGCTCTGTGCGTGTCGCCGCTTGACGCACTGATCCACGCGGTGGGATGCCAGGAGCCGCGAGCGGCTGTGGCGAGCCTGGACTCCGCGCTGCACCGGCGGGTGCTGCGCAGGTCGGAACTCGACGAACTGTTCGCCGCGCTTCCGGCACGCCATGGCGTGCTGTGGCGCCTGCTGGACGAGCGCGCTGAGTCCGGGCCGGAGTCGTTGCTGCGCCTCATCCTGCGCTCGATCGGATGCCGATATGACGTGCAGGTCACGATCGCGGGAGTCGGGCGGGTGGACTTCGTCGTCAATGGCTGGCTCATCGTCGAGTGCGACAGCCGTGAGTTTCACGGGGATTGGGCAGCCCAGCGTCGGGACCACGTGCGGGACCTGGCCAGTGCGGCGCTCGGATTCGCGACGCTGCGCGTCACCGCGGAGGACATCATGTGGCGCCCCGACGAGGTTCGGCGGGCGCTCACCGGGCTGCTGCGCTCACCGGGCGGGCGGCGCGGCCCGATTGCAGGATGATCGGCGGACTCACCGGCTTCTGAGCCGCGAATCCCCGGACTCCTCCTGCAATCGGGCCAGCCACGACGTTTCGGCTCGCTTCGCTCGCTCACCGACAGAGGCAGGGTCGGAGGGTGTACGTCACCGGACTGGGTCAAGATCGAGCTGGGGCGGGCAGGGGCGCGATATGACCGACAGCGGTCCGATCGCAGGATGATCGGCCGAACCAGCCACCTTTCGGCCCTGAATCCCGGGGTTTCTCCTGCAATCGGGCCGAGGCGGGCGGGGCCGGTGGGGGCGGGGCGAGAAGCCGGGAGGGGCCGGGCGAGGTGGGGCCGGACCGGGCGAGGCGGAGACGCCGCGGGTGGGGGCTGGCAGACTGGCGGCATGGCGGCGCACGCGACGATCGTGGGCAGCGGACCGAACGGTCTGACCGCCGCGGCGACACTCGCCCGGGCGGGACTGCACGTGCGCGTCCTCGAGGCGGCGGAGACGATCGGTGGCGGTCTCCGCACCGAAGCGCTGGCCCTCCCCGGATTCCGTCACGACGTGTGCTCGGCGGTGCACCCCGCGGCACTGACGTCCCCCGTGTTCCGAGCCCTCGGCCTCGACAGCGGCGTCTCGTGGCTGATCCCGGATGCCTCCTACGCGCATCCGCTCGATGACGGGCCGGCAGCAATCGCGTGGCGCGACATCGGCCGGACCGCCGACGATCTCGGGCCCGATGGCCGCGCGTGGCTCGCGACAATCCGGCCGCTCGCGCGTCACAGCGACGAGCTCGTGACGTTCACGGGTGATCAGCTGATCCGGATGCCGCGGCATCCCCTGACGGCGATCCGGTACGGCCTGCGGGTGCTCGAGCAGGGGACTGCACTCGGGGCAGGCAGCTTTCGCACCCCACGAGCCGCGGCGCTGCTGGCCGGTGCGATGGCCCACGCAAACACGTGGATGCCGTCCCTGGGCTCGGCCGCTGCGGGGCTCCTCCTCACGGCGCAGGCCCATGCCGGCGGGTGGCCTGTGCCACGAGGTGGCGCGCACACGATCGCCGATGCGCTCGCCGCCGACATCCGCGCCCACGGCGGCGTCATCGAGACCGGCACGCGGGTCACCTCGCTCGACGGCCTGGACTGGGGCGATCCGGCGGCAGGCGACCTGCTCATCCTGGACACCTCGCCGCGGCTGCTCCTGACGGACTCCGCGCTTCCGACCCGGTACGCCCAGGCGATCCGGCGCTACCGCTACGGTCCGGGCGTCATGAAGGTGGATCTCGCTCTCGACGGGCCGGTCCCGTGGCGCGATCCTGACGTGGGGCAGGCCCCGACGGTTCACCTCGGCGGAACGCGCGAGGAGATCATCGCCGCCGAACGCGAGGTCGCACGCGGCAGGATCCCCGAGAGCCCCTACGTGCTGGCCGTGCAGCCGTCGGTGATCGACGCGACACGGGCTCCCGCCGGAAAAGCAGTCCTGTGGGCTTACACGCACGTCCCGCTCGGCTCCCCCGCGGATGCCACCGATACCGTTCTCGCCCAGATCGAGCGCTTCGCCCCCGGTGTGCGGGATCAGGTGCTGGCGGTGCACGCGGCGACCGCCGCGACGCGGGAGCGCGCCAACCCGGCCGAGATCGGCGGCGACATCTCGGGCGGCGCATTCACGATGGCGCAGGCCATCCGCAGACCCGTGACCTCGCGGCATCCGTGGCGAACGCCGCTGCCGGGTGTCTATCTCGGGTCGGCATCGACCCCGCCAGGCCCTGGCGTGCACGGAATGAGCGGCTGGCATGCCGCCCGCACCGCTCTCAGTGACGCGGCAGGAGTCCCGATCACGCTCGACGACCTGTTCGGCGACCACTGACCTCGACGGGGGCGTTGCTGATTCGAGCCCTGCCGTCAAGGCCGTGCGCGGGTTCCGTGCGCCGACTACGGTCGAGCCATGGGATTGTTCGGGATCGGCTCCGCCAAAGACAGCACCAGCGCGCTTGCGGTACCCGATGACGGCATCGTCCCACCCAGCAAGCTGTGGGGCGACAAGTTCGGGATACTCGCGACCCGGGGGCTGCAGATCATCGTCGTGGTCGCCCTCGCGACAGGCCTGATCTGGGGATTCAACAGATCACGCTGGTGGTCATCCCGGTTCTGCTTGCGCTGATCTTCGCGTCGGCTTTCGCGCCCGCGATGAGCTGGATGCGGGGCCGCGGCGTCCCGTCGATCCTCGCGACCCTCATTGCGCTGTTCACGATCGTGCTGCTGCTCGCCGGCGTCGGCTGGCTCATCGTCTGGGCGGTCCGAGATCAGTGGGACTCCCTCTACAGCCAGGCCGAGGCTGGTGCCCAGCAACTGTGGCAATGGGTGCAGACCCTGCCCTTCGGTATCGACCAGCAACAGATCGACCAGTGGATCGCCTCGATCCAGGACTTCATCACGAGCGCACAGTTCGGCTCTGGCGCGATCGCCGGTGTGAGCATCGTCGCGAACTTCGCGACCGGCTTCGTGCTGCTGGTCGTCGTCCTGTTCTTCTTCTTGAAGGACGGTCCGCGGATGTGGGAGTTCCTGCTGCGCCCGTTCCGCGGCTCGGCCGAGGCGCGCGCCCGCCGCATCGGCGACAAGACGGTCTCCACTCTCGGCGCGTATGTGCGCGGCACGGCGTCCGTCGCGTTCGTTGACGCGGTCGGGATCGGCATCGGTCTGTGGATCCTGCAGGTCCCGCTCGCCCTCCCCCTTGCCGTGCTGGTCTTCCTGTTGGCGTTCATCCCGATCGTGGGGGCGACCCTGGCCGGCATCCTCGCGGCCCTCGTCGCACTCGTCTCGAACGGCCTGGTGAATGCGCTGTTCGTCGTCGGGGTGGTCGTGCTCGTCAACCAGCTGGAGGGCAACTTCCTGCAGCCGGTGCTGATGGGTCGCTCCATGAAGCTGCACGCGTTCGTCATCCTGATCGCCCTGACCGTCGGCACCGTGCTCGGCGGGATCGTCGGCGCTGTGCTGGCCGTACCGATCACGGCAGTCGCGTGGGGCATCGTGCAGGTGTGGGACGGGCCGAACACGCCAGCTCGCTGGGCGCGGCGCCGGAGCAGCGAACCGGCTCCCGACTGAATCTGGACACGCCCCTGACGACACAGGATGCTGGCCTCATGCCGTACGCGATCCCCGAGCCGATGCTCGCAAAGTCCGTCGATCGGATCCCCGACCCACGGGCGAGCACGGGCGGCCTGAGCTTCGAACCGAAGTGGGACGGCTTTCGCGCCCTCGTCTCGTGGGACGGGACGGATGTCGAGATCGGCAGTCGCGGCGCCAAACCCCTCACCCGGTACTTCCCCGAACTCGTCGAGGCTTTCGCGCGGGTGCTGCCGGAGCCCTGCCTGCTGGACGGTGAGATCGTCATCGCGCTCGGCGATCCGGGCTCCGAACGCCTCGATTGGGACGCGCTGACCCAGCGCATCCATCCCGCCGAATCGCGAGTGCGGATGCTGAGCGAACAGACTCCGGCGATGTTCATCGCGTTCGACATCCTCGCCCGCGGCGAGCGCGACCTCGCGAGCGAGCCGTTCTCGGCGCGGCGCGCAGAGCTCGTCGATCTGCTGCGGGCAGTTCCGCGCCCGGTCCACGTGACGCGCGCCACGGACGATCCTGCGCTCGCAGGGCGCTGGCTCGACGAGTTCGAGGGCGCCGGGCTCGACGGGGTCGTGGCCAAGCCGCTGGCTCAGCCGTATGCGCCGGGCAAGCGCACGATGTTCAAGATCAAGCACGCGCGCACGGCGGATGTCGTCGCGCTCGGCTACCGCGTGCACAAGAGCGGTCGCGGGGTCGGTTCGCTTCTCGTCGGCCTCTACACCGACGAGGGTCGGCTTGTTCAGGTCGGCGGGGTGGCAGCGTGGTCGGACAAGCGCCGCTTAGAACTGGTCGAGGAGCTCGATCCCCTCGTCGACCGCGACGAGAGCGGCGAGGCGATGACAGGCGAGGGCGAGCGGTCGCGTTTCGCGTCCGGCAAGGATGTCTCGTTCGTACGGCTGCGGCCCGAGCGCGTGCTCGAGGTGCGCTATGACCAGCTCGAGAAGTGGCGATTCCGCCACACCGTGCAGTTCGTGCGGTGGCGAGCGGACCGTGATCCGCGCTCCTGCACGTACGAACAGCTCGAGACGGTGCGTGCGTACGATGTCGGCGCGGTGCTCGAGAGCTGACGGTCAGCGCGTCGGCGGGGTGAACTCGACGACCGGGATGGTCGCATCAGCCCCGTTCAGTTCGCCCATCGCCGCCGTCAGATGCTCCCAGGCATCGGGATGCACTCGGGCGTAGCGGGCGAGGACCGCCGCGGCGTCGCTGTCGGGCAGGATGCGAGACGTCGCCGGTACGCCCTTCGAATGCCCAACCCAGAGTCGTGCGGTGGGATGGGCGGCAAGGTTCTTCAGCCACTGTGCCCGCGTGCCGTATCCGGAAGCGACGCGGATCGCGTTGGCCTCCCGTTCGATCACCTCGAGCACGACGTAGCGCGGCTGCCCGCTTGTGCGCCCGAGGTGCTCGACGAGCATGAGCCGACCGCCGAAGAGCCAGCCCAGGCCCGCGCGAAACAGCGGAATCGGGGCTCGGACAACCCAGCGCGTGCGAAGGAGGCGCGCGGCCCATCGATCGATGCCCACTGTCGTCTCGGCTCCGCTCGTGCCAGCTTCCGTCGTTTCGGTCACTCGCTGCCCTCCGTCTCGGATTCGCTCGGGTCGGTCTTGCGCGCCCGGCTCGGTTGCACGCGCGGTGGTTCACCGGGCATCTTCGGAAACTCGGGCGGGAATGGCAGCTCGCCGAGCCCGTCGGCAAGGTCCCTCTCCCACCACTCCAGCAGCGTGTCGATCGTGCCCGGCGACGCTCCGAACTGCGCCCACGGGTCACCGACCTCGGCGAGGCGCTGCGGCACGGTGCGCACGGTGAAGGATGCCGGGTCGACGCCGGCCAGCTCATCCCACGTGATCGGGGTGGCAACGGTCGCGGTCGGGAGCGCCCGAGGGCTGTAGGCACCGGCCATCGTGCGGTCACGGTTGGCTTGGTTGAAGTCGATGAAGACGCGCTTCCCGCGCTCCTCTTTCCACCAGTTGGTCGTGACGCGATCCGGCATCCGTCTCTCCAGTTCGCGTCCGGCGGCGATCACGGCGTGACGGACGTCGAGGAATTCCCACTCCGGTTCGATCGGGCAGAACAGGTGGATGCCGCGGTTGCCGCTGGTCTTGATCCACGCTTCCAGGCCCGCCTCGGCGAGCACCTCGCGCAGCGCCGGGGCAACGGCTGCGGCATCCGCGAAATCGGTGCCCGGCTGCGGATCGAGATCGATGCGCAGCTCGACGGGATTGTCGGTGTTCTCGGTGCGTGAGGCCCACGGATGGAAGACGACGGTGTTCATCTGCGCTGCCCACACGACGGCGGCGGGTTCGGTGAGCACGATTTGCGGATGCCGACGCCCGCTGTTGTACGTCACGGTGACGGTCTCGACGAAGGGCGGCGCGCCCTTGGGTGGGTTCTTCGAGAAGAACATCTCGCCCTCGATCGACGCGGGGTAGCGCTCCAGCGATACCGGACGGTGACCGTTGGCGGCAAGGAAGGGGCCCGCGACGGCCAGCAAGTACTCGGCTAGATCACGTTTGGTGATCCCGGCGGCCGGCCACAGGACGCGGTCGGGGCTGGACAGTCCGACCTCCCGGCCTCCGTCGGGGCCGGGAATCTCGAGGATGATCCGGTCAGTCGCCATCGCCCGGAGCCTCGACCATCAACGGGGCGAGGTGATCGCGGTCGAGTCTTATCCAGGGACCAGCAGGATCGATCAGGATGCCGGCGAGCTCAGGGTCAGCGCGCAGAGCCGAGCCCAACTGCGCACCGGTCACGGGCGCGGGGCGGTCGCCGCGTCCGAGGGCTGCGATCTCGATGGGGTGTGTGAACACCTCGATGAGACGGTCGCCGTCGGCAGCGCGGGCTTCGGCGACGCCGACCTGATCCGATCCCTCGGGCTTGTTTGCCGCGATCCATAGCCGTGAGGACGGAATCGCGGCGACGACCTCGTCTGGTGTGGTCTCGGTCCGACGGGCAGCGAGCAGCTTCTTGATACTGAACTCGGGATCGGCCTGCTCCATCATCTGAGCGATCAGTTCGCGCGAGAGCATCGCTCGCGCCGGCGCGGAGGCCGGGTCGACGATGAGACCCCCGTACGTGCCGCTGAGCAGGAATCGCAGCACAGCCTGTGCGGGCTGCGCCATCGCCGAGGTGTCTGTCGCCCCGTCGGCGGCCAGGCTCGCGCGCAGCGCCGCGACGCCGCTGTAGACGAGGACGTACTGCTTCTCGCCGATCGTCGTGATGGCCAGCGGAATGTTCTCGCCCTCGGCGAGCATCCGCTTTGCGTCCCCCTTGACCCGGAGGAAGAGGTGCCCCTGGAGGAGCTGGCGGGCAACCTGCAGCAGTTCAGCCGGCTCAGGCCGCTCGGGGAGCTTCGCCAGGGCCGCGACGAGCGGGCCGTTGTCGTGCAGGTCGGGCCGCGGGGCGCGTCGGCACCGTCGTCGCCGGGGTCTTCTGCCGGGGTATCCGCCTCAGGGGCGGGGGCGCCCAAGCCCTGGAACGACGACATCGAGATCCCGACGACCGCGTCGAAGTCGGGTTCGCTGTCTCCGGCATCGGGGTCCGACGCCGCTGCCGCCGTGGCGTCGGCGACCGGCGCATCCTCGGCGGAAGCCGTGTCGTCGGGAGCGCCCTCGGGCGTCTCGGCAGGCGTTGCTGCAGGGCGTCGAGAGAACAGAGCCATGTTTCGAGGCTACCGACCTCGGGCGCCGATCGGGGCCAGGGTTGTCACGGTTCGGGAAACGCGGCAGGCGTGTGGGGTGCTTCGACCGCAGATCGGCGGGGGCGTTTCGACTCGCTCCGCTCGCTCGACCACCGGGTTTCCTCACGCGCTCAACGACCGACTCTGGGCGTCACAGGAGCGTGAGCACCTGGGCAAGCAGGATCTTCACGACGAGCGCTGTCGGATACACGAGGCTGTAGCCGAGGGCGACACGGACGTCGTGACCGGTGCGCTCCTGCGCGAACGCGAGGATCGCGGTGTTCGTCTGCGCTCCCGCGATGACGCCCGACAGCTTGGTTCCGCCGAGTCGCAGGATGTGCCGCACCAGCAAGTACGTCCCGAACATCGCGAAGGATGTCACGACCAGCCCGATCCCGACGAGAGCGACGATCTCTCCCGATGCGATCGCCTGCAGGATCTGCGATCCCGCCTTGGACCCGGCGTACGCGAGGAAGATCAGCAGGCCGAGCTCGCCCAGGGCTGTCGCCGCGGCGTTCGGGATCGTCGTCACGAAGCGTCCGATCCGCCCGATCCTGCCCATCACGAGACCGACGATGAGCGCCCCGGCGGCGGCCCCGAGCGACAGGTGGGATCCGCCCGGCAGCGGCACTTCGATGAGGCCGAGAAGCATGCCCGCCGCGATACCCAGACCGAGAGCCACGGGGTTCAGCTCGGCCATCCCTCGCTCGGAGTCGCCGAGAAACGCTGTCACCGCGGGCAGCTGGTCACGGGGGCGACGACCCGCAGGCGGTCCCCCTGGTGCAGCACGAAGTCGGGGGTGCCCAGAAACTCGACATCCCCGCGCCGCACCCGCACGATGGTCGCGCCGAAGCGCTCGGCGACACCGAGCTGCGCGATGGTGCGTCCCGACCAGCGCGAGTCCGACAGGATGATCCGCCGATAGTCGAGCCGGCTGCGGTCGTGGGTGATGTTCAGCGTCGACGGATGACCCAGCTCGTCGGTGACGGCCGCGACGATCCGCTCGGGACCGACCACGTTGATGATCGAGCCCTTCTCGAGGACCGTGTCGGGACCGACGACGATGACCTCGCCGTCGGGGCGGCGTAGGCGCGAGACCAGCACGCGGCCACCGTGCCTGCGGGTGAGGTCGGTCATCGTCGGATTGCTGTCGGTATCGATACGGACCACGAGGTCGACGATCCGCGCGGGCGCGTCGGCGTCGGTGCGGCTGTGGCGAAGCGCGAGGACGACGGCCCCCATCGCGCCGATGACCCCGAAGATGTAGGTGCTCGCGTACCCGACCGTGGCGGCGGGGCTACCACCGGTTGCCGCCAGCGCTGGTGTGCTCGTGACCGATCCCGCGTAGGCACCCGCGATCGTCTCCGGCGAGAGATTCAGCATCGTCCCCAGGCCCAGCGTCAGGGCTGCGGCGGCGATCATGATGGCCGAGACGAGCAGCAGCATCCAGTACGACGTGCGCAACGCGTTCACGAACCCGGGCCCGGCGATGACCCCGATGCTGAAGGCGAACAGGACGAGGCCGAAGTCCCCGACGTACGAGGGCACCTCGATCACGACGCCTTGGGAGACACCCCAGGCCGTGAGCGCGATCATCGTGAAGAGCACCGCGACCGCCCCGAGCGACATTCCCCACAGGCGGATCCGACCGATCGCCGCGCCGATACCCGTGACCAGAAACAGCACGAGCACCGGATGATCGGCGAGCAGACGGAGGACAGGCGCGAGGGTCATGGGCCTCCTTCTGCGAGCGGGCCTGACCTTCTGCGGGCCCTGGGCGTCGGTGCACCCTCGCTCGCGCCGTCACCGCGATCGTACGCGCGGGTATCCCGACCTCTCAGGGGCCAAAGTCCTGGCGCCGCGGGTCAGAGTTTCTCGATCGGCGCGATCTTGATCAGGAGCTTCTTGGCCCCGGCAGAGTCGAACCGCACGTGCGCCACGCGCTTCGCGCCCTCACCGGTGACGGCATCCACCCGTCCCTCGCCGAAGTCGTCGTGGCGGATGCGATCGCCCGGCGCGAGTTCCATGTCGCCGTTGTCGCGCACCTTTGCGGGGATGCGGTTGGCGAACTTGTCGATCGAGGTCGACTTCGGCACGAGAGCGTCGCCGTAGCGGCCGGAGCCTCCCGCGCCTGACCCGAATCCGCCCCGCCCGGGCCGTGCGTTGAGGGCGCGCGACTGGGACCCGCCGCGGGAGTTCACATCACCGGGCGATTGCCGCCAGTCGATCAGAGTGGCGGGGATCTCTTGCAGGAATCGGCTGGGCATCGCCACGGACACCTCGCCGAACTGTGCTCGAGTCATCGCGAGCGTCAGGTACAGCCGCGCCCGGGCCCGTGTCACACCGACATAGAACAGGCGCCGCTCCTCTTGCGGACCGCCGGGCTCCCCCGCCGAGATCCGGTGCGGGATGAGGTCCTCCTCCACACCCGTGATGAAGACGGTGTCGTACTCCAGACCCTTCGCCGTGTGCATGGTCATGAGCGAAACCGACCCCGTGGCATCGTCGAGGTCATCGGCATCTGCGACGAGTGCCACCTCGGTGAGGAAGTCGATGATCGTGCCGTCAGGATTGTTGCGAGCGAACTCCCGGGTCACGGCGACGAGCTCGTCGAGGTTTTCGACCCGCGCTTCGTCCTGCGGATCGCGGGAGGCGCGCAGGGCGTCGAGGTACCCGGACTTGTTCAGCAGCAGCTGCAGTCCCTCAGCCACCGTCGTGGGCGGGGGCAGCTCACCCGAGGCCGGGAGCATCAGGGCGCTGGCCTCTGCCAGCACAGCATCCAGCTGCACGATCGCCGCCTGGATCTTCGGCCCCACGCCGATGGCAGACGCGTTGGCGAGGGCATCGCGGAAGGTGATCTGCTCATCGGCGGCGTAGCGGGCGATGGCCGTCTCGGTGACGTCACCGATGCCGCGACGCGGCTTGTTCAGGATGCGACGCACCGCCATCTCGTCGGCGGGGTTCGCAACAGCGACCAGGTACGCGAGGGCATCCTTGATCTCGGCGCGCTCGTAGAACTTCGTGCCGCCCATGATCTTGTAGGGCACCGCCGAGCGGATGAAGATCTCTTCCAGCGCACGCGACTGCGAGTTCGTTCGGTAGAACACCGCGACCTGCCCGTACTCGACGCCGCGCCGGTGGAGCGCCTCGATCTCGTCGGCAACGAACTGGGCCTCGTCGTGTTGTGAGTAGCCCGTGAAACCGACGATCTGCTCACCTGCGCCGACGTCGGTCCACAGCTTCTTGTCTTTGCGGTCGAAGTTGTTGCCGATCACGGCATTGGCTGCCGAGAGGATGTTCTGCGTCGAGCGGTAGTTCTGTTCGAGCAGCACGACCTTGGCGCCGGGGAAGTCGCGCTCGAATTCGCTGATGTTGCGGATGTCGGCGCCGCGGAACGCGTAGATCGACTGATCGGAATCGCCGACAACGGTGAGCGAGGCGCCCTCGAGCTCGGGCGCCTGATCCGGCTCGAAGATCATCATTCCACCGACGGAATACGGTTCGGCCGCCGCACCGGTCACGGGACGGGTGAGTTCGTGGATCAGCGCATACTGGGCGTGGTTGGTGTCCTGGTATTCGTCGACCAGGACGTGACGGAAGCGGCGTCGATAGACATCCGCGACCTGCGGGAAGGCGCGGAACAGGTAGACGGTCTGGGCGATCAGATCGTCGAAGTCGAACGCGTTGGCACGCTGGAGCGCGCGCTGGTAGTCACCGAAGATCTCCACGAACAGGCGCTCGGCGGGGTCGCTCATGTTCGCTTGACGGGCGAAGGATTCGGCATCCGCGAGTTCGTTCTTGAGCTTCGAGATCCGCCCTTGCACGCCCGCGGGAGTAAGACCGAGGGCATCGGCCTCGTGTTCTTTCACCAGGCGCTTGATGAGCGCTCGGGAGTCGCCGGAGTCGTAGATCGTGAACGCCTTCGTGAATCCGAACTGCTCGGCCTCACGCCGCAGGATCCGCACGCACGCGGAGTGGAACGTCGAGATCCACATGCCGCGTCCGCGTTCACCGACCAGCTGCGCGACACGCTCGCGCATCTCGCCAGCTGCCTTGTTGGTGAACGTGATCGCCAGGATCTGGCTCGGGTAGGCCTCGCCGCTGCGCAACAGCGACGCGATCCGATGGGTGAGCACGCGGGTCTTGCCGGAGCCGGCGCCCGCGACGATCAGGAGCGCCTGCCCCGGTACAGCACCGCTTCTCGCTGCGGCGGATTTAGGCCGGTCAGCAGCTCGTCATCCACCACATCCATAACCCCGCAAGTCTATTCGCGCCCACGGACATCCGCCGGGGCAGCCCGCGCGCCGCTCCGCCCGCAACCGGCCCATCCGTGCCGATTGCAGGAGCAGATGACCTGTTAGCCGCGCGAGGCGGCGAAAGCCGTCAATCCTCCTGCGATCGGGCCGGCGCCTCAGGGCGTCGAGAGGAAGATGACGCCCCGGTAGCCCTCGGGTCCCCAGGCGACGAGACGCTCGAGATCATCGACGTGGATCGGCAACTCGTGCGTGTCGACCCAGGTCTCACCGGTGGCGCGGTTGACCCAGGGGTCTTCGACCACGACGTAGGGCCCGGCGGCGGCGTGGGCGACGATCCAGTGCGGACCCGGATCGGCGTGCATCGGGGCCTCGTCGATGAGAAGCAGAGCTTGGTCGCCCGCGGCGACACGGGCAGCCACCTCCGTCATCGGGATGCGTGAGCCGTCGACCGAGATACCGAGATCTGCTGCACGCTTGCGGGATTCTCGCTGCAACTCGGCGCGGAAGTCGTAGTCGAAGCCGGTGAAGTCCTCCAGCAGCACGGGCCCCGCGTGATCCAGAGCGACCTTGACGGCGGCTCGGGATCCGAGATGCTCCTGCACCGTGACAGCGAGCCCGATCGGTTCACACGCCGGATAGTTACTGGCGCGACGCCAGAACTCGATCTCGAGATCCCGATCAGGTGCGTTCTGGCCCGCGAACCCGGGGGTGCCGTAGCGCTCGGTGGCGATGAGACCTGCCACCGCACCGCACGTGAACAGCGTCGTCTGACCGTAGTACCCGGGTTCCTCGTGGGGCATCGACACCAGCCACCGCACAAGCCCGCGCGTTGCCTCGGTTCCCACGGCACCCCAGGGCTTGCGCATCGGCGCAAACCCGTGGATGACGGCGCTCTCGGGCACGGCAGCGCCCTCGGGCAACTCCCACTTCACCGCTGCATCGCCGCGTTCGCTCGCTCGGGCAAGCACGCCGTCGATCAGCCGGTCGGCGGCATCGCCCGGCGCGTCGGGCGCCACCCACAGGTCCACGATCTTGGTCGCCGCTGTCGCGGGACGCCCGGAGGTAAGGACGGCTGCGAGGATGCCGTCGCTTCCGTCGAGGGTGTGTGCCGACGGGCGGTACCCGGAACGCTCGACGCGCCACAGCGCGGCGCGCTCGGGTCCCAGAGCGTCGGCAAGGCCCCTCGCCAGAACCGCCGCAACAGCGTCGGCTCCCTCCGCGAGCGCCGGTTCGATCGATTGCACGTCAATCCTCTCTGTCGCCGGTACTCACCGACGTGTTCTCGCGGTGCGCGGCGGCAACCAGCATCCGGGTGTATTCGTGTCGGGGGTCGGTGAGCACCTGTTCACACGGCCCCGTCTCGATGACGCGCCCATCCCACAGCACCGTGACGGTGTCTGCGAGCAACCTCACGACGGCGAGATCGTGCGAGATGAACAACAGCGAGATTCCCAGGTCATCACGCAGCTTCGTCAACAACGCCAGAATCTGCGACTGCACCGAGACATCCAGCGCAGACACTGACTCGTCACAGATCAGCAGTCTCGGGCGAGGAGCGAGGGCACGGGCTATCGCGACACGCTGCCGCTGCCCGCCCGACAGCTCAGCCGGCCGCTTCTTCGCGAATCCTGCGGGCAGTCCCACCGTCTCGAGCAGCTCGGTGACATCGGATGCCGGACGATGCGCGACCGCGAGGGCCTCGCGAAGGATGGCACCGATCGACATCATCGGATTCAGCGACGAGTACGGATCCTGAAACACGATCTGCATCTGCGCTGGCGTGCGCGAACGGCGACCGGGAGCGAGGTCATCACCGGCGAAGGTGATGACTCCGCCGTCTTCGCGCTCCAGGCCGGCGATGCAGCGCGCGAGCGTCGACTTGCCCGAGCCGGACTCGCCGACGACGCCGACGATCTCGCCGTCTCCGATGCGCAGGCCGACGCCGTCGAGCACGGTGCGCTCTCCGAAGTGCTTGGTCACCGAGCTCACCTGCACGAGCGTCGGGGCGGGGTTGTCGGCGGCGACGGGTGCGTCCCTGGGCGGCGCGAGGACCGGATCCGCGTCGATCAGCGCCCGTGTGTATGGATGCTTCGGTGCAGACAGCACCTCGGTGGTCGCTCCCCGCTCGACGATGACGCCGTGCTGCATGACCAGGACGTCATCGGTTCGGCCACGCACGAGGCCGAGGTCGTGGGAGATGAGGATCACCGAGAGGTCGCGACGGGCCTGCACGGCGCGCAAGAGGTCGAGGATCTCGGCCTGATTCGAGGCATCCAGCGCCGTCGTGGGTTCGTCGGCAATCAGCAGCCGCGGGTCGGCGGCGAGGGCAGCCGCGATCGCGACGCGCTGCCGCATACCCCCCGACAACTGGTGCGGGAAGGCGCGAGCAACCCGCTCGGGCAGCTTCACCTCCGCGAGCCGCGCGGCGACGTCGCGGGCCACCTCGGATGCCGACACCCGGCGATCGGATGCCGCCCGCAGGGTCCACGCGATCTGATCGCCGCATCGATGGACGGGTGAGAGGCTCGTGAACGGATCCTGCAGCAGCAGCGCTACCGTGCTCCCGCGCACCGCGGTCCAGGCGGCGGGCGGGGCATCCAGAGCAAGCGTGCGGTCTGCCACGACGGCCGTCCCGGCAGCGCGGAACCCACGCGGCAACAGGCCGATGAGGCTCTTCGCGCTGAGTGTCTTGCCCGAGCCGGACTCGCCGATGATCGCGAGGGTTCTGCCCGATGCGATGTCGGCGTCGAACGGCTCCACCATGACGCCCTGCGGCCCGAGCACGCTCAGCCCTCGGATCTGTACGCCGCTCATGCGTCTTCCCCTACCTGCGAGAGCCGCTGACCGACCCAGTCACCGACGAGGTTCACGGCGCACGCGACGAGGATGATGAGCGCCGCGGGAACCATCACCGCCGCCGGGTTGTCGAACATGATCGCCCGATTGTCGGTGAGCTGTCTGCCCCAGTCAGCCGTCCCGGGCGGGACCCCGACGCCGAGGAATGACAGCGACGAGAAGGCGACGATGGCGAAGGCGACGTTGAGCATCGCGTTCGTGATGACCAGCGTCGAGACGTTCGGGAGGATGTGGCGGAACATCACGCGCCACCGCGACAGGGAGAGCATCTGGGCTGCCTCGATGTACGGCCTCGCGGACTGCTCGAGCACGCCGGCCCGAACGATCCGAATGTCCGAGGGTGAGAACAACGCGATCAGCAGCAGAACCGTCACCCAGTAGCCGCCTCCGAACACGCCCGCGACGACGATGGCCGCCAGGAGCACCGGGAGGGCAAGCAGCAGGTCGGTCCAGCGGCTGATCAGAAAGTCGAGCCAGCCCCGCTCGTAGCCGGCAATCGTGCCGAGGAGGATGCCGAGAGCCATGGATCCAAGGGCGACGCACACGGGGCCGACGAGGGCCGACGCCGTTCCGGCGACAGTCATCGCGAAGACGTCGCGGCCGAGCTCGTCGGTGCCGAGCAGGTGTCCGTCCTGGCCGGGTGCCAGAAGCGCGGAGAGGATGTCCTGTCGCATCGCATCCGGGAACAGCAGCGGGCCGAGGATCGCAGCCAGCACGACGATCGCGAGGAGCCCCACCGAAAGCATGATGAGAATCGGCATCCGTCGCCGGCGACGCGTGGGCGCATTCATGAGTTCGATCGCCGCGGTCATGCCGGAACCCCCCGTTCGCGCACCCGCGGATCGAGCAGGATGTAGGCGATGTCGGCCAGCAGCGCGATGACCGCGATGACGATCGCGACCAGGAGTGTGAGCGACTGCACGACCGCGATGTCTTTGAAGAGCACCGAGTCCTGCAGCAGCGTCCCCAGGCCCGGGAGGGCGAACGTCGTCTCGGCCAGCACCGTGCCGCCGACCAGAAAGGTGAGGACGAGGCTCGCGCCGGTCACGATCGGAATGGCCGCGTTGCGCAGGGCGATCCGCTGGACGCTGCGCGCCGACAGACCACGGGCGCGGGCAGAGGTGACGTAATCGGTTTCGAGTTCGCGGAGCATGGCGGTGCGAGTGAGTTTGAGGATGATGGCCCCGAGCCCGAGCGCCAGGGTGATGGCAGGCAGGATCAGATGCCAGAGGGTGTCGAGACCGCCCGACCCCCCGCCGTACACGGGAAAGATCGGAAGGTAATACGCGAAGACGTAGAGCAGCAGCAGGCCCACGGCGAAGGTCGGGGCGCTGAGTCCGACAACGGCCAGACCACTGGCGATCCGGTCAGATGCGCCGCCGGCGCGCACGGCGCTGCGCACCCCGAGCGGGATCGCGACGACCAGCGCGAGAAGGAACGCGATCCCGGTCAGCATCGCGGTCAGCCCGACACGGGATCCGATCGCGGCGGCAACCGACGTCTGCAGTCTGATCGACTCGCCGAGGTCACCGGTGACAAAGCCCCCAGCCAGCGGAGGTACTGCACCGGCAGCGACTCATCGAGGTGGTACTGCGCACGGATCGCCGCAACCGCCTCGGGCGATGTCGGGCGGTTTCCCAGCAGGTTCTTGACGATGTCGCCGGGAGCGAGATACATGAGCGAGAAGACGACGATCGACAGCACAAGCAGCACGCCGATCATGCCCAGCACGCGCACCGCGAGCATGCGGCCAAGGGGCCGTGATCGCGGTGCGCGTGCGCGGAGCGGTGAACCCGTTGTCATTGAGGGGACTCCGTCATTGATCTGACTCCATCACTGTCAGGGGTTCGTCACTATCTGAGCTGGTGCGGTTACTGGGCCGCGCGGTAGAGCTGCGTCGGCCACGACGAGATGAACGCGAAGGAGCTGTAGTCGTTCATCCCGAGGTCGTTGGCGAACGCGGTAGCCGACTGGCCCCACCAGAGCGGGATGTTGACGGCATCCTCGGCCTGTAGCGTCTCGGCCTCGATGAGCAGGTCGATCCGTGCACTCGGGTCGGACTCGGCGCCGACCTCCGACAGCAGCGACATGATCTCGGGGTTGTCGTACGCAGCGGGGTTGCCGACGCCGAGGAGGTAGCTCGGGATCTCGGCGGGGTCGCCGAGCGTCGAGAAGTACCACATCATGTTCAGCCCGTAGTCGCTGGAGGCGTCCAGGCTGGCCAGCCACTCCTCGATCGGAACCTCACGCACGTTCAGCGTGATGCCGATCTCGGCGAGATTCTGGGAGAGAGCCTGCGCGGCGGTGCCGAGCTGGGGGCCCGTGTTCGGGGTCAGGATCTCGGCCTCGAACCCGTCGGGGTAGCCCGACTCGGCAAGGGCGGCCTTGGCAGCATCCAGGTCGAAGTCCCACTGCGGGATCTCGGCGAGCTTTTCGCGAGCGACATCCGGGGAGTACACCGCGGCGAGGGACTCGGGGGTCATGATCGCGGTCGCGGCTTCGCCGTGTCCGCGCAGCAGCTTGTCGACGTAGGCGTCGCGATCGACGGCGTGGGCGATCGCCTCGCGCACCTTGGGGTCATCGAACGGGGCGACTGTCGTGTTGAAGTACAGACCGACGTACGACAGGTCGTTGACGTAGTCGACACGCATCGTGTCGAGGTTCTCCCACTGCGTGGACTGCGCGAGCGGCACGTTGAAGGCAACGTCGATATCGCCGGACTGCGCAGCCAGCAGCCGCGTCGACTCATCCGGAATGAAGTTGACGGTGATGTTCTTGACCTTCGGCTCTTCGCCCCACCACGTATCGGATCGCTCGAAGGTGACGTGGGAGTCGGGCGCGAACTCGGTGACCTTGTAGGGGCCGGTACCCAGCAGCAGCGACGACGCGGTGCCGACGTTGCCGTCGTTGGCTTCCCAGAACGCCTTCGAGGTGATGAAGGCAGCGCCACCGGTGCTCATGTTCTTCGCAAAGGCGGCATCCGGCTCGGTGAGGGTGATCGTCACCTCGCTGTCGCCGGTCTTTTCGACCGACTCGACGTTGGTCATGTAGTACGCGAGTCCCGGCGAGGATGTCTCGTCGCGGGCCTCGTTGAGGCTGAAGACGACATCATCGGCCGTGACCGGGGTGCCGTCCTGGAACATGGCGTCGTCGCGAAGCTCGTAGATGTAGGTGACATCGTCGGGCTGCGACCAGGACTCGGCCAGCGCCGGCTGGATGGCGCCGTCAGCGTCGATCGCGACGAGACCCTCTTGGGCGATCGAGGCGATGTAGTAGTTCAGGATGCCGGACTCCTGGCCGACGTAGAGGTTGGACAGCGAGCCGGGCAGAGCGACCGTGATGCTGTCGATCTGCTCGCCGCTGTCAGCAAGGGCAGTGCTCGCCGAGGGCGCGGGGTCGCCGCTGCACGCGGTGAGCAAAAGCGCCCCCGCGGCGACGACGGCGCCCGCTTGGGCGAGGCGGGCGGTGGACGGGAAGGGCATGGGACTCTCCTCTGTGGGTGCGGTTCGGGCGGTTGGGGTCGGGCCGGGTGCCCCGAAACGGGCACGGTGGCTGGCGCTGCGTCGCCGTGCGTCGAGAATGACCTCGACGTCGGCGGGCGAGGGGCGAAGGGAGGCGAGGACGCGGAGCGCCGACTCGACGGCGGGGATCGTTGCGGCCTCGACGAGCACGGTTGCCGTCGCGCGACGGGTGACCGCTGGCGCCAGCCCCCACACGCGGACGCCGTCGGGAAGGTCGATTCCCGCCAGCGCGCTCTCGGCGACGAACGTGGTCCCGACGCGGTGGCGGGCGAGGGCGACGGCAGCCGCGGCGTTCGAGACCTGGATGTCATCCCCGGCCCGGGGACGCTCGAGGCGCTCGACCAGCAGGTCGCCCGGTGAACCCTCGCCACGAATCCAGATCTCGTCGGCAAGGAGCGCGGGATCGATGCGTCCCCCGGCCGTGGAGATCTCCGCGGCGCTCAGGGCGATGATCTCTTCGGCGAACAAGAACGTCGAGCGCATTCCGCTGCGCCGGGCGATCGGATGCCGTTCGCCGCTGACGGCAAGGGTGAGCGTCACCGCGATGTCGGCGCGACCGTCCTGCACGAGGGCGAGTGCCGCGGCGTTGTCGGAGGCTTCCACGAACGAGGCATCGATGTCGGGCTGCTGGGCGGCGAGGCGACCCAGGGTGGGCGCGACCACGGTTGCCACCGCGTCGACGGAGGCGGCGATGCGGACGAGGTCTGCACGGCGCCCCAGCATCCGGGCCAACTCGGTGGCCGCCGCCGTGAGACTCGCGTCGATCCGAGGCGCGTGCTGGGCCAGCAACGCGCCGGTAGGCGTCAGTCGAGCGGCCCGCGCGGTACGGACCACCAGCGCCACTCCGAGACGGGCTTCGAGCCGCTGCACGTGCTGCGTGATCGTCGGTTGCGAGTAGCCCAGGGATCGCGCAGCAGCGCTGATCGAGCCCGTCTGATCGATCGCGACGAGGATCCGAAGCGAGTGCACATCCAGCGCTCGCGTCAGCGCGTCGATGTCGATGTCGCTTCCTCGATCCATAGCGAGATGCTATCTATCCTCAGATTTCGATGGTGTAACAATATGTTTCACGGCCGTTTGTTCCGGCTCGGCCGACAGTGAGGCATCCACTCCACCCCCGAACGGAAGGACGGCCATGACGACCGACGAGGAATGGCGCGCGCGCCGCGACACCGCCGTATGGTCACCGGGCGGGATCGCGACGCTCGCCGCGACGCACTGGCTCGATCCCACGCCGCGCGCCTTCGACGGCGTCCCCGGACGCTGGCACGCCGAGGGCGACCGCGCGGTGGGATCGGTCGGGGACGGATTCGTCAGCCTGGCCCCCGGAGAACGCTGGGAGTCTGGGGATCTCGAGCTTCGGGGGTTCGAGCGCGACGGAGCGGTCGCGGTCCGCGTGTATGACCCCTCAGCCCCTGCGCACCGGGGGATCTCCGACATTGACCGCTGGCCTGTCGACAACCGCATGCGTCTCGTCGCGCGGCTGCGTCGCACCCCGCACCGCGACGTTCCCACCGTCGCCGTCGACGGGCACCAGAGCACTGGCGACTTCGACGGAGAGCTCGACCTCACGCTGCCGGACGGTGACGTGACGCTGTGCGTACAGACACTCGACGATGGTTCCCTCTTCGCTGCGTTTTCGGACGCAACCAGCGGAAACGAAAGCTACCGGTTCCGGTTTCTACGGATGTCGGCGCCGACATCCGACGGACTGGTCACCGTCGACCTGAACCGCGCCTACTTGCCGCCGTGTGCGTTCTCGGACGGTTACGTGTGTGTCTTCCCGCCCCCGACCAACCGCTGGGCCGTGCCGGTTCGCGCCGGCGAGCGGCTCGTCCGCTGACGGTCACATGTCCGCGTCCGGCGCGCTCCGGCGCTGTCTCGACTGCCGGCGTGCCGAATGCAGGATGAGATGGCCTCGCTGCCGCGCCCACACCGCAGGATCAGCGTTTCATCCTGCGATCGGCCCGCTCCGCGATCCGATCCAGCCCAGCCCAGCCCAGCCCAGCCGAGACTTTGATCACCCGGGGCCGCACCTGCTCGCCTCCGGCCCGCCCCTGCGCATCTCCGGTATGGGCGGCACAGCGCGGGCGCGCCGATTGCAGGATGAGATGACCTCTCTGCCCCGGCCACACCGGAAGATCGACGATTCGTCCTGCGATCGGCACGGCGGGCACCAGCGGTGCGCCGTCGGCTCAGAGCAGGCGGCGGGCGGAGGCCCAGGCTGTCAGCTCGTACCGCGACGAGAGCTGGAGCTTGCGCAGCACCGCCGAGACGTGCGTCTCGACCGTCTTCATCGAGATGAACAGCTCCGCCGCGACCTCCTTGTAGGCGTAGCCGCGGGCGATGAGCCGCATGACCTCCTGCTCGCGCGCCGAGAGCCGGTCGAGCTCGTCGCTCGCTGCCGCCGTCTCGCCCGAGACCGCACCGAACGCGTCGAGCACGAAGCCGGCCAGCCGCGGCGAGAAGACGGCGTCCCCCTCGGCCACGGCCCGCACTGCCGCACTGACCTCGGCCACCGACGAGCCCTTCGTGATGTAGCCGCGAGCGCCGGCGCGGATGACGCGCACGACGTCTTCGGCGGCATCCGACACGCTCAACGCCAGGAACCGGGTCGAGGGCGCGGCCGGTGCCGCGCGACGGATGACGGCTTCGCCGCCGGTCGCGGCAGCGACCTCGCCCGTCTCGCCGGGAAGGTGGACATCCAGCAACACGACCTCGGGCTGCTCTGCCGTGATGACGGCGACGGCGGATTCGACGTCCGAGGCCTCCCCCACGACCTCGACGCCGTCGAGGGTCGAGCGCAGTCCGGAGCGGAAGATCGAGTGGTCGTCGACGATCACGACACGGATGCCGCTCATGCCGTTCCTCCCAGCCGCAGGTGGACCTCGGTGCCGCCGCCGGCGCCGCGCCGCAGGGTCGCCGTGCCGCCCGCGCGGCGCATCCGTCCGATGACCGACTCGCGCACGCCGAGCCGGTCGGCGGGCACGGCATCGGGATCGAAGCCCGGCCCGCGGTCGCGGACGAACACGTCGACGGATGTCGCACTGCCCTCGATGTACACCGAGACCTCACCCCCTGCGTGGCGCGCCGCGTTGAGGATCGCCTCCCGGGCGGCAGCCGCGACCTCGCCGCTAGCTCGCTCGGTCGACGCGCCGGCGGCGACGACGTCGATCCGCACGGGGTAGTCGATCTCGAGCGCCGCCGCGTAGTCACGCAGGTCGGTGGACAGATCACTGTCGGCGGGCTCATCGCCGTCGTAGAGCCAGCCGCGCAACTCCCGCTCCTGGGCGCGGGCGATGCGGGCGACCTCGCTCGAGGCACCCGCGCGGTTCTGGATGAGCGCGAGCGTCTGCAGCACCGAGTCGTGCAGGTGCGCGGCCATCTCGCTGCGCTGCTCTTCGCGGATGCGGCGCACCCGCTCCCCCGACAGCGCCCGCCATTGCTCGACCAGCAGCGAGGAGTGCACCAGCGCGATCCCGATGATGAGCACGAGGGCGCCGGCGAAGGAGACCAGACCGCCCTGCTGCAGGGTTGTGAGCTGCACGATCAGAAGAGTGCCGAGGGCCGCGGATGCCGCGATCCGCACCGACAGGGCGTGACGCGGACCCCGCGCCGGGTCGGGAGCGTCTACCAGGGTGGCCCAGACGCCCGCCGTCACTGCGAGCAGAATCGCCGTGAGCACCGCACCCCACCACTCCGGCCTCGTCGCGTAGACCACTCCCCCGCGGGACAGAACGGCGGCCGCGACGCACGCGGCGATCACCGCGACCACCGACAGCGATGCAAGGACCCACGCCACCGGGGCCTGTCGTGAAGGCGCCTCGTCGCCGTCCTGCCACGGGGTGAACACCCAGATCCATGCGTAGAGCAGGATGCCGGCGCCCCACAGGAGGCAGAGCGCGATGAACAGCATCCGCACCGCGAGAATGCTCCACCCGAGGTGGGCAGACAGCCCCTCCGACGTGCCCGACACGAGGCACACGCGCGGCCGCTGCAGAGGCGGGCGCGCGGGAAGGGCGGTGGCCGAGGACATGCCGCCATCCAATCATCCGCACCGCGAGATCGTGAGCCACGGATGCCGGAATCAGGGTGCGCTCAGGGGATCACCCCATGGCCGGCGAGGCCCCCCGATTGCCACGATCGAAGCATGAGCACTTCCACCGACACTCCCGCGACCGATCCCGGCCCGCCTCCCGCGCCGCCGGGCGCACCGACCGGCTCGGACCGGTTCTTCGCCTGGGTCCGTGGACTCGGCGTCGTCCGCGCCGACGGTTGGCTCGGCGGCGTGTGCGCGGGCGTCGCGGCACGCATCCGCATCGACCCGGCGATCGTTCGCGGCGTCGTCGTCGTGGCAGCCGTGCTCGGTTTCCCGATGCTTCTCGTCTACGCGATCGCGTGGGCGCTCCTGCCCGACATCGGCGGCCGCATCCACTTTCGCGAGGCGCTGCGTGGTCGCGCCGACCCCGCGATGGTGGCGATCATCATCCTGGTGGCGCTCGGGTTCGTGCCCGTCGCGCCATGGTCCGGCTGGATGACACCGTGGTGGCAGGCTGGCACGCTCAGCGTCATTGGCTGGATCGTCGGGCTCGCCCTGGTGGTCGGTCTCGTGATCGTCGTGGCCCGTGCAAGCAAAACGGCCTCCCCGAGCGGCTCAGAGGCGGCGGCAGCGAGGACAGATCCGGGCTCTCCGGAGGGCGCGGATGCCGAGACCGCGGCTGACGCGGCACCAAGCACACCGCCCGCCGAGCCGCTCCCCCTGAGCGGGGAGCCGGCAACGCCGAGATCGCCGAGTGGCGAGCACGCCACGACGCATGGCGCGCGCAGAACGATGCGTGGCGACGCTCCCAGAAGGATGCCGACCGCATCGCTCGCGACCAGGCCCGGCGCGAGCGCGAGGCGGAGGCCGCGGCATTCGCCGCAGCTGCGAACGACACGCGCCGCATCCGTCGCCTCTCCCGTCCCCGCGCGAGTGGCGCATTCGTGGTCTCAGTGCTCGGAGTGGCGCTGGTCGCTGGTGCGGGGACGGCAGTGTGGCACATCGCGATCAATCCGATGAACACAGCGACCGCTGGCGCGTATGGCCTGCTCGCCGCGGCGCTCGTGCTGGCCGTGGCGATGATCGTCGCGGGGCTACTGCGACGACGCAGCGGCTTCCTCGCCTTCGCGACAGTGGTCACGCTGCTGGGAGGGACGGCGGCAGCCGTGATTCCGCCGATCGCGACCTACGTCAGCACGTTCAGGATCAGCGTGGCCAATTCGGTTGACCGTCTGGCCCCCATTGCACAACAACAGGGGGACCTCCACCTCGAACTGATGCCGCTTCCGACAGAAGAACCACCGCCGATACGGATCGAGAAAGGGGTTGGCTACACGAGCATCGTGGTGTGGCCCGGCGTGGCACTCGACCTCGACGCAAACCTCGGCGATACGGAGGTCTGGTACGAGCGCTGGGATGAGGGCACCGAAGAGTATGTCGGTCCGCAGCAGGTGCCCACCGACGACGACGGCAGGCTGCAGATCCAGCTCGCCTACCCTCAGATTCCCGTCGTGACAACGCAACGCGTCGTCCTCGATCAGGACAGCGGCGAGGTGCGCCTCTTCTTCACAAATCTTGACAACCGGGATCCGCTCAGAAACACGGCGCCGGAGCCGCTCCCCACCATGTCCGCCACTCCCGCGCCGGAGGGCGCACACCCTGACTCCACTTCGAGGTGATCACGATGTCCATGAACGACTCCACCCCCGCGTCCCCCAACGAGAACACCGACGCCGACGACCGCGACAGCGCCGAAAGCACTGACCAGCGCGATGACACGATGATCCTCGAGGTCGTCGCCGCTGACACGCCGCCGCTGTTTCGACCGCCGGCCGCCGAGGGCGCAGCGGCGGACGCCGCATCCGTTCCTCTCACCCCGGCGCCGGCTACCCAGGAGCCGCCGGCGCCGGTGCGCGTTGCCGAGCTGACCCCTGCGGAGACGGGCGTCGAGGCACCGCGGACCCGCTGGGCCGCCGTGGTGTGGGGGCTGTTCTTCGCCGCAGTGGCCATCGGGGGGTTGTGGCTCGTGTCCGAGCCGTCGCGTCCCACCGCCACCGTAGAGCGTGCGTTCACTGTGGATGCCGCGACCGGCATAGCCATCCTCATCCTGGGTCTTGGCATCGTCCTGCTGGTTGCGGGTGCGGCGGGACTGCTGCGGCGCACCCAGCGCCGCCGCACCGCCGACTGATCCCCGCGATGCCGTGCCGATTGCAGGATGAATGCCGGATCGGGGCAGTTCAGATGACGCCGAACCACATCTGATCCTGCAATCGGCCCGGCAGAACTGCCTCGGTTCACTCCGCACCCAGCCAGGTGCTTCTCCCGAATCCCACCTCGTGCACAGGAGTTACGCCCACAATGGACTTCATGCGAACCCTCCTGAACATCATCTGGCTCGTCCTGTCGGGGTTCTGGCTGTTCCTCGGCTATATGTTCGCGGGCGTCATCCTGTGTGTCCTGATCGTGACGATCCCCTGGGGCATCGCCTCGTTCCGCATCGGCATCTACACCCTGTGGCCGTTCGGTCGCGAGGTCGTCGACCATCCGCGTTCCGGGGTCTTCTCGTTCCTCGGCAACGTCGTGTGGGTCATCCTCGCCGGCTGGTGGCTGGCGATCGGGCACATTCTGTCGGGGTTGGCGCTGTGCCTCACGATCATCGGCATCCCGCTCGGGATCGCGAACTTCAAGCTCGTTCCGGTCTCGCTCATGCCACTGGGCAAAGAGATCGTCGAAAAGCGCCGCGGCGGCCAGTTCGACCGGGCAGCCGACTCCGTCGCTCGCTGATCCCGGGAGCTCAGCCGAGCGCCGAGATCCCCGCCGCGATGACGGATGCTCCGACCACCGCGAGCGAGAACGCGAGCACCACGACCCCGGCCCACAGCAGCGCCATCGCCCGGCCCGGCTTCTGCGGATCGCGACCGATCACCGACAGAAAGAACCCGGCGGGCACGAGAATCGCCGACGCGAGCACGCCGACGGCCGCCCATTCCCAGCCTCCCGTCACGCCCGCAGAGGCCTGCGCGAAGGCGCAGACGATCCCGAGGATGACGAGCACGCCGGCGTGGGCGTGACCGGCACGAAAGAACGTCTTCTGCAGCGGGTTGAAGGAGTAGCCGCCGGTCGTCGCACGCAAGACGAACGTGCCGCCGTAGGCGATGGTGATGACCGTCAGCAGGGTGGCGCCGACAACGATCGACATGATCGGGGACATGGATGCTCCGTCTCGACTCTCCGCGCCGACGGCGCGCATTGGATAGTGGCGCTACCCAATATAAGATAGTGAAACTATCTAAGCAAGGAGCAGCGTGCGCATCTCTGAACTCTCCGAGCAGAGCGGCATCCCCGTCGCCTCGATCAAGTTCTACATCCGCGAAGGGATGCTTCCCCGCGGCGCGACGACGTCGGCGACCCGCGCGGAGTACGACGAACAGCACCTCGCGCGCCTGCGCCTGATTCAGGCGCTCAGCGATGTGCGCGCCCTGCCCCTCGCACGCGTGAAGGAGATCCTGGCACTCGTCGACGCGCCCGAGGACTCGCCGTACGCGACCCTCGGGAAGGCCGTCAGCGCCCTGCCGCCGTACGCCGAAGAAGCCAGCACCGAGCGCGCCCGCGAGACGATCGAGATGCTGGGACTCACGTACGACGAGCGCTTCGCCGCCGTTGCGCAGTTGGAGGCAGCCATCCGCGGCATCGAGGCGGCGGGACTCGCCTGGGATGCCGAGACCGCGACGCGCTACGCCGCACCTTTGGCACAGATTGCGGCAGCAGAATTGGCGCCGCTCGCCGATCTGAACGAGAGCGAACAGGTGTCCTACGCCGTGCTCGGCACTGCGATGTACGAACCAGCGATCCTCGCAATCCGCCGGCTCGCCCATCAGCATCTGCTCGCGACCGGGCTGACGGATGACGACATGTGACGTCACGGTCAGAAACACGCCAGGTGCGCGTCAGGAGTCGGAGCTAGCGTTGGGTCCTATCGCGGCGAACCGGATGGTTCCGGGCACCGGTTCATACCCGGTTGCGCAGCGGGTTCGACTCCCGCCGTCGCGTCGAGAACGCACTGGGGGTCGAGCCGCCTAGCCGCCGAACTCGCCCTGCACGATGAGCGGTGTCTGGTTCGCGTTGCAGGCAGCGTTGATTGCGGACAGTGGCCCGTCGAGGTCGGGGTGCATGACCTGTCCGACCTGGTCGGCGCGAGCGGAGACAAGAGGGACGAGCCGTTCGAAGCTCTCGCGAAGCTCCGACTGAGCAGAGCCCGCAAGGGATCCGAGCTCGGCCGACGCCTCGTCGACGCGCGCGGCCCAGTGGTCGGCATCCAGTTCGCCGTAGAACGTGTACCCCTGGTCTGCGTTCATGAACGCGCTGTAGATGGGCCCGAACTGCTCGCAGTCCGCTGCGATGGTGGCATCCGTGGCGAAGCTCTCGTCGGAGAAGGTCGGCACGGCTGTCCAGTCCACGCCCTCGGCAACGGTGACACTCAGCGTCTCGGTGGTTCGCTCGGTGATCGGCCACGTGAGCGTCGCCGTGCCGGCGGCGCACTCCCCCGACACCGGCGCCTGCCCGAGCATCATCGAATCCGAGAGCTCGACGGAGTAGGCGCCGCTGCTGCACGCGAACTCGACCGAGACAGAGCGGGCACCTGCCTCAAGGGGGAAGTCGACGCCAGGGAAGCCCGTCGGCCCGGTTCCGGAAACGCCGTCGGGTGACGATGTTGCCGAGACGGTCGGGGTGGCCGTGGACGCGGGCGCACCCATCGCCTGCCCCGCGCAGCCCGCAAGCACAACGGATGCCGCCACAAGCGCACCGATCAGCATCCCTCGATGGATTCCTCGTCCGTCGTTCATGAGCCCCCGCTTCGATCGAACGTCAGTCGCTCCATCGTCGCACGCTCGGGGGTTACGTCAGGGACGGACGAAGTGCACCGAGCGCGGATGCATCTCCGAGATGCTCGCGCGAGATGACGCTGAGCTTCCCGTTGCTCTCGAGCACGACCGCGGCGACGGTACCGAGGTCACCGGTACCGCTCTGCCGAATCGCCTGTTCGACATCGGCACGGGCGATCCGTTGACGGAGCAAGGCAGCCTCATCCATCTGCCCGTCCCACAACACCAGCGTGGGCGCGGATGTCGTGAGCTTGCGGATGCGGCGCGAGACCGCCGCGGCGAACGCGACAACCGCCTGCAGCAAGAGGAGCAGGGAAAGAGCGACGATTCCCTCGACGAACGCAACATCCGAGGTCAGCAGGATCGTCGCCAGCGTCGAGCCGAGCGCGACAGTGACGATGAAGTCGAAGGCGTTGAGTTGCGCGAGGGTGCGTTTGCCCGACACCCGGATCGAGACGATGAGGAACGCGTAGGACGCGATCCCGACGAGAAGAACCCGGACGATATCTGACCAGCTGTCGAACCACATGACGCGACCGTATGCCGGGTCGCGGTGCCGCGGAACACCCTTGCGTACGCCGCCGAATGCCGATCTGAGCCAACTGAGCGTCTGGGCGGCACTGCTCGATGATGGCGCGGTTGCAACGGCAGCGGATGGTGCCCGCGAATCACTCCGAGGCTAGATCGTCACGACGAGACCTCATCGCGCCGCCAGGTCACAGCGAGGAACACGCCGATGAGCCCCACGACCGCGCCGACTCCCGCCGCGAACCAGGGTGTCTCGGGTGGGATATCGAGGTACGTCGTGATGCCCAGAATTCGCGCGAGACCCCAGGGCAGCAGTCCCATCTCGTCGTTCCAGAGCGTCAGCGCCGATTCAAGCCCGACGAGCCCGACGACCACAGCCGGGATCGCGAGCCCGGCGCCGATGCCGGCGAGCACGATTCCGGTAGCCCGGCGCGCACCGAACTGGCTCGACAGCGCCCACCCCGCCGCAACGAACAGCCACACGAACAGGGCGAACGCAATCGTGATGTAGATCGAGCGGCGAAGCGGATCGGTCCAGAAAATGAACCAGTATCCGCCCGGACCCGTGAACGAGAGCGCGAAGAGCGTGAGGATGCTGCGCAGCACAAGAACGCCACCGACCGCAGCGATGACCGGCCACGGCGAGCGCTCGCGCACGAACGCGCGCACGACGAGCAGGAAGACCAGCCAGGCCCCGAACACCACGGCAAGGTGGGTCCACGACAAGAACGAAGTCTGCACGGCGCGCGTTGCCACGAGCAGGCCGCCCGGGACGATGATCAACAGCCAGCGGTCCAGGGGCAGCATCCCGAGCGTCGATTCCCGCGCCCGCCAGGGTCGCGTCGCCGCAAGCCATGCCGCCCGCGCCGCCGCCGCACCAGGTCGGCGCACCAGGCGGGTCCGCGCCGACAGCATCCCGATCACCACCCACGTGACCGCGAGAACGAGAAGGATGCGGGCAAGCCACGCCATCGCCAGGTCGCGGTCCGCGCGCTCGACACCCAACTGCGCAGCGGTCAGGTTGTACGCGGGGTAGTTGACATCGCCGGTGTAGGTCGCCGTGTGCTCGGCGGCGAGCGCGACGAACGCGTCCCGGTCGCTCTGCCACGCGGCGTACGCGTCGGCAGAGCCCGTGTCGTGCCACTGCGCCTGATGCAGGATCATCGCCCGGTACGTCGAGAGCAGGTGCAACACGTCAGCTTCATACGCAAGGGTTCCGACGAACGCCTCCCGCATCGCGGGGTCACGCCAGGTGGCTGCATCCGTGGCCTCGACGAGCGCCTGCATCTCATCGACAGCAGCCGCGGCCCGCTCTCCCCCGGCGATCGCGTCATCGATCTGGTCGCGGGAAACCTCATAGATGACATCGAGCACGGCAGAGTCGCCGGTGAGGATGTCCCACTCGAAGATCCACATCATGGGTGGCGGCTCGAGACCGATCGCGAACACCCGTTGCTCGGCGAACGGTTCGATGTAGAGGCCCTGCGTGACCGCTTCGCGCGAGAGTGCCATCGCCTCGGTGATCGCCGACACGGTCGCCGGGTCATCGCTGAACCACTCCCGAGCCCACCCCGCGGTGATCGCGGCGACATCGGCATCCGGATCCCGCGCCAACGCCCCCGCGAGCTGGGTGTTCAGCTCATACAGCTGCCAGAATCCGGTCTTCAGGTACAGCGTCATGGGGCCCGCACGCCACGGGCCGCCATCCTGGGTCCACACCCAGACGCCTTCGATCTGGGGGTTCTCGGCGAGCAGCGTCTGCAGCGCGTACTGGTACTCGGGCCCGAGGTCGTTCGGGAACGCTCCGAAGTTCTCGAACTCGCGCCGGCTCTGAAACTCGATGATCCGGCGCTGGTCCCCCTGCGCGAGGGTGTCGTTGAGAGGCAGCCAACTGTAGAAGTCGCCGAGGGTGTACTTGGTCGAAACGATCAGCGCCGGCGAGTCGATCCCGGCGAGCACCTCGTCGTAGGACTGCACGTTCGTGTGCATGTCGCCGACAGCGCCGACCCCGACGCTCCACGACCGGAAGATCACCTCGCGATCGGAAGCCTCGGCCTGCGCGGTGAACGCCTCGAGCATCGCGTGAACGTCAGACGCCTCGGTCACCGCGAGCTTCGAGGACACGTCCCAACCATCGACGTCGTAGACCTCGCCTGCCTCACCGATGCGAAGCAGGATGCCGTCCACGGCCGGCGCGGCAGCGTACAGCTCATCGAGTCCGCTCGTGTACACGTCCCACAGCTCCGGGTTGGCGGTGTCGAGCGACCCGAACCGGCCCACGAGATACTGCTCGAGCGGGCTGGTGAGCGCAAGCATGTCGGTGCGCAGGAAGACGTCCATGCCGAGCTCGTCTGCGCGGTCCCAGAACGGCGTGAACGCCTCCCGGAGCGCACGCGCTCGTGCTGCATGATCATCGTCCGGAGCGTAGACACCGTCCACCGCGTCGAAGGTCACGTACTCGACGAACCCGGGAAAGGCGACGGCGGTGTATCCATCGGCAAGCACATGGCGAAGGAACGCGTCGAACTCTCCGTACGCCTCCGCGAGAGCGCCCTCGTCAATGTACGGCGCGTCCGGCACGATGACGTTCTCGAAGGCCCGGGATGCGTGTGAGTAGTCGGTGCCGGCAGCCCAGGCTTCGGCATCCGGCACGACGCCGACAGCGCCGAGGTCGACCATCCGGAACGGGAGGCGCGAGGCCACCTCGACGCCGAGGTCGACGACCGCGGGCTCCCCGGCTCGGATACGGGCAGCGATGTCGTAGATGCCGCGGACCGCGCCCGACTCCCCCGCCGCGACGATCGTCAGCTCACCCGCATCGCCCTCGAGGCGATAGGTCTCGTCGTCCGGATCGTTCCCCACCTCGATCGTGAGGGACGCGTCAGAGCCTCTCCGCGAAGCATCGGCGACGGCATCCAGCAGCTCGTCCAGCGCAGCGTCGTAGCGAGGTCCGCTCGGCGCGTCGACAGTCGTGAACCGCGGGGGCGGGGCGACGTCGGTCGCCGGGGCGACCTCCGGCGGCTGCGGCTGCATCTGCGCGGCGGGTTCGGTGCGGATGCCGAGAGCATCGGTCACGACCACGGCGACGCCAGCGCCCACGGCAAGCAAGACCGTCGCCGTGATAACGGCGAGGATGCTGCGCCGCACCGCCGAACTCATCCCCTCACGCTACTGCGAGTTGACTCATGCGATGCGCGTTCCCGGCGGCAGCGTGCGCGAGGGCGTCCGCGTGCGGGATCCGCCCCACCACAGCAGCCCGCCGGCGAGCAGGATCTGCACGGCAAGTCCGACGAACCAGCTGGGGGTGGTCTGGTTGTAGATGTCCTCGGGCGTCTCGGTGAAGCGGACCGTCTGCGTGCAGTCGTCCCAGGTCACGCTGTCTTCTGGTGGGATCTGGGCGTTCCGAACGAGGTAGGCGAAGTTGCCGAACAGATCCTCGGGATAGCCGCTCGAGTCGAAGCGCGCCGGGGTCGCGTCGGCGAGGATGACAAACGGGTTCGCCGACAGAATCCACCAGACAGCGTCAAACCTCGGTACCTCGTAGGTGAACGTGTCCCAGGGACCGCACTCGGGCGGGTTCGATGTCATACCCGAATCGTCGTAGACGTAGGAGCGCGACGACTGGGTGACCTCGGTGCGAATCGCTGCGCCACCGAGCCCAAACGCGATGGGTGTCCCGACGACGAGGGCCGCGACGACCAGATACGTAGCCGCAACCGAAAACAGCGGACGGGCGAGAATGCCGCTCAGACCCACGCCGATCGCGGCGATGATCGCGAGCTCGACGATCAGCACGACGAGCGACACGAGCACGACGAGCGGGTCCACCCCGCCGCTGAAGGCTGCGACGAGCATGAACGGCACCGCGATCACGGCGAAGGAGAGACCCGTGAGCCACGCGGCCAGGAACTTCGCGAGCACGATCTCGGCGGTCGTCGCAAGGGTCACTTGAACCGGCGCGAGGTTCGCGGCATCCCGGTCGCCGTTGATGGCGTTGCCCGACAGGGTCGGCGAGACGAGGACGGCCAGCAGCAGCACGACGAAGACGACCACCGAATAGAGGCCGGCACCCGCTGCTCCCGTGTACGAGAAGGCCAAGAGCGAGAGGGCCGTCACGACGACGAGAATCGCCGCGAAGACGCCGAGCATCACATACCAGGCGACGCTGCGCACCCGTTGGGTCAGATCGAGACGGATGAGGGTCCCGAGTCGGGCTCCGCTCACGAGCGCTCACCTCCGCGCAGGTCGAGGAACGTCTGTTCCAGGTCACCGACGGCGGGCGCGAACTCGCTGACCGGCACGCCGCGTTCGACGAGCCGGCGGAGGGCCCCTGCCGCGTCGTCATCCGTCGCGAGCGCGATGATGACATCCGCGCGGTCGACGCGCACGGCGTCGGCCGGCCACTCGAGAGCCGCGGCCACGGATGCCGCGGAATCCGGCGGCTGTCCGAGCAGTCGGATTCGCCAGTCGCGGGTGCGCCGCGCAGCGATCGCCGTCCCCGAGTCGACCGAGCTGCCCGCGACGAGGAAGACCGCGTCGTCGATGACCTCTTCGAGTTCGGCCAGGACGTGGCTGGAGACGAGCACCGTGCGCCCCTCAGCGGCGAAGCGGCGCAGGAGGTGGCGAAGCTCGACGCGGGCTGCGGGGTCGAGCCCGGATGCCGGCTCATCGAGAAGGAGCACGCGCGGGTCGTGCACGAGCGCGCGAGCAAGCCCGAGTCGCTGCTTCTGGCCGCGCGAGAGCACGCGGGCGGGAGCCTTGGCGAGGGAGGTCAGTTCCACGAGTTCGAGAAGCTCGTCGGCCCGGGCACGCGCGGCATCCTTGGACAGATTGTGCAGCCTGCCGGTGACGATGAGCGTCTCGCGCGCAGACAGCGCCCCCCAGGTCCCCAGGGCATCGGGCATCCAGCCGAGGATTGCCCGCGCCGCGTGCGGCTGCTCGACGGGATCGATGTCACCGATGCGGATCGTTCCGGCGTCCGGGGCCAAGAGCGAGGCGAGCATGAGGAACAGCGTCGTCTTGCCGGAGCCGTTCGGGCCGACCAGACCCGTCACCGCGCCGGGTCGGGCGTAGAGCGACACGTCGCGAACCGCCTCGACCCGACCGAACGAGCGTCGCAGTCCGGTCACGACGATGGCGGCATCCATGTGCCCACCCTACGGGAGCGGCCAGCGGGCTGCAGGCGCGCGGACCGGGGACCCGCCGGATGATGTCACCGCGGTCGTGTAGCATGTATACATGCTCTTCGAGAATTCGGGGTCGGAGCAGCGGACGGGCGAGATCGGGACTGCCTGCGGAGGTGGTCGATCGCGTCGCGACTGGCGCTTGATCGCGCTCGTCGTCGGGGTGGCGCTGGCGACTGCCGGTTCGGCCGTATCCGCCGACAGCATCCGCGCACATCCCTCCGGCGCCGCCACGGAACCGCAGCGCAGCACCGTCGTCGCACCCAGATGCCGAGATCACGGCGCGGACGGTGGCGCCAAATGAGAAGGTATACATGTGCATGTATCACCGACTCGTCCGCGACGCTGTATCCGTGGCCACCCCTGACGACGATCTTTGGACCGCCTATGTCGAGGCGCTGGGCGTCTCGCTTTCCCGCGCCCGCGCCGATCGCGGGTTGTCTCAGGAGCGTGTCGCGCACGCGGCCGGCATCTCGACGTTCACCTATCGCAAGCTCGAGAAGGGCGAATCGAACCCGGGAACGCCCGCGAACCCGAGGCTTCGCACGCTCGTCTCGCTCGCCGAGGTGCTGGACGTTCCGCTCCGCAGCATCCTTCCCCCTGATGCCCGGGGGATCGCCCCGGGCCGCTAGCGCACACGGGTCTTCCCGCAACGATGTCGGTGGTCCCTGGTGTCATGAACGCACCGTGCCCACCCCCGACACCGTTGGCGGACTTCGTCGACCCGCCTGAGAAGGAGCGGCATGTGCGAGTACGGCTGGTGCGCAACGGCGCACGCGGCGACGAACCATTCGGCGGACGAGGATCACCGCAGCCCGGGCGTCGCGATACGAGCACGCGTCCGCAGTGTGGACTCAGCGGATGCCGGGGACGACGTGGACCTCGAGGTCGGCATCCTGCGACGCGCGGACGAGGATCAGTCGTGGCTCGTCATCGACGCAGGGCGCGGAGTCGGCGTCGAGATCGCGCTCGACGATGTTCCCCGTGTCGTGAGGGATCTCGTGCGGGACACGACGCTGCGTTCGGTCGCCCACGCGTGATCAGCGACCCGGGCGGACATCGCGATCCGGCGCCGGCTTCGGGGCCCGGTTCGCGGACGGAAGCGCGAGTCGCACGGATGTCCCCCGCCCGGGCGCGGACCGCACGGACACGTCGATCCCGCACTGGTCACAGATCGTACGAACGATGTGCAGCCCCAATCCCGAGCCGGGGATCTGGCTGCGGTGGGCACTCTCGGTGCGATAGAACTTCTCGAAGATGCGCCGCTGCTCCCCCGGCGTCATCCCGATGCCCGTATCGCTCACGACGATCACGGGTTGCCCATCCTCGCGCTCTACGCTCACGCGGACGGCTCCACCCGGTGGCGTGAAGCGCAGGGCGTTCGAGAGCACCTCCTCGAGCGCACGGCGCAACAGGGAGGAGTCGACGTATGCCAGGAACGTGGACATCTCCCGGATCGAGAGGTCGACCCGCAGCTCGTCGGCGGCAGCCCGCCAGTTGGCCACCGCCTGCGCCACGATCAACGACGCATCGGTCACCTCCCGAGATGCAGACACCTGCTGGCGACCTGCAGCGATGACCTTGTCGACAATGTTCCGCAGCCTCGTTGCTGCAGCCTCGATCCGGGTGAGACGCGCGCGTTGCCCGGCTGGCGCTCCGTCGAGGTCGAGGAGATCCAGTTCGCCCAGCAGGACCGTGAGCGGTGTCCTCAGTTCATGACCGGCGATGTCGAGGAAACGATCTCGCACGTCCACCGCGTCGACAAGGCTGGTGATGTCGGCGGCGATGAACGCCGCACCGATGGTGTCGTCACCGCGGGCGATCGGCCTGACCGTGACGCTCATCGCCCGCTGGTCACCGGGCGACCCGACCCAGATCGTGCGCCGCTCGCTGCTCGACCGGCAGATGCTGGCGACCCGTGCCAGCATCTGCCGGTCGAGCAGCACGCGAGTCCTCCGGTCCTCGCCGTAGACGTGGGAAGCCGGACCATCCGACCAGTCGGTTGCCGCCTCGAGTCCGGCGCGCTCGACCAGTGAATCGAAGGAGTCGTTGCGGTGCAGGATGCGGCCTCGCGGCGTCATGACAGCAATCGCGTTGGGACTCGCGTCGAGCACGGATCGGAATACCTCGGCCTGGTCCCGCTGTGCTCGCATGGTGACCAGGACTCGGTCGTACGCCTCGGCGCCCCGCTCGAATTCCCTCCGCAGCAGACGCCCGACCACATGAGCTGACGCGGCAATGAGCGCACCCACCAGCGGAAACACCGGCACGCTCAGGAGGGCATCGTCGGAGAGCGAAAGGCCCCCTTCCTGCGCGAGTGTGACGAGGGGTGCGACGAACGTCAGCGCGACACCGAAAGCGGCGATCGGAATGGAGAAAGCGAGCCCGATCCACATGAGTGGCGGCAGGAACAGCAGCGCCGCCGATGGAACGACGCCTTGCACACCGGGCCAGATGAGCGCGACACCGATGACGTCGGCCAGGGGAACGACGGCGATCCAGCGACCCGGCCCGGATGGCCGCGTGACGGCGACGAAGATCATGACACCGAGTCCGACGACCAGGACCGCCAGGCCGTCGATGGCGTACCAGTACGACCAGTTCCCCCCGCGCAGGCCATCGACCAGCAGGACGACACATGCGGCAATCACGAGCCCCGCCTGCAGGTGCGGCTGATGACGCAGGCGCACGATCGGATCCCCGATCGCCGCTTCCCGCTTCACCACTGCATCATCCCTTAGACCCGTCTGGCTCACCCTGTCGGCCAGGCATGGATCTGTCAAGGACTGCTGCGCGTGTGGTGACGCCGCAGTACCGGACTCGACGCCGGATCCATGGACGGGGCGCCGGCGAACCCGCCATCGGTCAGGCCGCCTCCTCCCCGGGACGCAGCGCCGGTGGCAGACACACGCGCGCACGGGTGCCTCCCTCCGGCGCCGGCTCCAGCTCGATCGAGACGTCGTTTCCCTCCGCGAGGCTCTGCGCGATCGACAGTCCGAGCCCCACCCCTGGAATGGCGTGTTCACGGGCGAAGTCGGTGCGATAGAAGCGGTCGAAGGCGCGGCGGCGCTCGGTCTCGCTCATCCCGGCTCCACCGTCGGTGATCTCGACGACCGGCCGGTCCTGATCGCGCCGCGTGTCGATCGACACCGTGGCACCGGGCGGCGAATAGAGGACAGCGTTGCGGAGGAGTTCGTCGAGGATCGCCCTGAGGCTCCGGGCATCCACGCTCGCGGTGCCGACGCCGTGGTCAGCGAACCGCACGCGCACGTCGCGCTCCCGCGCGAGGGCCGCTTCCCGCTCCACGACATCCCCGACGGTCAGCGCAACGCTCGTCGTCTGCGGAAGCGCGCGCACCGCCGTGCGGTATGCGGACAGCAGATGCTCCACGGTGGCGAAGAGCCGCTGGGCTGCCTGATCCACACGCTCGAGGCGTGAGGCGACCTTCGCGGACACGTCCTCCATCTGGGCGAGCTCCGTCTCGCCCATGAGAACTGTCAGCGGCGTGCGCAGTTCGTGACTCACCGAGTCCAGGAAGCGGTCCCGCACCTCAATCGCCTCGACGAGATCTGTGACGTCGTGGGCGATCAGCACGTATCCGAGCGATTCGCCGTCGTGAGCGATCGGATGCGCGGAGTAACTGACGGCTACCTGGTCACGCTCGCCCAACCAGGCGATCCGCGCACGAACGCCGGGTCTGCGCGCAAGATCCGAGATCGCGTCGCGGGACAGCAGCAACGGCGTCCGCCGATCCGCCGAGTACACCCACCGGCCCCGCGAGAAGGACGAGCCCTCGAGGGCGACTCCCGCTCGCCGCGCCAGGCGATGGGCTAATCCGTTTGCGGTGAGCACTCGGCCGTCCGGGTCGAACACGATGACGGCATCCTTTGTCGCCTCGGATACCGCCTGGAAGATCGCGGATAGCCGCTCCCGGGCCTCGGATGCCTCCCGCGAGGCCGCGAGCGCAGCGTGACGATGCGACACCTCGCGTCGCAGCTGATGCGACGTGACGAAGGCCGACAATGCGATCAGCGCTGCGAACGCGAAGAAGACCCGAAGGCGATCCATTCCGGGGCCGAGCCGGGCGCGCGTCCGGCGATGAGCGCCGGGGACAGCGGTATCGCCCCCGCGAGCACGATCCCCAGCGCGATCGCGGGCAGGGGGAACGCCGCGCCGAGCCAGACCAACGGGAACACCATCATGAACCCGACGCCGTCGACGAGCTCGACCGCTGCGTTGCGAATGATTGGGATCCCGACCAAGTCGCTGAGCGGGATCACCGCAACCCAGGCGGTGTGTTCCCGCGGCCGGATCCGAGCCAGGATCACGATCACGACCGCACCGCCGACGATGATGCCCAGTCCGATGACGGCGCTCGACGTGAACATGTCGGCTCCGAACGCATGGGCAGCGACGACCACCCCGACGGCTGCAGCCAGCAACGCCAGCTGAGTCCACGGCTGGGTCCGCAACGTCACCGGCGAGCCCGCAGCCTCATGCCCACGGCTGCGCGTGTCAATGACTGCCGGACGACCATGTCCGCCGCGGGTTGTCTGGTCCATTGAGGTCACCCCTGCCTCAACCGTGCCCGGTGAGGTACGGGGTGTCAAGCAATCACGCGAAGTACGCGACCCCCAGATCGGGGTGGTCGACGAATACACCGTCGAGTCCGGCGCGGCGCAGCACCCCCCACTCGCCCCGCCAGTTGCCGTACTCGGCGAGGCCTCCGGTCCGAAACTCCGGAATGAGGAACGCGTTCTCGGGCCGACACGTCCACGCGAAGACGGCGAGCCCGCGCTCCTGAGCCTGGGCCACGACCGCAGCCGGGCCGGTGGCACGACCGTCTGCATCGGGAGCGAGGACGACGGTCTTATCGAGGCTGATCCCGTGGACCTCTGCCGCCAGGAGCTCCACCCCGTCGGGCCTCAGCCAGTCGGCGTAGCCGCGCGCGTCCGATCCCAGGACGGCGACCTGGTCCACCGGAGCGCCCTCCATCTCGAGGAGGAACACCAGGTCGGCCCGCGCGACCCGGGCGCGCAGCTGCCGCAGCACGGTGAGCTCGAACGACTCGATCACCACGCGGCGCCCCCGCCATCCCGCCGCGCGCAGCTCGTCGTCGAGGAGGGCAGCGAGGTCCCAGCCCTGGGACGCGAAATAGGTGGCGTGCTTGATCTCGACGACCGGGATGACGTCGCGCCCGCCAGCGCGATGCTCGTCGAGCAGCACGAGCAGATCCCGCAGCCGCAGCGGCGGCTCCTCGTCATCGAAGGCCGCGCTGTCCGGACGGATGCCCGGGATCCGCTCCCGGCAGCGAAGCCTCGCCAACTCATCCCACGTGAAGTCCTCGGTGAACCACCCGACGTGCTCGAGCCCGTCGATCCGCCTCGTGGTGCGCCGATCCGCGAACTCCGGTCGGTCAGCGACATCCGTCGTCGTGGACAGCTCGTTCTCGTGACGGATGACGAGCACGCCGTCGCGCGAGACCACGACGTCGGGTTCGACGGCATCCACGCCCATCTGGATCGCGAGCTCATACGAGCTCCGCGTGTGTTCGGGACGGTAGCCGGGCGCTCCGCGGTGGCCGATGATGAGGGGCCGGGTCACGCCGCCAGGCTACTCGTTCATAGCGGCTTCACAGCGCCCTCGGGTCATTCGAGCACGCCCGTCCGATAGCCTTGATCAACAGCAGACGGCTGTTTTTCACGAACTTTGGAGTGTGAGAACTCGTGGCGGCTGGAAACAACCCCGCATTCAACAACCCCGCGTTCCAGGAGCAGGGCGCGGGCCGTGCTTTCCCGACGAGCGGCCAGGGCGGCTTCGGAACGCAGACGCAGAGCGCATCGGCTCAGGCTGCCGCGACGGACGCCGCCGTCAACGCCCGGCTTGAGGGCGCCTACGCGGCTCCGTCGGCAGGCGCGATCGAGACCGGGCGGATGACGGTCGAAGACACCGTCATCAAGACGATCGGCCTGTTCGCGATCCTGCTGGTGACCGCTGTCGTCGGCTGGATGTGGTCGATGGCGACGGTCAACCCGACCGACCCGACCAGCATGCCGTCGATGGCGCCGTGGCTCATCGGTGCGCTCGGCGGTTTCGTGCTCGCGATGGTCGTGATCTTCACGTCGCGTAAGAAGATTCGCCCCGCACTGATCTGGGGCTACGCGGCCTTCGAGGGTCTGTTTGTCGGTTCCATCTCGGCGTTCTTCGAGTTCATCTGGTCCGGCATCGTCTTGCAGGCAACCATCGGAACTCTGGCCGTGGTTGGTGTCACCCTCGCCCTGTTCGCGAGCGGAAAGGTCCGGGCCTCGAAGAAGGCCACGAAGATCTTCATGGTCGCGATGATCGGCTACCTGGTGTTCTCGCTCGTGAACGTCATCATGATGATGTTCGGTGCGTTCAACGGGCCCGACAGCGGCGGACCGTTCGGCCTCTACAGCGTGCAGCTGTTCGGCTGGCTCCCGCTCGGCCTTGTCATCGGCGTGCTGGTAGTCATCATGGCGGCGTACTCGCTCGTGCTCGACTTCGACTCGATCCAGCAGGGCGTGCGTAACGGCGCCCCGCGTCAGTACGCGTGGCTCGGTGCCTTCGGCATCATGGTCACCGTCGTGTGGCTCTACATCGAGATCCTGCGCATTCTCGCGATCCTCCGCGGCAGCAACTGACGCGCTGATCCCCAGAAGGGCCGCCCACTCCTCGGAGTCGGGCGGCCCTTCTGCATCCGTCGACCTGTGGCGCCATCGTCGCAACGGCCACCGTCGCAACAGCGCACGTCGCAACGGCGCACGGATGTCGCGGCGCGCCGCATCCTCGGATCGACGCGCGGGGTGTCGGCCGACACATGCGCCGTTGCGACTCGCGTCCTCGGCAGGCGAGAGTGGCGGCGGTCAGCGCGGCGCGGGAGACGCCAGGGCGGCACGGACAGCATCCCCCAGGGCCCGCATGGATGCTGCAGCGTCCATGCGGGCGGCGGCAGCTCGCCCCTCGGCGGCGAGCTCGGCGCGACGCTCCCGATCCGAGAGCACGTCGATGAGCGCGGCAGCCAGAGCGTCCACATCGCCATCGTCAACAAGCACCCCGCCACCGCGCGCGAGGGTGTCGCGCGGCCCATACGGCATGTCGTACGCAACGACGGGAACCCCCGCTGCGAGCGCCTCGAGCACGACGAGGGGTTGACCTTCGTTCGTGCTCGCGAGCACGAGAACGTCGGCGGATGCCCAGGCCTGTGTCGCCGGATCGGCGACGTGGCCTGTCCACGCGACGGCATCGTCGATACCGAGCTCGGCCGCCAGCGCGCGAAGCTCACCGAGGGCAGCGCCGTCGCCGTACACGCGCAGGTGCGCGGCGGGCACCGCGGCTCGCACCGCGGGAAGCGCGCGCAGCACGTGATCGACGCGTTTGCGGGGAATCAGTGAGTTCAGGATGACGATGCGGCCAGCGACCGGATCCGTGGATGCCGACACGGCAGGAGCAGGATGCGGCACGACGAACGAGCGCAGCCGACTCTCACCGAACCGGCGCTCGACATCGTCGCGCTGCGAGGATGTCAGCCACAGCACACCGTCGAATCGGTCGGCGACCTCGAACCACCGCTCCCACGCGGCATCCATCGGCGAATCCCACCGGAACGGCGAGAGGACGTGGCAGGCGTGCGTTGTATGCAGCACGCGGATGCCCGCATCAAGCGCCGGTTCACCTGCGGCGACCAGCGTCTCACCGATCTGCCGTGCCTCGCACAGCACGACGACCGGAGCGCTGTGCCCGTCAGAGGCGTCGTCCCCGGGTTCGGCGCCGAGGGCATTCAGCCACGCGCGGTAGAGCCCCCCGAAACCGGGCAACCATCCGATCATCGCGCCGCCGTCGTAGACGCGCACCGGCGCATCCGTCAGATGCCACGCGGCGTTACCGCTCACGATCGGGAGCTCGAGCACGGTAGCTCCACCGTCGTCGGTGATCGCCCGCGTAGGCCACGGCGATGCCGGCGCGGGGCCCGGAATGGCGGCGCGGTACAGCCACGATGGATCGGACCGGGCATCGTCGAAGAGATTGCGCAGGCCCGCCGCGCTGCCCAGGAGCCCCCGCCGCACCCACTCGGCTCGGTGGGCGTCGTGATCGGCGGTCTCACCGGGGTCGACCGTCAGGAGCGTGACGTCGGCGCCCGCGGCGGCCATGTCAAGGGCTCGACGCAGCACCGAGATCGTGAACCCGCCGTCGAGGTCGGGCACGAGCCGCGACGCGAGAACGAGATAGCGCGCCGGCGGCAGCCTGACCGCCGCGTCGGGATCTACTCCCACTCGCCCGCTCCCGCGGTCGAGTGCCACGCTGCGCTCATACGAGTGTGAGCACCGCTTCGCTTCACTCCCACTCGATCGTCCCCGGGGTCGAGTGCCACACAGTGCCCATACGAGTGTGAGCGCCGCTCCGCGTCACTCCCACTCGATAGTCCCCGGGGGCTTGGAGGTGACGTCGAGCACGACACGGTTGACCTCACGCACCTCGTTCGTGATGCGGTTCGAGATACGCGAGAGCACGTCGTAGGGCAGCCGCGTCCAGTCCGCGGTCATCGCGTCCTCGCTCGAGACGGGGCGCAGCACGATCGGATGCCCATACGTGCGCCCGTCGCCCTGAACGCCGACCGATCTGACGTCGGCGAGGAGGACGACGGGGCACTGCCAGATCTCGGCATCCAGGCCCGCCTTCGTCAGCTCTTCGCGGGCGATGGCGTCGGCATCACGCAGAATCTCGAGTCGGTCAGCGGTAACCTCACCCACGATGCGGATGCCGAGGCCCGGCCCCGGAAAGGGCTGGCGGCCCACGATGACCTCGGGAAGACCGAGTTCACGGCCGATCGCACGCACCTCATCCTTGAAGAGGGTGCGCAGCGGCTCGACGAGCTCGAACTGCAGGTCTTCGGGAAGCCCGCCCACGTTGTGGTGGCTCTTGATGTTCGCCGTTCCCGCGCCGCCGCCCGACTCGACGACATCCGGGTAGAGGGTCCCCTGCACGAGGAACCGGATGGGCTCACCGTCGGCCTTGGCCTCATCGACGAGTTCACGCTGCACCCGCTCGAACGCGCGGATGAACTCGCGGCCGATGATCTTGCGCTTCTCCTCCGGGTCGCTCACCCCGGCAAGCGCCTCAAGGAAGGTGTGGCGCGCGTCGACGGTCACGAGGCGCACCCCGGTCGAGGCGACGTAGTCCTGCTCGACCTGCTCGCGCTCGCCCTTGCGCAGCAGTCCGTGGTCGACGAACACCGCGATCAGCTGATCACCGACGGCCTTGTGGACGAGGGCTGTCGAGACGGCAGAATCGACTCCGCCCGACAGGGCCGAGAGCACCCGACCCGAACCGACCTGCGCGCGAATCCGCTCGACCTGCTCGGCGATGACGTTCCCGCTGTTCCAGTCGGCGGCAAGCCCCGCTGCCTTGTGCAAGAAGTTCTCGATGATCCGCTGGCCGTGGTCGGAGTGCTTGACCTCCGGATGCCACTGCACACCGTACATGCGGCGCGCGTCGCTGCCGAACGCGGCGACCGGGGTCGCGCCAGTCCGGGCGAGCACATCGAACCCGGCGGGCGCCTCCGAGACCTGGTCGCCGTGGCTCATCCACACATTCTGCTCGGCGGGCTGACCGTCGAACAACACGCTCTCGTCGCGAATGATGCTGGCATCCGTCGCCCCGTACTCGCGCAGACCGGTGTTCGCGACGACGCCGCCGAGCGCCTGCGCCATCACCTGGAAGCCGTAACAGATGCCCAGCGTCGGCACGTTCAGATCGAACACGCCAGGATCGAGCGTCGGCGCACCGGGCTCGTACACCGACGAGGGGCCGCCCGAGAGGATGATGCCGATCGGATTCTTCGCCGCAATCTCGGCGGCGCTCGCGGTGTGCGGAACCAGCTCGCTGTACACGCCTGCTTCGCGCACGCGGCGGGCGATGAGCTGGGCATACTGCGCGCCGAAGTCGACGACGAGGACGGGTCGCTGCGAGGTTTCGGTCTGTTCTGTCACCGGGTGCTTTCGGTCGGTGCCTACGGGGGTCAGGAGCGTGGGTCGGGAGCGTTCTTAGGATGCGGTCGGGTTCTGACGGGGCAGCGTTGAGTGGTCGGCGAGATCGTGGCTCTCGGTCTCACGCGAGGCAAGATACCCCTTGACCTCACGGGCGACGCGCGCCTCCATGAAGAAGGAGAGGAAGGGCACGATGCCGCCGAGCGCGAGGGTGATGAAGCGGGGGAAACGCCACCGCATGAGGCTCCACACACGGAAGCACGCGAACAGGTAGACGACGTAGAACCAGCCGTGACCGACGAGGATCGACAGCGATACGTTGACGCCGTCGCCTGCCGATTCGAGGTCGCAGCCCAGACCTCCGGGGACGAACAGCGAATACCACTCGCATCCCGGACCGACGAGGACCGGAGCGAACCAGAGGAATCCACCCGATCCGCCGGCGAACAGCTCAGTGTGCAGCGGCGAATACTTGAGGATCATCTCCGCGAGCAACAGCAGCAGCATCACGCCCGTGATGATCGAGGCGACCTGGTAGAAGGTCAGAGCTCCGCGAATGGCCGGAAAAGACGACGGTTTCGGCTCGCGGGGCATGGCCCCATTCTAGTCGCCGGCCGCGGGCGCGCTTCCCGCCACGGATGCGGCAGCGACGGCATCCTCGAACTCTTCGACCTCTTTCTCCCACGCGTCCTTGGCGAGGCGGTACCAGAAGTAGAAGGCGAAGCCGGCGAAGACCACCCACTCGGCGGCGTAGAAGATGTTGAGCCAGTTCACGGTGGAACCGGCATCCGGCGCCGGCGAGGCGATATCGACGAGACCCGCCGGCGCCGACTGCGCGGCGATGTAACTGCGGTAGACGTCCAGGCCCGCGGTGTCATGCCACTGGGCGAGCAGGGCCGCCGGCGACATCCGCGTCATCGTGAAGGGGGGCTCCCCGCGCGGCGGCGGCACCGGGCCCTCGTCGGAAATCAGCCGGCCGACGACGGTGACCTCATCTCCCGCCGCAGCGGCTTCCTCCAGGGCGAGGGCAGCGGATTCGGCATCCGTCAGCGTCGGAGCCCAGCCAGCGGCGACGGCGACGGATGTCGGGGCCGCCGCGTCGGCAAGCCGCAGCTGACCGGTGACCCAATACCCCTCGACGTCGTCGTTGAAGCGGGAGGAAACGATCAGGAAGTCGCCCGGCACCCACGTGCCGGCTACCTCGACGCGCTGGCCGACGAGCGGCTCGGGAAGGTACTCGCCCGCTCCGGCGACTTCCGCAAGGGGGCGGACCTGTTCGGTGACACCCGGCGGAAGCGGATCGGTGTCGATCGCCCGGGCGAGCTGCCACTGGCCGAGCCACGCGAACACGCCAGCAACAACGAGCGCGAGCAGCAGAACCCCGATCCAACGGGGTCGGAGCATGACCTCCCGCAGGGTTGGGGGAAAGTCGGTTTGGTCTGTCATCCGCCCGTGTACGGCGCGACGACCACCTCGACGCGCTGGAACTCCTTGAGATCGGAGTACCCGGTCGTGGCCATCGACTTCTTCAGTGCCCCGATGAGGTTCGCGGTGCCGTCAGCGACCGGCGCCGGCCCGTAGAGCACGGACTCGAGGTTCGTCACCTGGTCGACCTTCACCCGGCGCCCGCGCGGGAGCTTCGGATGGTGAGCTTCGGGCCCCCAGTGGTAGCCGCGCCCCGGAGCGTCAGTCGCCCGCGCCAGAGAGACGCCGAGCATGACGGCATCGGCTCCCATTGCGAGCGCCTTGACGATGTCGCCGGAGGTTCCGACGCCACCGTCGGCGATCACGTGGACATAGCGGCCGCCCGACTCGTCGAGGTAGTCGCGGCGCGCACCGGCGACGTCGGCGACGGCCGTGGCCATCGGGGCGTGGATGCCGAGCACACCGCGCGTGGTTGACGCCGCCCCGCCGCCGAAGCCGACGAGAACGCCCGCCGCGCCCGTGCGCATGAGGTGAAGGGCTGCCGTGTAGGTCGCTGCCCCACCGACGATGACGGGCACGTCGAGGTCGTAGATGAACTTCTTGAGGTTCAGCGGTTCGTCGACGCTCGAGACGTGCTCTGCCGAGACGGTGGTGCCGCGGATGACGAACAGATCCACCCCGGCAGCGACGACGGTTTCGTACAACTGCTGGGTGCGCTGGGGCGTCAGGGACCCGGCCACCGTGACACCGGCGTCGCGAATCTGCTGCAGACGCTCACGGACGAGCTCGGGCTTGATCGGCTCGGAGTAGAGCTCCTGCATCCGGCACGTGGCTGTCGCCTCATCGAGGGAGGCGATCTCGGCCAGGAGCGGCTCGGGGTCGTCGTACCGGGTCCACAGCCCCTCGAGGTCGAGCACGCCGAGCCCGCCGAGCTGGCCGAGCATGATCGCGGTCTGAGGGCTCACGACGGAATCCATCGGAGCACCGAGGACCGGGATGCCGAACTGGAACGCGTCGATCGACCAGGCCGTCGAGACATCCTCGGGGTTGCGGGTGCGGCGCGACGGAACGACGGCGATGTCGTCGAACGAGTACGCGCGGCGAGCGCGCTTAGCGCGGCCGATCTCGATCTCCATGGTCACGGGCCCAGCCTACCGGTGGGGTGCGACGATGCCACGCGAGCCGTCGGTACCGTCACGGGCGGTACTCGTCAGCTGTACTCATCACCAGGGCTCATCACCGTGTGGCGCCACGAGGCGTACGGCACTCAACTCCGTGGGGAAACAGGTGTCGAAGATCTCTCGGGCAGCCCGGTCACCGTCGATGTCGTCGACCAGGCGCAGTCCGATCATGGTGTTGATGAGCATGCCCTGCGCGAGAAACTCTTGAGCCTGATCCGCCTCGAACCCGGCCTCATCCCGAAGGAATCGCCAGACCTGCAGGAACCCGTCCCGGGCCGCGGGCCCGATGACCGGATGCCCCCGAGAAGAAACGCGTACGACAGCGTCTGATGGAGCCCCCGGACCTTCAGCAGCTCGAGGTAGACCGCGCCCATGCGCTGTTCGACGGGTTCCTCGTGCTCCGGCGCCGCGAGCGTGGCGCGAAACCCGGTCATGAGTTGGTCGAGTGCGTCATGGAGGACCGCGAGGAAGAGTGATTCCTTCGTCCCGAACAGGCGCACCACGTAGGGCTGACTGACCCCTGCCGCCCGAGCGACCTCGTCGGTGGTCGCTCCCTCGTAGCCCCGGGCGCCGAAAACGGCGTGGGCAGCGCGCAGAATCTCGGTGCGCCGTTCGTCGGAGCTCATCCTCCGCTGTTTCGCGCCCTCACTCATGCTTGACATGTTATCAGTCGATTACTACAGTCTAAGTAATCATCCGATTACAACCGCGAGAGCAGGTGCGCCATGTCCGCCGTCGCCCCGTCCGTTTCCCCCGCCGGCGGCCTACGCCGCGCCCCGAAGAACCGGGCCTTCGGGGTTGTGGTTGCCGCGGCATCCGTCCCGATGTTCATGGCGACGCTCGACAACCTCGTGATGACCAACGCCCTCCCGGTGCTGCACCGCGACCTCGGCGCGAGCGTCGAACAGCTCCAGTGGTTCGTCAACGCCTACACGCTCGTGTTCGCCGGGACGATCCTGCTCGCCTCGGCCCTGGGCGACCGCTTCGGCCGCCGCACGGTCTTCGCGATCGGGATCGCGGTCTTCGGCCTCGGCTCGGTGTTCGCCGCCCTCAGCACCGACCCGTCGCAGCTCATCGCCGCGCGCGCGGTGCAAGGCCTCGGCGCAGCGGGCATCATGCCCCTCTCCCTCGCGCTCCTGTCCGCCGGGGTCGCACCCGCGCGGCGCCCGCTGGCGATCGGCATCTGGGGCGGCGTCTCCGGCCTCGGCGTCGCCGTCGGCCCCCTGGTTGGTGGGGCGATCATGGAGGGCTGGAACTGGCAGAGCATCTTCTGGCTCAACGTTCCCATCGCCATCCTCGCCATCCCCTTCGCGCTGTGGGCTCTGCGCAATGACCGCGGCGCACGCTTGCCCATCGACATCGTCGGCGGCCTCCTCATCGCCCCGAGCGTCATCCTGTTCGTCCACGCGATCGTCCGCGCCAACGACGACGGCTGGGGATCGGCGGGGATCATCCTCGAACTCATTGCGGGCGGCGCACTGCTGGCCCTCTTCGTCCTCTGGCAAACCCGCACTGCCGCGCCGCTGATCCCGCTGCGCCTCTTCCGCGACCGCAGCTTCACCGTGACGAACGTCGCCGGGTTCGGATTCAGCTTCGGGACCTTCGGCGCGATCTTCCTGCTCATCCAGTACATGCAGGTCGTGCTCGGCGCGACCCCCTGGGAAGCTGCCGTGCGCACGACACCGTGGACCCTCGCTCCGATGATCGTCGCTCCTCTCGCGGGCTTCATCGCGCCGCGCGTGGGCACCCGCGTCCTCATGGTCACGGGGCTCGTGCTGGAGGCGATCGCGCTGCTGTGGATCGCCGCGATCATGGATCTCGACACCTCCTACGCGAGCATGGTGCCGTCGTTCATCATCGCCGGCGTCGGCATGGGCCTGATCTTCGCCCCGTCGGCAACCGCTCTGCTGGCCACCCTCGGCATCGTCGATCACGCCAAGGCCTCGGGAGTCAACGCCACGGTGCGCGAGATCGGTCTGGCCCTGGGAACCGCTGTGATCACGGCGATCTTCCTCGGCGCGGGCGGCGAACTGGTCCCCGACCTCTACGTCGAGGCGGCCCGGCCGGCGATCCTGGTGGGCGGGCTCGTGCTCGTGGCCACCGCTGTCACCGCACTTTGGCTTCCCGCCGGGCGCGGGACACCGGCATCCGTGTCACCCGACCTCGACGGGAGCGCCGCGGCCGACCTCGATCCGGTCGGCGCCCGTGTAGATCGCTAGGCTCTGGCCCCGACTGAAGCCGACGAGGGTCATCCCGGATGCCGCGGCCAGGTCGACCGCGAGCGACGACGGAGCGCTGACGGCCGCGAGGATCGGGATGCCGGCCAGTCGCGCCTTCTGGACGAGCTCGAACGAGGCGCGACCCGAGACCTGCAGCACGGTTCCCGACAGCGGCAGGCGGTCTTCGCGGACGGCCCAGCCGACGATCTTGTCGACGGCGTTGTGGCGCCCCACGTCCTCCCGCAGGCACAGCAGTTCGCCCTCGGCGGTGAACAGCCCGGCAGCGTGGACGCCTCCGGTGCGATCGAAGAGGGCCTGGCTCTTGCGCAGCACGTCGGGCAGGCCTGCGAGGACGTCGGCGTCGACCCGGATGCCGTCACCGGCGACATCGAACCTCGACTGCTTGCTGACCGCCTCGATGGAGGTCGTGCCGCAGATACCGCAGGCAGACGTGGTGGTCGAGTGACGGGCGTGGGCGTCCGAGGGCGGCACAGCGCCGGGGCCGAGGATCGCGTCGATGACGTTGTACGTGTTCTCTTCCCGCCGGCCGAACTCGTCGAACCCGGCGCAGTAGCGCAGCGAGGCGAGTTCGTCGCGGGCGGCGATCACCCCTTCGGAGACCAGGAACCCGGCCACGAGATCGAAGTCGTCGCCGGGCGTACGCATCGTCACCGACCACGACGTTCCGTCGATCCGGATCTCCAGCGGCTCTTCGCGGGCCACGACATCCTCACGCGTCGACGTTGTTGCCGCAACCGCGCCATCGCCCCACCGCACGCGGGTCACGCGATGCCGCGCCATTCCTGTCGCCATCTTGGCCCCTTCGCTCTCGCTCCATTGTGCCCCGACCTCGCGGGGCGCGACCCGGCTGGGGCGGGGCCGGATGCAGGAATCGGCGTTAGTCTCGGGAGAACAGGTCGACGTCGACCGGCGGCGTGGAGAGGATCAGCCGCTCCCGCCGGAGAGTCCACCCGGAGAATCCACCATGGCCAAGTCCGCCCCCACCGCAGATATCGACGAGTCGAAACTCCGTGTCTCGGCGCCCGCGACCGAAGCGGTCGGCGTGCCCGCCGTGATGCACGCTCTCGAGATGTCGATCGAGCAGATGGGTCTCGTGCGCAGCGCCCGAGCGCTGCTGCGCGTGAACCAGAAGGACGGGTTCGACTGCCCAGGATGCGCGTGGCCCGAAGAGGACAAGCGCCACATCGCCGAATTCTGCGAGAACGGCGCGAAGGCCGTGGCCGAAGAGGCGACGGTCCGGCGCGTCACGCCGGAGTTTTTCGCGAAGCACTCGATCGCCGACCTTCTGGAACACGATGACTACTGGCTCGGCCAGCAGGGACGCCTTGTCGAACCGATGATCCTCGACGAGGGGGCCACCCACTACCGCCCGGCCAGCTGGGATGAAGCCCTCGACCTGATCGCCGACGAGCTGCGCGGACTCGACAGCCCCGACGAGGCGATCTTCTACACGTCCGGTCGCACCTCGAACGAGGCAGCGTTCCTCTACCAGTTGCTCGTGCGGGGTCTGGGCACGAACAACCTCCCCGACTGCTCGAACATGTGCCACGAGTCCAGCGGCGTCGCACTGTCCCAGACGCTCGGTATCGGCAAGGGCACGGTGTCGATCGAAGACGTCCACGACGCGAGCCTCATCATCGTGGCGGGACAGAACCCGGGCACCAACCACCCCCGCATGCTCAGCGCCCTCGAGAAGGCGAAGATGAAGGGCGCGACGATCGTCGCGGTGAACCCCTGCCGGAGGCGGGGCTCATGCGGTTCAAGAACCCGCAGATCCCGCGCGGCGTGATCGGTGACGGCACCGCGATCGCCGACGAGTTCGTACAGATCCGGATGGGCGGCGACCAGGCCCTGTTCCAGGCGCTGGCCAAGCACCTGCTCGAGCAGCACGAACGTCGTCTCGAGGCAGGCGAGCCCGGCATCCTGGATGCGGACTTCCTCACGCAGCACACGAGCGACTTCGCGGCGTATGCCGACCTCATTCAGGCGGCATCCTGGAGCGAGTTCGAGACCGCGACGGGGCTCACCGAGGCACGGATGCGGGAGATCGGCGACCTCGTGATCGCATCGCCCGCGACGATCGTGTGCTGGGCGATGGGCCTGACCCAGCACAAGCACTCGGTCGCGACGCTGCGAGATGTCGTCAACCTCCTGCTGCTGCAGGGCAACGTCGGCCGCACCGGCGCGGGCGTCTGCCCCGTGCGCGGACACTCGAACGTGCAGGGTGACCGCACCATGGGGATCTACGAGAAGATGCCCGAGCCGTTCCTCGCGGCCCTCGATGCCGAGTTCGGCTTCACGGCTCCCCGCAAGCACGGGTACGACACCGTCGAGGCGATCCGGGCGATGCGGGACGGCAAGGCCCGCTTCTTCATGGGCATGGGCGGCAACTTCGTCTCCGCCACCCCCGACACAGCGGTCACCGAAGCGGCGATGCGAAACCTCCGCCTCACCGTCGAGGTCTCGACCAAGCTCAACCGGTCGCACCTCGTGACGGGGACGCGAGCGGTCATCCTGCCGACCCTCGGGCGCACCGACCGCGACCACCGCGGCGGAATCGACCAGCGCGTCACTGTCGAGGACTCGATGGGCGCCGTCCACGCATCCCGCGGCCGGCTGAAGCCCCCGGCCGACGACATGCTGTCGGAGGTGGCGATCGTCACGCGGATCGCCGAGCGACTGTTCGCCGGGCCGAACGCACTCCCGAACGCCCCGCAGGCGGACTGGAAGGCCATCGAGGCCGACTACGCGGCGGCGCGAGCGCACATCGAAGCCGTCATTCCCGGGTTCGAGGACTACGAGGCCCGCATCGCGAAGGGACGCACGTTCTTCCTGCCCAACGGTCCGCGCGACGAGCGCCGATTCACGACCGTCACGGGCCGCGCGATCTTCACGGCGAACGGCCTCGAGTACCCGAAGATCCCCGCCGGTCACCTGCTGTTGCAGACCCTGCGCAGCCACGACCAGTACAACACCACGATCTACGGCAAGGACGACCGGTACCGCGGCATCCGTGACGGGCGCCGCGTCGTGCTCGTCAACGCGACGGATGCCGGCGCTGCCGGGGTCACCGACGGCGAGATCGTCGACCTCGTATCGGTGTGGACCGACGGAACCGAACGGCGCGCGGAGGAGTTCCGCGTCGTGCACTACGACACCCCCGTCGGCAACGCGGCGGCGTACTACCCCGAGACGAACGTCCTCGTGCCCCTGGATTCGACCGCGGACGGATCGGGGACGCCGACCTCGAAGTCCGTCGTCATCCGTCTCGAACGGCGGGATGCGGAGCAGCGGGCTGACACGGCGACGGGGCGGCCGACCTCGTGACAGCGGGCACGGATGCTGCTGCGCCGGCCCCCACGGAAGGCCGCGCCACGAACGGCCCGGTGCGTGCTGCCGTGGTGACGGCATCCGACCGGGCGGCATCCGGCGAGCGCCCCGACGCCACGGGTCCGGCCCTGATCAGCCGTCTCGTCGAGGCCGGCTACGCCTGCGACGCGGCCATCGTGGTGCCTGACGGCGAAGGATCGGTCGCTGACGGCATCCGTCGCGCGATCGACACCGGTGCGCGCCTGGTCGTGACGACCGGCGGCACAGGAGTAGGGCCGCGCGACCGCAGCCCCGAAGCGACGCGGACCGTGATCGACCGGGAGGTGCCGGGGCTTGCCGAGCTGCTGCGACGCGAGGGGGCGGCATCCACGCCGATGGCTGCACTCTCTCGCGGCATCGTCGGTGTCGTCGACGGACCTGGCGCGGTGATCGCCAACCTCCCCGGATCGACGCGCGGCGCCGCGGAGGGCCTCGACACGCTGCTGCCCCTGCTGCCTCATGTCCTCGACCAGCTCGCGGGCGGTGACCACTGATGTCGGAGTCCGTAGCTATATCCGGTGTCCGGGCGAACGCCGTGCGGATCGCGCGAATCAGCGACGCCCCTCTCGACCTGGCGGCCCACATCGCGGCAGTATCGGGCCCGACCGCGGGGGGCATCGCCACCTTCGTGGGCACGGTCCGCGACCACGATCCGGGCGCGCGCGGTGCTGTCACGCTGCTCGAGTATTCGGCGCATCCCGACGCGGAGCGCATTCTCGGCGACATCGCTGCCTCGTGTCTCGACGAGACGGATGCCGACTGCGCCATCGCCGTGACGCACCGGATCGGAAAGCTCGACGTCGGTGATCTCGCCGTCGTCGTCGCCGTCTCCAGCGCTCACCGCGCGCCCGCGTTCGAGGTGTGCCGCGCGCTTATCGAGCGCATCAAGACCGATCTGCCGATCTGGAAGCGTCAGCACGAGCACGACGGCACCGCGAGCTGGGTGGGATTGGACGCATGAGCGTCGTCCACCTTCCGCTGCCGACGACGCTCGCGCGCCCTGCCGGCGCCGCGGCACCCGTCGGGGCCGATTCAGCGCCCGGCGACGACGCGGCACCAGGCTCGCGCGGGCAACTCGTCGACAGGTTCGGGCGCGTGCACCGGGACCTGCGGATCTCGCTCACCGACCGATGCTCGCTGCGCTGCACCTACTGCATGCCCGAGCAGGGCGTCGAGTGGCTCGCCAAGAGCAGCATCCTGACAACCGACGAGATCGTGCGAGTCGCGGGCGTGCTCGCAACCCTCGGGATCGTCGAGGTGCGGCTAACCGGCGGCGAGCCGCTCCTGCGTCGCGACATCGTGGATGTCGTCCGTCGCGTCGCCGAGATCGAGGGCGTCGCGGGCCCGCTCGAGGTATCGATGACGACCAACGGGCTCAAGCTTCCCGAGCTCGCCGACCCCCTGCGTGAGGCGGGTCTTGCGCGAGTGAACGTCTCGATCGACACGCTGCGGCGCGACCGCTTCGCCGAGCTGACACGCCGCGATCGCCTGGATGACGTCCTCTCCGGCATCCGTGCCGCTCGCCGCGCCGGGTTCTCGCCACTCAAGCTCAACGCCGTGCCGATGCGCGGGGTCAACGACGACGAGATCGTCGACCTCGTGCAATTCGCGGTCGACAACGGCGCGCAGATGCGGTTCATCGAGCAGATGCCGCTGGATGCCGGGCACACCTGGTCGCGCTCCGAGATGGTCGATGCGGGAGAGATTCTCGACAAGCTCACGCAGCGCTTCACGCTGACGCCGGTCGGTGAGCGCGGCTCGTCACCCTCGCAGGATTACCTCGTGGACGGCGGACCGACGACGGTCGGACTCATCGCTTCGGTATCCGCGCCGTTCTGCGGCGCCTGCGACCGGGTGCGACTCACCGCCGACGGACAGGTGCGCAACTGCCTCTTCGCCCGCGAGGAATCCGACCTGCTCCCCCTGCTCCGCGGCACCGACGGTCACACGCCGGCTGACGACGACGCGATCGCCGAGCTCCTGCGTCGCTCGATCGCCGGCAAGCGCGCCGGCCACGGCATCGACGACCCAGGATTTCTGCAGCCCCAGCGCCCCATGAGCGCCATCGGCGGCTGACGCCGGCACCCACACTCCCGGCACCCTGCCCTGCGCCCCCTGCCTCGCGCCCCCTGCCTAGTTTGCGCGCACCCACACATTCCTCGCTGAACCCACACCTTCCAGGCGCAGATACGCGCGGGGTCGGCGCAAGACCTGTGGGTTCGGCGGAGCAGTCGCGCCGGGCGGACCGACAAGATCGGATGGGGCGCGGGATGTCGAGCGCGACTCATCCGCCAGCGAAGGGCGGCAGGATGTCGACGACATCGGATGCCGAAAGCGGCATATCGGCATCCGTGCGCTCTCCGTTGACGAGCACCGCGCACCGCGGGAGCACGAACCCGAGCCGCTCGTGGTCGGCGACGACGGCGGCGCGCAGGGCGTCGAGCGTCCCCTCCGTGCGGAGTTCCTCTTCGGCACCGGCCGCGTCGGCCGCGCCGGCGAAATAGCGAACCGTCGCCATCAGACTCCGCCACCGCCGCTCCGGGGAGCACGGCCCTCGGCCCAAGCGCGCGCCAACGCGACGACCTCGGCGACCGTCGCCGCCGTGTCCTCCGCGCTTCCGCCGGCACGGCCGGCAACGAGTCCGGCGATGAAGGCGCTCAGCGGCGCTGCGGGGCGCGCGACGTCATGCGCGACATCCCTCGCGAGATCGAGAACGAGCGCGATCGGCACCTGTTCGGCATCCAACCCGAAGCGGTCGCGCAGCACCGAGGCCCACTCATCGAGCGCCTCAGGCGGAAGGGTGCGGTCGTTCATGCGGGCTCCTGACTCTCGAGACCGGGCACGGGACAGATCCTGCCACGTGTCGACATCGGCCGTCACCCCGGTGACATCCGGCAGATCATGACATCGCAGGTCGGCGAACAGGTCGCTCATCCGCGCGCCCCTCGGCTCTGTCAGGCGCGCGGCTGCGTCGGCGAGCGCCTGCGTCCGCATCCGGGCGCAGAGCCACTGGCGCCGGCCGGCCTCATCCACGAGCACGACGCCGTCCGCTCCCGCAGCGTCATCGGGGCGCCCCGCGAGAAGAGCCGCGACGGCACGATCGCCCTCCGCGAGGTCACCGGCCAGTAGCAGGACCTCGTCGGCATCCACGCGGCCGATCGCCGCGACGATCGCCGCGACCGGTCCGCCTCCCGGCGGTTCCTCGCGCATCACGACGACCCCCGACGCACTCGACGGTGCCGAACGCAGGATGGATGGCGTATCCACACCCGCCCGGGCCGCTCCAAGCCGCGTTGATCCTGCAATCGGTCCGGCTTCGGTGATCTGCGCGCCGGTCCCCTGGCCCTCCTCGGGTGGGGCGCCGACGATCACGACCGTGCCGTCGCACGCGACGCGCGCGGCTGCGACAGTGCGGCTGAGCAGGGTCGCACCAGCAAGGCCCAGGGAGGTCTTGTCGACCCCGCCCATGCGTCGCGCGCGTCCCCCCGACAGGATGATCGCGCCGATCCGCGGTCGGGAACCGGTTCCCGACCCCGTTGGTCCTGCAATCGGTCCGGCACCGGCCGATTCAGCTGCCGACGGCATCCTCAACCTCGCGCGTCCATGATCCCGATCGCCCGCCCTCCTTGGCGGTGATGCACGCCTGCGCGATCGTCACGGTGCGGTCGATGCCCTTGACCATGTCGACGATCGACAGGGCCGCGACGGTCACGGCGGTCAGCGCCTCCATCTCGACCCCGGTGCGGTCGGCGGTGCGCACGGTCGCGGTGATCTGGACCCCGTCGTCCTCAATCTCGAGGTCCACGACGACGCCGTGCACGCCGATGACATGCGCGAGCGGCAGCAGTTCGGGGGTGCGCTTGGCGGCCTGGATGCCGGCGATCCGCGCGACAGCGAGCACGTCGCCCTTCGGTACGGAGCCATCGCGTAGCGCCGCGACGGTGTCGGATGCCATCGTCACGAACGCTCGCGCGGATGCCGCCCGCACCGTCGGCTGCTTGCCCGTGACATCCACCATGCGGGCGTTTCCAGAGTCGTCGAGGTGCGTGAAGCTCATGGCACCAGCATGACATCGACCACGTCACCCGCGGCGACCTCGTCGACGGATGCCGGGATCACCGCCCATGCCTCAGCGAGCGCGAGCGCGCCGGCGCGGTGGGAGCCGGATCCCCCTGCAGTCGCGGGGCGCACTGTCCATGCCGCCGGGTCAGATCGATCGATCGCGACGGGCATGAATTGCTCGCGGGCGGGCGGGGTGCGCCATCCGTCTGACACCCGCAGGCGCACGACCGGGCGCAGCAGGTCGCGACGCCCCTGCATCCGCAGCAGCGCGGGGCGCACGAACGCCTCGAACGACACGGCGACGCTGACGGGGTTGCCGGGCAGGCAGAACACCGGGATGCCGCCCACAGCGCCATGCCCCTGCGGTTTGCCCGGCTGCATCGCGACGGTGAGGAACTGGACGCCAGTGGGCTCGAGCACCTCGCGCACCACCTCGTAGGCGCCGACGCTGGCCCCGCCCGTCAGCACGATCGCGTCAGGGGCGTCAGCGTCGATGCGGGCGAGCACCCGCCGCAGGGTTGCCGGGTCGTCGCCGACGCGCAGCAGCTCGGTCACGAGAGCGTCAGCACCCTGAACAAGCCCGTCCAGGAGCAGACCGTTCGACTCGGGAATCTGCCCCGGGCCGACAGGCTCACCCGGCGCGACCAGTTCGTCGCCGCTCGCGATGACGACAACACGCGGGGCCGGGTGCACGAGAACGGATGCCGCTCCCGCCGCGGCCGCCGCTGACCGCTGCAACGGCCCGAGGCGCTCCGCTGACGCGACGACGACATCGCCGACCGAGACGTCATCGCCCCGGCGGCGAATGTGGGCACCCGCTACGGGTTCCGCATCGAGGTGCACGACGGATCCCGGCGCCACGTCACGGAATGACTCACGGGTCTGCTCGTGCGGCACGATCGCATCAGCGCCAGCGGGCAGCGGTGCTCCTGTCATGATCCGCGCCGCCTTACCGGCACCGATCACGGCGTCGGGAAAGACCCCGGCCGGGATGTCGGCGACGACGGTGCGCGGACCGGCGCCGTCATCCGACCGGACGGCGTACCCATCCATTGCGGAGTTCTCGAACGCCGGGATCTCGAGGGTCGCGACGACGGGTTCCGCGGTCGTTCGGCCCAAGACGTCAGTGATGGGAACGCGAACGGGCGGCAGGACGGTGGTCGAGGCGAGAATCGCGTCGCGGTGCTCGGCGACCGTGCGTGTGAAACTCATGCGGGCATCGGCATGTGAGTACTGGCGGCCGAACGGACCTCGAGCTCTCGCATCGTCCCGGCGAGGGCGTCAATGACGGCGATCCGCCCGAGGAGGGGGCGACCCTCGCCGACGATGAGCTTGATCGCCTCCGAGGCCATGAGCGAGCCGGTCTGCATGCAGACCGATGCCAGCACCCCGACCTGTTCACACGTGAAGACCTGACCCGTCGAGCCGGCGGGGAACAGGTCGCTCAGCCGCACCGGATCGTTGCCGGCCGGCGGCGCCGACCAGAAGACCGTGACCTGCGACCAGAACTCCAGGACGCTCCCCCAGACCACCGGCAGTCGAAGTTCGGCCGCTGCAGCATCCACGACGTCGCGGGTCTCGAACGTGTCGGACCCGTCGAGCACCAGGTCGTAGCCCGCGAGGATCTCCCGGGCATTGGCGGCGGTCAGGCGCACCGGATGCTCGATGATGCGCACGCCGGGCGCGAGACCGCGTGCCCGGGTCGCGGCACTCTCGGTCTTGGGGTCACCGACGGTGTCAATGGAATGGATGATCTGTCGGTGGAGATTGCTGAGGTCCACGACGTCGTCATCGATGATCCCGATGGTTCCCACACCGGCCGCCGCAAGGCCCAGGATGACGGATGATCCAAGGCCTCCGGCACCCACGACGGCAACGCGCGCTGCCGCGAGGCGCCGCTGGCCAAGGTCGCCGATGGCGAACAGCTTCCGGTGACGTGCGGTGCGATCGCGTTCGGCGTCCGTCAACGCATCGACGGGCTCGACGAGAGGAGGAAGTGACATGCCCCTACGCTAGCCGCGCCCCAGCTGCCCCGGACCGTCGGGCGCCCGACGAACTCCGCAGAATCGCACGAACTCCGCATCCCGGGGCCAGAATCCTGCGGACTTCGCGCAACACTGCGGACCTTGCACACCCCGGGACGACGAACCCGCCGGCAAACGGATGCCGCGAGCTGCCTTACGCGACCGAGTACCGGCCCGACGCGATGGCCCGCGCGCGAGCCTTCGCCGCCTCTTCCTCACGGTTCTTGGGTGGAGTGACGGCGACGAGGTCGTCGAGCAGGTGCTGTGTCGCGTGGGCGATCTCGTGGACCGCGCGATCGAAGGCATCCTGATTCGCCTTGGACGGCTTGGTCGTCCCGGCGATCTTGCGCACGTACTGCAGCGCTGCCGCATGAACCTCATCAGAAGTCGCGGCCGGCTCAAAGTTGTGGAGCGTGTGGATGTTCCGGCACATGCCCCCGACCATACGCCCGGCGCTCCGGGCCGGGTACCCCCGCCGCGGTCAGCCCCGCCCGCGCCCTTGGCCCTTGGCCCTTGCCCCTGGCCCTGCCCTTGACCTTGGCCTGCCCTGCCCTGCCCTGCCCTGCCCTGCCCTGCCCTGGCCTGACCTGCCGTTGCCCTTGCCCTGCCCTGAACTCCGCAGAATTGCGCGAAGTTCGCACGATTGGCCCGGCATCCTGCGAACTTCGCGCAGTTCTGAGGGCCTGAGAGGCGCGGGAGGGCGCGCGGCAGGACAGGATGCGCACGGCACGCGGGACGGGCGCGGCGCGGGAGGGGCGCGGGTGGGAGGGGCGCGGCAGGACGTCAGGAGGCGAGGTGCAGGCGAGCGGCGAGGGCGCTGCGGATGCGGCGCTCGACCGCGGGCCAGTCGTAGACGATCTGGGCGTAGCTCAGGCGCAGCACCGTATAGCCGCGAAGCGTGAGCTCCGCGTCGTGGGCGATGTCTTTGGTGCGCTGGGCGCTCGAGGCGTGGTGCGCGAAACCGTCGATCTGCAGCACGAGCCGTTCGCCGACGAGGAGGTCGACGAACCTGCCGCCGACCCTTGCCTGTTGCACGACCGGCACACCCCAGCGGCGCAGTGGCAGAACGACGAGAGTCTCGAGCCCAGAGTCGGAGAGCCCGACCACCTCATCTGCCAGCTCACGGGCGGCCCGCGAGGTCCACCCGACGCGCCTCACCGCCTCGGGAGCAAAGCCCTCGACGCGAATCGCCGACTCCCACAGCGCAAGTGCCGCGTCGTGGGGCGCGCATCCGGAGATGTGAAGCAGGGCGTCCTCGACCGTCGCGGTGAGCCCGCGTTCCTGCGGCGCGAGAGGTGTCGTCCAGTGCACGCGACCACGCCATCCGGCGGGCAAGCGCGCCGACCCGGAGCCCGGAATCAGATGCAGATGAGGATGCGGGTCGAGGTCCGGCGGCATCCACCACCCCCTCCGCCTCGCAAGGGAGAGGCACGAGATCCGCCCGCCCGCACTGGCGGCGAGGACGAGATCGGGCGCGGCATCCGGGAGCGTCACCCACGCACGACGGATGACACGTGCCCGCCTGTCGCGCACGAAACGGCGCATCTCAGCGACCCTGTAGCCGGCGCGCAAGATGTCGGCGCGATGCGCGATACCCTCCCGCTGCGCCAGCCACTCGACGAGCTCCATCCCAGCAGTTTCCTGCCGCGCCGCGGGCATGGCAGGCGTCGGCATCCTGTCTGTTCGAACCGAATCCCCACGTCACACTGGGGAGGAGGCGCCGGCACCCTGACACGGGCTCGCCAACCTCGCACAACTGCACGTACTGCGCAGAATGACGCCAGAATCCTGCGAACCTCGCGCGATTCTGCGAACCTCGCGCGAGACGGATGCCGCGAGCGCCGCCCCGGACCGGGGCAGCCCAAACGCGCGTCAGCGCTTGTAGTTCGGGGCCTCGACGACGATCTGCACGTCGTGCGGGTGGGACTCTTTGAGCCCCGCCGAGGTGATGCGCACGAACTTGCCCTTGGCCTTGAGTTCCTCGACCGTGCGGGCACCGACGTAGAACATGGACTGCCGCAGGCCGCCCACGAGCTGGTAGGCGACAGCCGCGAGCGGGCCACGGTAGGCGACCTGCCCCTCGATCCCCTCGGGGATGAGCTTGTCGTCGGTCGGGACGTCAGCCTGGAAGTACCGGTCCTTCGAGTACGAGGTCTTCTTGCCGCGGGTCTGCAGCGCGCCGAGCGACCCCATGCCCCGATACTGCTTGAACTGCTTGCCGCCCTGGAAGACGATCTCGCCCGGGGCCTCATCGGTGCCGGCGAAGAGCGAGCCGATCATGACCGAGTCGGCGCCCGCGACCAGCGCCTTGGCGATGTCGCCGGAGTACTGCAGCCCGCCGTCGGCGATGACCGGCACCCCGGCCTCGCGCGCGGCCTGGAAGGCCTCGTAGATCGCGGTGACCTGGGGAACCCCGACACCGGCGACGATGCGCGTCGTGCAGATCGAGCCCGGACCGACGCCGACCTTGACGGCATCCACCCCCGCGTCGATGAGCGCCTGCGCGCCCTCGCGGGTCGCGACGTTGCCGCCGATGATGTCGATGCCAGCGAACGAGGGGTCGGCCTTCAGTCGCCGCACGATGTCGATCACGCCGGCCGACTGCCCGTTCGCCGTGTCGACGACCAGCACATCGACACCGACATCGCGCAGCGCCTCGGCCCGCTCCCACGCGTCGCCGAAGAAACCGATCGCCGCCCCACGCGGAGGCGCCCGTGCTCGTCCTTTGTTGCGAGCGGATACTTCTCGCTCTTGTCGAAGTCCTTGATGGTGATCAGGCCGGCGAGCTTGCCGTTGTCATCGATGAGCGGCAGCTTCTCGACACGGTGCTTGGCGAAGGTCGCGATGACGTCGTTCGCGCCGATGCCGACAGGCGCGGTGATGAGGCCCTCGCTGGTCATGACGTCCTTGACGAGGGTCGTCTTGCGCTCGAAGCCCGACACGAAGCGCATGTCACGGTTCGTGACGATGCCCACGAGCACGCCCTCGTCGTCGATGACCGGGAGTCCGGAGATGCGGTAGGTCGCGCACATCGCGTCGACCTCTTCGATCGTGGCGTCCGGCGTCGTGGTGACCGGATCGGAAATCATCCCCGATTCGCTGCGCTTGACGCGGTCGACCTGCGCGGCTTGATCTTCGATCGAGAGGTTCCGGTGCAGGATGCCGAGGCCACCCTCCCGGGCGACCGCGATCGCCAACCGCGCCTCGGTGACGGTATCCATCGCGCTGGAGATGAGCGGAATCGCCACCGTGATGCGGCGCGTCACGCGGGAGGACGTATCGGCCTCGCTCGGGATGACGTCGGTATGACCGGGCAACAGAAGCACGTCGTCATAGGTGAGTCCGACGAATCCGAACGGGTCGTGAGTGTCCATGCTTCTCCTGGGGACGGCGGGCCTTATAGAGAATTCTACGTTCGCGCGACCGCGCGCATTCCCGGTAGCGCCCGGCAACCGGATTCACAACGGATTGGGATCGTTCTCAGTCGAATATCCCCGGAAACACCGTGGACACAATACGCTCGTACGGTCGTCTATCACGGTCGAAGCGACTTCCTCGGCCGTTGCCGTCCGGGAGGTCTGAGTGCCACATCCGAATGCCCCAGCCAGGACGACGCGGAATCGCCTCGGCGCGTTTCTCGCGTTGTCGCTGACCGTCCTCGGCCTCCTCGCCCTGCCAACCGCGGCCCACGCCGCCGACGATGATCCCTACCGCATCAGCGGCAACGTGCAGCTCGAGGGTGAACCGCTCGAGGGTGTTGAGCTGATCGTGGACGGCCCCGGTGGCGAACAGGCGGTCGAAACGGATGCCGGTGGGCAGTGGTCGGTCGGGGTGCCCGAGCGCAACGCTGACTACACCGTGACGCTCAACGAAGACACCCTCCCCGAGGGGATCGCCGTGATCGACGAGACCGGCGAAGACACCTCTCCCAATGTCCGCGAGGTCACGGTCGGCCCCGGGGGCGCGTGACGACGAACTTCTTCATCGGCGAAGGCGAACGCAACACGACGAGCTTCTTCGACCAGCTCGTGGAGCGTCTGGTCAACGGCGTCAACTTCGGTCTGATGCTCGCCCTCGCCGCGATCGGCCTCTCGCTGGTCTATGGGACGACGGGGATCTCGAACTTCGCGCACGGTGAGATGGTGACTTTCGGTGCGCTGATAGCACTGCTGTTCGCCGTGGGGTTGAGTCTGCCGCTGCTGATCGCCGTCCCGTTGGCGGTGATCGTCTCGGGAGCGTTCGGGTACGCGATGGATGCCGGGCTCTGGCGCCCCCTGCGCCGAAAAGGCCTCGGCGTCGTGCAGCTGATGATCGTGTCGATCGGACTCTCGCTGGCCCTCCGCTACGTCTTCCAGATGTTCGTCGGCGGCGGCACGCTGCAGCTGCCGAATCCGCTGTCGGGCGTCATCCCGCTGCCCGGCTCGATCGTGCTGACCTGGATGGACCTCGTCAGCATGCTGATCTCGGTCGTCGTGATCATCATCTTCGCGCTGTGGCTCACCCGCAGCCGGATCGGGCGCGCAACCCGCGCGGTCTCCGACAACCCGTCGCTTGCGGCGGCATCCGGAATCGACGTCGACGCGATCGTGCGGATCGTGTGGATCCTCGCGGCAGCCCTCGCTGGCCTGTCCGGAGTCCTCTGGGCCTACTTCCGCCCCGGCATCAAGTGGGACATGGGAACCAGCATCCTGCTGCTGCTGTTTGCCGCCGTGGTCCTCGGCGGTCTCGGCACCGCGCTCGGGGCGCTCGTGGGCTCACTCATCGTCGGCATCCTCGTCGAGACAACGAGCCTGTTCGGGGTCCCCGACGATCTCAAGTACGTGGGCGCGCTGGTCGTGCTGATCCTGATTCTCCTCTTCCGACCGCAGGGCATCCTCGGTCGAAAAGAGCGAGTGGGCTGAAGGGGGTACGACGATGGACTTCGGTCAGATTCTGAACAACACGCTGAGCCAGATTCTCAGCCCCACGACCCTCGGCTTCGCGCTCGCGGCGATCGGCCTGTCGATCCACTTCGGGTTCGCGGGCCTGCTGAACATGGGTGTCGCCGGTTTTATGGCGGTCGGCGCCTACGGCTTCGCGATCTCGATCCTGACGTTCGGGCTGCCGTGGTGGGCAGCCGCGCTCGTCGGATTCGTTCTCGCCGCCGTCTTCGCGTTGATTCTCGGCATCCCGACGCTGCGGCTTCGCGGCGACTACCTCGCGATCGTGACGATCGCCGCCGCCGAGGTCGTGCGGCTGCTCTTCCTCTCGACCGCCTATAAGGACGTCACGGGGTCGGCTGACGGACTGTTCGGCTTCCAAGCCGAGTTCCGGGCTGCGAACCCGCTGCCGGAGGGCACCTACGGCTTCGGTCCGTGGATCTACACGAGCGACCAGTGGTGGGTAATCATCATCGGCGTGGCCCTGACCGCGGTGGCTGTCCTCTTCACCTGGTCGCTGATGCGCAGCCCCTGGGGCCGCGTCATCAAGGGCATCCGTGAAGACGAGGATGCCGTGCGGTCGCTGGGTAAGAACGTGTTCTCGTTCAAGATGCAGGCCCTCGTGATCGGCGGTGTGATCATCGCGGCCGGCGGCATCGTCACGGCGATGGGGACGAACGTGAACCCCAACGTCTATGTGACGTCGCAGACGTTCTTCATCTGGACGGCCCTGCTGCTCGGCGGTGCCGCAACGATCTTCGGTCCGGTGCTCGGCGCCGTGCTGTTCTGGGTCGTGCGCGCGTTCCTGTCGAACCTGTTGCCCGCCCTGGTGGATGCCGGGCTCTTGCCCTTCCTGTCTCGCGAGCAGGCGCAGCAGTCGGTGTTCGTCCTCATCGGGGTCGCGCTCATGCTGCTGATCATCTTCCGCCCGCAGGGGATCCTCGGGAACAAGAAGGAGTTGAGCTTTGTCCGATGAGCCGCTGGCGCCGGAAGCGCGCCCCAAGACAACCGGACTCCATGTTGTCGGCGACGCCGATGTCGAGATCCGGCCCGGCGTCGCGAAGGTCGACCCGATCATCATCGCCGACGGCGTCAAGCGCACATTCGGCGGGCTCACCGCCGTGGATGTCGAGCACCTCGAGATCCCCCGGAACGCCATCACCGCGCTCATCGGCCCCAACGGCGCCGGCAAGACGACGTTCTTCAACCTGCTGACCGGATTCGACAAGCCGGATGAGGGATCGTGGACCTTCGACGGGACGGCGCTCGCGGGAGTCCCGGCGTTCAAGGTGTCGCGAATGGGCGCGGTGCGCACCTTCCAGCTGACGAAGGCTCTGGGCCTGCTGACGGTGCTCGAGAACATGAAGCTCGGCGCAACGGGTCAGCGCGGCGAGAGCTTCTTCTCATCGCTGTTCCCGTTCCTGTGGCGTAAGCAGGATGTCGAGATCGAAGAGCGCGCGCGCGTGCTGTTGAAGAAGTTCAAGCTCGATACGAAAGAGACCGACTTCGCCGCGAGCCTGTCGGGCGGGCAGCGAAAGCTCCTCGAGATGGCCCGTGCCCTCATGAGCTCGCCGCAGTTCGTCATGCTCGATGAGCCGATGGCCGGTGTGAACCCGGCCCTCACGCAGTCACTGCTGGATCACATCCTTGACCTCAAGGACGAGGGGATGACGGTGCTGTTCGTCGAGCACGACATGCACATGGTCCGTCACATCGCCGACTGGGTCGTCGTGATGGCCGAGGGCAAGATCGTCGCCGAGGGCCCACCCGATACCGTCATGCAGAACCCTGCGGTGATCGATGCCTATCTCGGGTCGCATCAGGATGTCGACCTGGGCGTTGTCACCGGGCGCGTCCCCGGCGAGCTCAACACCGCGGCCATCGAGTTGCAGCGCGAAGCGCAGGAGTTCGACGAGGCCATCGAGAAGTCACACGAGAAGTCGCACCACCAGCAGTCGGATGCCGCCCCGAAAAGACGCAGGAACCGGGCGCGGGCACCGGGACGGAGAAGTCATGACCGATGCAGCCGCCACCGACGAGCGTCCCCCCGTCCGCGAGGGAACGCCGGTCGTCCTGGTCGACGAGGTCCACGCGGGGTATCTGCCCGGGGTCAACATCCTCAACGGCGCGACCCTGACCGCCTGGGATGGCGAACTGATCGGCATCATCGGCCCCAACGGTGCCGGCAAGTCCACGCTGCTGAAGGCGATCTTCGGTCAGGTCAAGGTGCGACAGGGCGACATCTCGCTCAACGGTGAGAAGATCACGGGCCTGCGGGCCAACAAGCTCGTCGCCAAGGGCGTCGGGTTCGTGCCGCAGAACAACAACGTCTTCCCGAGCCTCACGATCGCGGAGAACCTGCAGATGGGGCTGTTCCAGCGCCCCAAGCTCTACACCGAGCGTCTGGATTTCGTCACCGGCATCTTCACCGAGCTCGGCAAGCGACTGAACCAGCGGGCGGGCTCGCTGTCGGGTGGCGAACGGCAGATGGTGGCGATGAGCCGCGCACTCATGATGGACCCGGCTGTCATCCTGCTCGACGAACCGTCGGCTGGCCTGTCGCCCGCCCGGCAGGATGACGCGTTCCTCCGGGTCTCGGAGATCAACAAGGCGGGCGTGACCACGATCATGGTCGAGCAGAACGCCCGTCGCTGCCTGCAGATCTGCGATCGTGGCTACGTGCTGGACCAGGGCAAGGATGCCTACACCGGCACCGGCCGCGAACTGCTGAACGACCCGAAGGTCATCGGCCTCTACCTCGGCACCCTCGGCGCCTAAGCCTCGATCCACCGATGAGCCTTGGGCGAGGGGCTCGACTTGATGGATGCGGCTTTGACCGGCCGCGGGCAGGGTTGTGTTCCGGGCGTCGCATCCCGGTCGTCCACTGTGTTCTCGGTCGGGCCGTCGTCGCGGCGGTGGTCAGTTCGTGCTGACGTGTGGTGGGGCGTGGGTGGCCGTGAACAGGCGATCGAACGCGGCCTGCCAGGGCCAGGCCGCGGGCAGGTGCATGGTGATGCGCCGGGCGGATCGTGCGAGGCGTGCCGGGACAGTGATGAGGGTGCGGCGGATCGTCGCGGTTGTCGCTCTGGCGAGCCGCCCGGCGCGGTCGGAGATGAGTCCGGCGGTGCGGGTGAGGTTGAACGCGATCACCGCGAGCACGAGCCAGGCGCTGTTCGCGGTGAACACCCCGGACGGAAGGTGAGCGAGCGGTCCGCCCTTCAGATCGGCGTGGACCTGTTCGATGATCGCGTGGGCACGGTGGGTCTTGTCCGCCGCGACGGTGCCCATCGTCTGCTTGTCGGTGGTGGTGAAGAACGCGTGGTGCCGGTAGACGTCGAACAAGGTCGGCTGCTCCACCTTGTTCGGGTTCAGGTCCGGGATGCGCCGCACCACGAGACGTCCTTCGACCCGTTCGGCGATCTTCCGGGAGCGGAACGCGACGAAGGGCACTTCGGCGACTTCGGCTTTCGAGATCCACCGCCCGGTGGCCTCGTCACGGATCGCGTTCGGATACTCGATCGTCTCCCACCCGTCCTCGGGGATCGACGAGATCGCTGTCTTCACCGCAGGGTCCATCCGGACCGTGACAGATACGTCCGCGCCGGACTTGATCGCGGTGCCAACGGTGCCGTGCCCATAGAACGCGGAGTCGGCCCGCAGCAGCGGCCGGACACTGCTCCCGATGTTCATGCGGCGGAGGGTTGCGAGGACGTCACCGACGATCCTGGCGGCGCCTTTCGGGGAGCCGGTCTTCCCCTGCCGGAGCCGCTGACCCAGGATCACCGGTGCTGACGAGGTCGTCGACGCCGTCGCAAGGAGTGCGTTGAGTCCGCGGACGCCGGAGTACCCGAACGAGGCGCCCTGCTTCTTGTATCCGTGGACCTCGACGATCGTGTCGTCCAGATCCACCATCACCCGCTCACCGCCCCGAACCTGCAGCAGCGGTGCGGCCGAGGCGAGGTTCACCAGAGTCCGGGAAGCGACGGCATCGAGCTGGCGGACATGCCCGAAACGGAACTCGCGCAGGAACGAGCCCAACGTCGACGGCGCATACGTCCGATCGAACAATCGCCCCATCCCGCCGTGACGGAGCAGGTTCATGTCGTCGATCGAGTCCGCACCGGCGAGCATCCCCGCCACCAGCGCCATCACCTTCGACCCGGCGTTCGCGCCCCTGTCCGTCGGGACGCTCAACCTCGACTGCGCGAGCTCGTCGAGGCCCACGGAACGGGCGAGGCGGAGCATCGGGACCAGACCCGCGGCCGACACGAGATTCGGATCATCGAACATCGCTGACACAGCAGCGGGAGCATGCTTGAATTGCACCTACGAGATGCCTCTCGGATCGGTCGAACAGCGGTCTAGACAATCACTATTCTTCCTGATCAGAGGGGCATTTCTGCGTCACCGCGCCCGCTCAACCCCACGGCTCATCGGTGGATCAAGGCTAAGGCCTGCAGGCCCGACGCCTCACGCGAGGGGTCGCAACATGCCGTGCAGACGTTGATCGCTGCGGCGTGTTGCGACCCTCGCGTACGGCTTCCGGGACGGATGCGACACCACAGTCGCGGCCCAGCAACGCACACTCGCCGTCGCGAGGGTGCCGCTAACTCCTCACAATCGACCCGATTTCGGCTCCGCTCGCCTGCCCGACTGCTCCGGCTGACCCAGCTTTGCTGAGTTAGCCACAGGCAGGGCGGATCTCGCGGGCGGGACGGATGCCACAGGCGGGACGGATGTCGCGGGCGGGACGGATGGTCGCGGGCGGGGTGGGATGCTGCACCACGCGGGAGCGGGGCCCCGACCCGAAGGTCGGAGCCCCGCTCGCTAGCCGTGAGGCTTACTGGTACGCGACGTAGTCGTTGTCGGCCGTGTACTGGTAGATGCCGATCGACGCGTCGGTCGGGTCGCCCACGTCATCGAACGTGATCTTGCCCGAGATACCGTCGTAGTCGGCGACGCCACCGCTGTTGATGATCTCGGCGCACTCGGCGAACGAGGTGCAGGTGGTGCCGTCACCGGAACCGCCCGAGACTTCCTGCAGCTTGTCGGCAATCGCCGCGCCGTCGGTCGAGCCGGCGGCCAGGGATGCCAGGGCGAGCAGGACGACCGCGTCGTAGGACTCTGCGGCGTAGCTGAACTCCGTCAGCTCGTCGTTGCCCTCGTCGGTCCAGAAGGTCTGGAGCGAGGAGGTGAAGTCCGTGATCGCGTCGATCGACAGGCCGGGGAGAGTTCCCTTGGCGCCCTCGAGCGAACCGCCCACGTCGATGCCGTTGCTGCCGAAGTTGGCGAGGTTGCCGTCGACGAAGTACAGCTTGTCGGCGGGCACGCCTGCGGCGAACAGCTCGGGGAGCATCGTCTTGACCTCTTCGAACGTGATCAGGGCGATCGCGTCGGGGTTGGCGGCGACGACCTCCGAGATCTGAGCCGAGAAGTTCGTGTCACCCGTGTTGTAGGTGGGCTCGGCAACGACCGTGCCACCCGCAGCTTCGAACGCATCCTTCACGAAGCCCGCCAGGCCGGTGCCGTACGAGTCGTTGAGGACGATCATGCCCAGGGTCTGCGCGCCCGACTCGGCGATCAGGTTGCCGAGCACTTCACCCTGCAGGGTGTCGGAAGGGGCGGTGCGGAAGTACAGACCGTTGTCGTCGTAGGTCGTGAACGCCGCCGACGTGTTGGCGGGCGAGAACTGGATGACACCGGCGCCGACGACCTGGTCGATGAACTGCAGGGAGGTACCCGACGAGGCAGCACCGATGATCGCGGAGACTCCCTCGTTGAGAAGACGCGGGATCTCGGTCTCGTAGGCCTTGTTGTCGGTGTCGCCCGAGTCACCCTGGATCATCTCGATGGTCACGCCGGCGTTTGCCGCGTTGACCTCCGAAGCGGCGTACTCGGTACCCGCGATTTCCGGCGGGCCGAGGAAGGCCAGGTTGCCCGTGACAGGCAGCGCAGTGCCGATCTTGAGGTCGAGGGACTCGGACGGGTCAGTGGTACCGCTCCCGCCACCGGAGTCGCCGGCGCAGCCCGCCAGGAAGACCGCGCTGACACCGACGACGGCGATACCGCCGAGGATCGAGCCTGCGCGGGATGGTGTGAAGACGCCCATGATGCTCCTTGCTGTGGATGGATGCGGGTCCGTCAAGAGCCCGCATAGTGCCAATAACCTATCCGTGGACTGGTCTCGCGTGTGTTGCGGTGCGTTAACGATGTGTAACGCTGTCGAATCGTTACCTGGCGCCCGGATCCGTCGTGACCGGCGGTGCGGAAGAGCGCGCGTGGGCGTATCGTTGAGGCGTATACCCCTTGGGGGTATAGATTCGGCTCACGCACACGGAGGAGAACCGCCATGGCACACCACGAGTACCTCGTCACCGGAATGACCTGCGGTCACTGCGAGCACGCCGTGCGCGATGAGGTCTCCCGCATCCCCGGTGTCTCTGCCATCGAGGTCAGCGCGTCGACGGGCCTGCTGACCGTCACTGCCGAGAACCTCGACGACGATGCCGTGTTCAGCGCCGTCGACGAGGCCGGCTATCAGGCCGCGCGACGGTGACCACAGCCGCACCGCTCGGGGAAGCCACCCTGCGCCGATCGAGCTCCAGATCGGCGGGATGACGTGCGCCTCCTGCGCCGCGCGCATCGAGAAGCGCCTGAACCGGATGCCGGGAGTGTCGGCATCCGTCAACTACGCCACGGAGAAGGCCGTCGTCCGCATCGATGACGACGCCACGGCAGAGACGACGGGCGGAAGCGGCACCGACGCGGCGGCCCTGATCGCCGAGGTCGAACGCACCGGGTACACGGCTACCGTGCCCGCGCCGCCGGCCGCGGAGCCCGCCGACCCGTCGACGGCCGCTGATCCCGAACTGGCATCGTTGCGGCAGCGACTCATCGGTGCCGCGGTGCTCTCGGTTCCCGTGATCCTGCTCGCGATGATCCCCGCGCTGCAGTTCACCTCCTGGCAGTGGGCATCGCTGGCGCTGGCATCACCCGTCGTGGTGTGGGCGGCGTGGCCGTTCCACCGAGCGACAGCGATCAACCTTCGTCATGGCGCCGTGACGATGGACACTCTCGTATCGATGGGAGTCTCGGCGGCCTACCTCTGGTCGCTGTACGCACTGTTCCTCGGCGGAGCGGGCATGCCGGGCATGACCCACGGCTTCACGTGGATCGCACAGCCGGGCGAGGCCGGGAACACGATCTACCTGGAGGTCGCGGCCGGGGTCACGACGTTCCTGCTGCTCGGGCGCTACCTCGAGGTGCGCGCGAAGCGGCGGGCGAGCCAGGCAGTTCGCTCGCTGCTCGAGGTCGGCGCCAAGGATGCCGCGCTGCTGCGCGATGGCACCGAGCTGCGCGTCCCCGTGTCCCAGCTGCGGGTCGGCGACGAGTTCGTGGTGCGCCCCGGCGAGCGGATCGCAACCGACGGGGTCGTCGTGTCGGGAACGTCAGCGGTCGACACCTCGACGATCACGGGAGAGTCGGTGCCGGTCGAAGTCCGCGAGGGTGACGCAGTCATCGGCGCGACAGTCAACGTCGGCGGCCGCCTCGTCGTGCGCGCCACCCGCGTGGGCGAGCAGACCCAGCTGGCGCAGATGGCGCGTCTGGTCGAGCAGGCCCAGGCGGGCAAGGCCGAGGTGCAGCGGCTCGCCGACCGGGTAGCTGGCGTGTTCGTCCCGATCGTCATCGTCATCGCGGCCGGCACCCTGGTCACGTGGCTGGTGATCGGCGCCGGCACGGCGATGGCGCTGACCGCGGCGATCGCGGTGCTGATCATCGCCTGCCCATGCGCTCTCGGGCTGGCAACACCGACGGCGCTCCTGGTCGGCAGCGGTCGGGGCGCGCAGCTGGGCATCCTCATCAAAGGACCACAGATCCTGGAGTCGACGAGGCGCGTCGACACTGTCGTGCTCGACAAGACCGGCACCGTCACCGAGGGACAGATGACCCTCGTGGACGTCGCCCCGTCGCCGGGCGAGGATGCTGCCGAGGTGCTGCGCCTGGCGGGCGCGGTGGAGTCGGCATCCGAGCACCCCATCGCGCAGGCGATCGCGGCGGCAGCTCGGCGTACCGAGGACGGCACGGATTCCGCCGTCGCGGCCGACGATGCAACGGCCGCGAATCGGCTTCCCGCGGTCGAGTCGTTCTCGTCGGTTGCGGGGCGAGGCGCGACGGGGGTCGCCGGTCGCGCCGTGGTGGTCGGGTCTCTCGGGCTGCTCGCCGACTGGTCGGTGCGCCAGGATGCCGAGATCACGGCAGCCGTCGAGCGCGCCGGCGAAAACGGGATGACCGCGGTCGTCGTGGCGTGGGATGGGCAGGCTCGCGGAGTCCTGACCGTCGCGGATTCGGTGAAGGCATCCAGCGCGGATGCCGTGTCCCGGCTTCGCACGCTCGGACTGGAGCCGATTCTTCTCACCGGCGACCACGAGGCGGTGGCGCGGCGCGTGGGCGATGAAGTCGGCATCCGTGAGGTGATCGCGGGCGTCCTGCCCGCCGAGAAGTCTGCCCAGATCGAGCAACTTCAGGCCCGCGGCCGGGTCGTGGCGATGGTGGGCGATGGTGTCAATGACGCCGCAGCGCTCGCGCAGGCCGACCTCGGAATCGCGATGGGCACGGGCACGGACGCCGCCATCGAGGCCTCGGACCTCACGCTCGTTCGCGGGGATCTGCTGGGCGCGGTGGACGCGATCCGACTGTCGCGGGCGACGCTGCGCACGATCCGTGGGAACCTCTTCTGGGCGTTCGCGTACAACGTCGCGGCGATCCCGCTCGCGGCGCTCGGGCTGCTGAACCCCATGATCGCTGGGGCGGCGATGGCGGCATCCAGCGTCTTCGTCGTCGGTAACAGCCTGCGACTACGCCGCTTTCAGAGCATCGACCCGGCTGTCGTCGGGTCACGCAGAAGCACGAACGAACGGAGCCCGCGATGAGCGACACTCTCGAGACGACCGCGCACGAGGGTGAGGCGACGGATGCCGACCACAGTGCTCACGACCCGGCGGCGCACCACGGGTACATCGGCGACAAGCAGCGGTATCTGAACCGTCTCAAGCGCATCGAGGGGCAGGCGCGCGGCATCCGTTCGATGGTCGAGGACGAGAAGTACTGCATCGACATCCTCACGCAGATCAGTGCCACGACGGCTGCGCTGGAGTCGGTCGCCCTCGGCCTTCTCGAAGATCACCTGCGCCACTGTGTCGTGGATGCCGCGCGCCAGGGCGACGAGCAGGCCGAGGAGAAGATCCGCGAGGCCTCCGCCGCCATCGCCCGCTTCGTGCGCTGACACCCGCCGACGCGCTGCCGGGGCACCGCTTCGGGCCCTTCGACTGTCACAGACTGTCGCTCACCGGCGACGGATGCGGCAGTTTGTGACAGCGGAACGGTGGTGAGGGCGCGCGAGCGGCGCCGCAGCGCACGGAACGGCTGCGAAGCAGTCGGCCGTGGCAGCGGGGTCAGCTGTATTCGGCGACGTCACTGACTCCGCGCGAGCGGCGCGCGAAGACGAGCGAGTCGACGGTGAGGACGGCGAGCGCGACCCAGACCAGCGCGAACCCGACCCAGCGCTCGGGCGGCATCGGTTCACCGAGGATCCATGCGCCCGTGATGAACTGCATGATCGGCGCAATGAACTGCAGCAGCCCGACGACGGTCAGGGGCACCCGTCGCGCTCCGGCGGCGAACAGCAGCAGCGGGACGGCTGTCGCGGCCCCCGCGAGGCTCACCAGCACGGCGTGCCACACACCGTAGGCACCGACAGTGAGACCACTCGTGAGCGACGTGACCACCAGCAGCACGATCGCAAGGGGCGTGAGCCAGGCCGACTCGAGGGTGAGGCCGCTGACGGCATCCACCGACGGGCCGATGCGCTTCTTGATCAGGCCGTAGATGCTGAAGGATGCCGCGAGGGTGAGAGCTACCCACGGCACCGTGCCGTAGCCGACGATCGTGACGATGACGGCGACACCGGCGATCGCGATGGCAACCCATTGCGTCAGGCGAAGTCGCTCGCGCAGCACGAGGACGCCAAGAAGCACCGTCGCGATCGGATTGATGAAGTACCCGAGGCTTGTCTCGATGACATGGCCCGAGAGGGTGGCGAGGATGAAGACCTGCCAGTTGACGTAGATGACCGCCCCCGCCAGGGCGGTCCAGCCGAGCAGCCGCGGTTGGCGCACGATGGCGAGAAACGGCCGCCACGCCCGCATGACGGTGAGCAGGAAGATGCAGAAGACGAGCGAGAGCAGGATGCGCCATCCGACCAGCTCCCAGCCGCTGATCGGGGCGAGCAGGATGAAATACAGCGGCAGGAAGCCCCAGAGGAAATAGGCCGAGAACGCGAAGATGCCGCCGACGAGTCGCTCGCGCGCGGCATCCGCCGGTGCTTCCTGGGCGAGCTGCGCGGCATCCGCTCCCGCGATCTCTGCCGCGCCGGATGCCGGGACATCGCCCGTCGAGGGCGCTGAGCTCCCATCCCCCGGAGCAGATTCGCGCGTCACCCGTTCAGCCTAGGACCAGGCACGGACCCGCGGCGCCAGCGGCCGCACGCACGAAAAGACGGGGCCCGGATGCCGCAGCATCCGAGCCCCGTCGAAGAGTTGTCGACTCAGCGGACGACGACCGCCAGCACGTCGCGAGCCGAGAGCACAATGTACTCCTCGGCGCCGAACTTCACTTCGGTCCCGCCGTACTTGCTGTAGATGACGCGGTCACCGACGGCGACGTCGAGCGGAACGCGGTTGCCGTTGTCATCGATGCGGCCGGGGCCGACCGCGACGACTTCGCCCTCCTGGGGCTTCTCCTTCGCGGTGTCGGGGATGACGAGACCACTCGAGGTGGTCTGCTCGGCCTCGACCTGCTTGATGACGATGCGGTCCTCGAGCGGCTTGATGGAAACCGACACGGGTCTACCTCTGCTTTCCTTGAGATCCAAGACTCGTTAGCAACCTCACACCGAGAGTGCTAACGCAAGTGTATTGAAGCATTGGCACTCATGCAACGCGAGTGCCAATCAGATTCGGATCGTGGGGCGACAACGCCCCCGCGAGATGAGAGTCGTGCCATGTCCTCCGACTTAACCTGGTATATGAATCATCTTTCAGTTACCGTGAGTCGCGTGCGATGACGCACCTCGGCATCCACTCACTGGAGAGGGATGCCCGTGCTCCGACCGGGACGACCGTGCGATGGCGCCCGGGGCAATGGCCGGGGCAGTGACGAAGGGATGACGCATGCTCTCTCGTGTCCGAAATCGCGCTCTGGGCGCGCTCCTGGCGGCAGGTTTGGCGGTGGCGGGTCTCACCGCTGTCGCACCCGCCGCCCAGGCGATCACCTGTCCCCCGGGATTCGAGACGCTCCCCGGCTGCACCAACGGCGGAGGCGGCTCCGGCGGCGGCTCGGGCGGCTCGACCGGTGGCACCGGAACGTGGACGACCGAGACGATCGCCGGGATGTCGGTGCGGCTCTACACGCCGACGACGGAGGCCGCGCTGCCCGCCGGCCGCGCGCTGATGATCTCGCTCCACGGATGCGTACAGAAGGCGTCCGATCTGCAGTCGGCGGGCAACTGGGCGCAGACGGCAGACGAGTACGGCATGATCGTCGCGCTGCCGGATGCCCCGAACGGCGGGGTGATCCTCGGCTGCTGGGACTACTACGACGCGAATCACTCGCGCACGGCGCCGGCCCGTCACGACGACAACCTCCTGTCGCTGGCCTCGACGCTCACGGCGCGCGGCAGCCTGGGGATCGATGCGGATCAGGTCTACGTCTCGGGGCTATCGTCGGGCGGCGGTCAGACGATGGTCATGGGATGCCTCGCGCCCGACGTCTTCGCCGGGATCGGCATCAACGCCGGACCGACAGTGGGCACGACCTCGGGGCAGATCTCCTCGGTCGCCGTCTCCAAGAACCAGGGCGTATCGACGTGCACGAGCTTTGCCGGCGCAGCATCCGGAGCCTTCGACACGCAGCTGACCTCGGTCGTCTACGGCAGCAACGACTCCACTGTTGCGCCCGGGTACAACACGCTCAACGGGCAGATCATGGCCGACATCTACGATGCTGACCAGACCTCGACGTTCGGCCTCTCGGGCCTTGCCGGAACCAACACGTCCGGCTCGGGAACGCTGTACTCGGATGCCGACGGGCCTCGCGTCTCCGTCATCCAGAACACGGGCCTTGGCCACAACTGGCCGGCCGGCGCGGGATCGGGTGGGTCGTACATCAGCGCGAACAGCATCGACTACCCGGCGTATGTGACGGAGTTCTTCTTCGACAACAACCGCCGCGCCGACCGGTCGGGTGAGCCGACACCGACGCCCACCCCGACACCGACCGGAACACCGTCGCCGACGCCCACCCCAACGGGAACGCCGACGCCCACGCCGAGCGACTGTGTCACCGCCACGAACGCGACCCACAAGGCAGCGGGCCGGGCCACGTCCTACGGCGTGAACCCCTACAACCCGTATTACGCGATCGGCACGCAGGACTACCTCGGCCTCGGCGATGCCACCGTGACCAGCCTGCAGCGCCTCTCGGCATCCTCGTGGGATCTCGTGAGCAGCTGCGGCTGACGCGGACCCGCTGACGCTCTCGCGCGTCGGTAACTCCTCAAGAGTCGGGCATCAGGACCGCAAAACCCGCCCGCGGGCCTCACTCCGCGGGCGGGTTTGAGGAGTTAGCAGCGCCCGCGCCTAGGGTGGATGGATGGACATCGCCGAGGTGCGGGCGCTGCTGACGCCGGCGGGGCTCGACCTTCTGAACAGCCTCGGCCCCATCTCCTCCAGCGATGAGGTCGGGCGCACCGTCTCGCGACTGCGCAGCGCCGGCCACTCCCCCGACCTCGTGTCGGCGGTCGTGACCCAAGCGCGGCTGCGTGAACGGGCGAGGGCGAAGTTCGGTGAGTTCGCGTCACGGATGCTGTTCACCCGCGCCGGCCTGGAGCAGGCGACGCGTCTTCCCGTTGCCGCCCACCACGCGGGGCGGTTCCGTCGCGCCGGACTCGAGCACGTCGCCGACCTCGGATGCGGAATCGGCGGAGATGCGCTGGCTCTTGCCAGTCTCGGCATCCGTGTCGACGCTGTCGATGCCGACGAGGTCACGGCGGCACTCGCGACCGTCAACCTCGCCCCGTTCGGCGCGTCCGTCACGGTGCGCCACGGCCTCGCGGAGGATCAGGACCTGAGCGGGGTTGACGCCGTCTGGCTGGACCCGGCACGACGCGAGACGGGCGAAACGGGCCGTGCGCGCACCGACGACTGGTCGCCGTCTCTGGAGTGGGTGTTCGAGCTCATCGGGCGGATGCCGGGCGGTGTGAAGCTCGGTCCGGGACTCGACCGCGATCGGATCCCCGACGGATGCGAGGCGCAGTGGGTCAGCGCCGACGGATCCACGATCGAGCTGGTGCTATGGTCTGGTCCACTCGCCCGCGAGGGGGTGACGCGATCGGCGCTCGTGCTGCGCGGGCAACACGCGGCCGAGCTCACCGCACCCGCCGACAGCGAGGACGAACCGGTGCGCGCGCTCGGGCAGTTCATCCACGAGCCCGACGGCGCCGTCATCCGTGCCCGGCTCATCGGGCAGGTCGCCCGGTCGCTGCACGCGGGGATGCTGTCGGAGAAGATCGCGTATCTCACCGGCGACAAGCCCGTCACGAGCCCGTTCGTGCAGAGCTTCCGCGTGCGCGAGGTGCTCCCTTCCGACACGAAGAAGCTCGCGCGGGCCCTGCGCGAGCGCGGTATCGGCATCCTCGAGATCAAGAAGCGCGGCGTGGATGTCGACCCCGCGGCGCTCCGTCAGACTCTCAAGCTGAAGGGCGACGAGTCCGCGACCCTCATCATGACCAGGATCGCCGGCACCCGCGTCGCGATCCTCGCCGACCGCGTTCCGCCCGCTCCCTGACGCGCACCGCGTTCCCGTACAGCCCCGCCGATCCCCGCATCCGTCGCCCGAAAGCGCCGGCGCGGCAACCGGCGACGGGTCAGGTCAGAACGGTCCAGGCGTAGAGGAGCCAGCCCGCGCTGTAGAGGATCGACACCGCGCCGAGCACGATCGCCCAGACCGCGACGCGGCGGCTGTCTCGCGGATGCCGCAGCGCCATGATGCCCGACACGATCGCGACGACGCCGATGACAAAGCCCCATCCGACGAACAGCGAGACGGCCAGGCCCACGATCCCGAAGCCGAGCGCCCAGCCTGCGAACCCGCGGTCGAAGCTTGCGGTTTCGACGGGTCCGGCATCCGGTTCCCAGCCGGGGCGGTCCGGCGACGGGTCGGGGCCGCTGAGGGTCGTCGGCACGTCCACCGGGGCGGTGGGAAAGCGCGAGAACCCTCGAGCACGATCAGTCACTGTGCCTCCCCCGCGACCTGGATGTCGGTGATCGGCAGCGTCGAGTCGGCGCCGAACGCCATCGTCGAGGGGCCGTGCCCGGCCATGATCAGTTCCGAGGCGAGGGCCGCGATCATGGCCCCATTATCGGTGCACAGCGACAGCGGCGGAATGCGAACCGTGACACCCGCCGCTGCAGCACGCTCGAGCGCGACCTCGCGCAGCCGCCGGTTGGCGATCACCCCTCCGCCCAGCAGCAGGCGCGGCACGCCGAAGTCCGCGCACGCCGCGAGCGCCTTGGTCACGAGGACGTCGACGACAGCTTCTCGGAAGGATGCCGCGACATCCGCGGTCGAAACCGGATTGCCCGCGGCATCCTGCTGCTCGACCCAGCGCGCGACGGCCGTCTTGAGCCCCGAGAACGAGAAGTCGTAGCGGTGCTCGGCCATGTCGCTGGCGCGGGAGAGGCCGCGCGGAAAGCGGATCGCGTTCGGGTCGCCGGCGCGGGTCCCGCCCAGTCCGTCCGATCCGGATGCCGCGGCGCGGTCGATCTCGGGACCTCCCGGATAGGGCAGGCCCAGGATGCGAGCGATCTTGTCGAAGGCCTCTCCGGCGGCGTCATCCACGGTCTCGCCGAGGAGGTCGACGTCGCCCGTGAGGTCGCGGACGAGCAGGAGGGATGTGTGACCGCCCGAGACCAGTAGCGCGATCGTCGGGTACTCCAGGGGCGGCGCGTCAGCGTCGAGAAGGTCGGCGGCGATGTGGCCGACGAGGTGGTTGACGGCATAGAGCGGTTTGTCGAGCGCGACCGCGAGCGCCTTCGCGGCGCCGACGCCGACCATGAGCGCACCCGCGAGCCCGGGGCCCGACGTGACGGCGACGGCGTCGATATCCGCGAGCTCGACCTGCGCCTCGGCGAGCGCGGCCTCGATCGTTGGCTGCAACGCTTCGAGGTGCGCGCGGGCGGCGACCTCGGGCACGACCCCGCCGTAGCGGGCGTGTTCGTCCATGCTCGAGGCGATCGTGTTCGACAGCAGCGTGCGGCCGCGCACGATGCCGATGCCGGTCTCGTCGCAGCTGGTCTCGATCCCGAGGACGAGGGGTTCGCGGGCGGCGCTCATGTGCACACTCCCCCGATGCCACGGCAGTTCCTCGCGTCCCGCCCGAGGGTTGTTCCGCCGCGAGCGCCGCGTCGCCGCCGACCTCGCGCCGCGCGGCATCCCATCCGACAAGGTCGAGCTGCATGATGATCGCGTCGACGTCGTCGGGCTGGTAATAGCGCGGGCGCCGGCCGGTCTCGAGGAAGCCTTCGCGCTGGTACAGGTTTCGGGCGACCGCGTTGTCGTCGCGGACCTCGAGGAACATGGTCCTTGCCCCGGCCTCGCGGGCGTGCTCGAGAAGCGCGGCGAGCAGTATCCGTCCCCGGCCCGTTCCTCGGGCGGCCGTCTCGAGCGCGATGGTCTGGATGTCGGCATCCGCCGCCCCGCGCACCGCGCGCACTCCGCCGTATCCGACGATGCGCCCCGCCTCCTCGACGACGACGTACGAACCGTGGGGCGACGCAAGCTCGGCGGCCATCATCGTCTCTGACCACGCGTCGGTCGGAAACGACGCCCGCTCGATCGCCATGATCGCGGCGAGGTCGTCGGCGGTCGCGAGGCGGATGCTCATGTTCCCACCTTCTTCGGCCCGGCCGAGAGAGTCACATCCGGCGAGCGCAGGTACAGCGCGTCCCGCGGACCGACCTCACGCCCCGCCGCCACTGCCCGCGCCGCGACCAGCGCCACCATGGCCGCCGAGATGGCAGTCGTGTCGTGCCGACGGGCGTCGAGCTCGGTCAGCACCGCATCGATGTCATCGCGGGGGCTTAGCGCGGGTTCAGCGACACGGATCGGCAGGCCGTCGTCATCCATCCCCTCGTACACCGTGTAGGCGAACTCGCGGCGGCGGGCATCCGTGACGATGGCAAACCGCTCCGGATCGGCATCCGTCTCACCGGCGAGCGCCTCGTCGAGCAGGATGCCGAGCGCTGCAGCATCGTGGCTGACCACCGGGACCACGGGGATGCCGCGCCCCAGCGCGAAGGTTCGGGCGGCAGCGATGCCGACGCGCAGTCCGGTGAACGGCCCAGGACCCATGCCCGCGGCAACCGCAGTGATCTCCGCGGGCGCTCCCGGCGTACCGGCGCCGGCGTGACCGAGGGGGGCGTCGGTGCGCGCCGTGCCGAGCACGGTCTGCAGCAGGTCACCGATGACTTCGGCGTGACCGAGCGGATTCGCGCTCGACGCTTCGGCGAGCACCACGCCGTCGGTCTCGACGACCGCAGCCGCGGTGCCAAGCGACGTGTCGATGCCGAGAATCACCTTCCCAGGGTATCCGCGGCGGGGCCCGGGAACACCTGCCGTGTGCCGATTGCAGGCTCAGCCGCCAGTGCAGGCACGTTCGGCGGTGCTGGCACCCGATTCATCCTGCGTTCGGCCCGGGCACCACCCGCCCAGCCCTCGGCCAGCGGCCCCAGCCCCCGGCCAGCGGCCCCTGCCAGCGACCCGCCGCCGGCCAGCGTCCTCACCGCCGCCCACCCGTCGCGGCCGGACCGAACGCAGGATCATCCACGCTCCACCCCGCCGCCACGCCGCCCAGGCACGCATCCATCCTGCATTCGGCACAGCTCACGCGCCCCGACCACCGTTCCAGACCCCGGGCCCCACCGGCTCCGGCGCAAGTCAGGACGGTTCGCGACGGATGCTGACCACGCGCGGCGCGTCGGCTTCGAGTTCCGCGGCTGCCGGTCCGTAGGTGCCGCAGGCGGTATCGACGCCGGTGCCGTGCCATTCCTGCTGCAGTTCGACGTCCCACCAGTGGTCGCGCAGGCCAGCCACCATTCCGCGCCCCCACTCGACGACGACGACAGATCCGTCGTAGTCGATGTCGAGGTCGTCGAGTTCGGCTGGCGAGCCCAGTCGGTAGGCATCCACGTGCACGAGCGGCGCACCACCGACGAGAGACGGATGCGTCCGCGCCAGCACGAAGGTCGGGCTCTGGATGGGTCCGCGCACGCCGAGTCCCTCACCGATCCCGCGGGTGAGGGTCGTCTTGCCGGCCCCGAGCACCCCGGTGAGCACGACGAGATCGCCCGGACGCAGCATCCTCCCCATCTGCACCCGAGAGCGTGCATATCGGCGGGGCTCGTGACCTCGCGCTCGCCGATCAGTTCGTCGAGCCCGCTCACGACGAGACCTGCCGACGCGGCACGCGAGGACCGATGCGGGTCACGATCTCGTAGTTGATCGTGCCGGCGGCGCGGGCCCAGTCATCGGCTGACGGGACGCCGAGCGTGGGGTCGCCGAACAGCACTGCCTCGTCGCCGACCGCGACCGGGTGGTCGCCGACGTCGACGACGAACTGGTCCATCGCGATGCGGCCGGCGACGGCGAAGGGCTTGCCGCCGATCCAGACCGGCCCGCGACCGGAGGCGTTTCGCGGCACACCGTCGGCGTACCCGATCGGGATGAGCGCGAGGGTGCTCTCGCGCTCGGTGCGGTGCTGGTACCCATACGAGACGCCGTGTCCGGCATCCACGCGACGTACCGCCGCCACCGCCGCGCGCAGCGTCATGGCAGGGCGCAGGCCCAGGTCCGCGGAGCTGCGGTCGTCGAACGGCGACAGGCCGTAGATCCCGATCCCCACCCGTACGCAGCCGAGCCGCGTCTCGGGCAGGGCGATCGCGGCGTGGGTGGCGGCGAGGTGCCGAAGCGGCGGCGCGAGACCGAGCGCGGCGGCTGAGCCCGCGGCATCCAGGAACACCCGCAGCGCCGCGCGATCGTCGTCGGGGCTCGTGTTGGAGAGGTGGCTGAACAGCCCGATGACGCGGAGTTTGCCGATGCGTTCGAGGCGTGCGGCTTCGGCGAAGACGACGCCGTAGTCGGCGGGTGCGATGCCGTTGCGCGCGAGTCCGGTTTCGAGTTTGAGGTGCACGCCGACGGGCCTGTCGACGGATGCCGCGGCGGCGGCCTGCTGCAACTGGTCGAAGCTCGAGATGCCGAGCTCGATGCCGGCGTGGGCAGCCTCGCGGAACGAGGCTCCGGGCGCATGCAGCCACGCGAGGACCGGAGCCGTGATGCCCGCGCGGCGCAACGCGAGGGCCTCGGTGATGTCCGAGACACCGATCCGTGTCGCGCCGCCTGCGAGTGCGGCGACGGCGGACCGGGTCGCGCCGTGTCCGTAGCCGTCGGCCTTCACGACGGCGATGACCTCGGAGTTCGTCATCCGCCGCAGGTGCTGCACGTTCGCCGCGATCGCAGCGACATCAACGGATGCCTCCCGCAGCATCCCCTCCGGCAACCGGGATCCGGGCATGACGCTCATCGTTCCTGCACTCCCTGCTCGGCCCCTATCGCCGAACCCACATCATCCGCGCCAGCCCACACCTTTCCCGCGCCGGATGCTGTGGGCTCGGCGCCGTCCGTGTGGGTTCGCGCCCCGGGTTCCGGAGAGGACTCGGCGATCACATAGGCCGTCGCGAGGTGCGCGTCGTGCGACATCGACAGGTGCAGGGTCGTGATGGCCCGGGCAGCGACGACGTCGGCAGTCGATCCGGTGAGGGTGAACCACGGGCGACCGGATGCCTCGGGCGTCACCTCGATCTCGGTCCAGTGCACTCCGTCGGATCCGCCGAGCGCCTTGATGAGCGCTTCCTTCGCGGCGTAGCGGGCCGCCAGGGATCGCGGTTTCAGCATCCGTTCGGCCGGGGAGAACAGCCGCGCGAGCAGCTTCGGCGTGCGCGCGATCGTCCGCTCGAACCGCTCGATGTCGACCAGGTCGACGCCGATCCCGACGATCATGCGCACTCCTCAGCGGCGGCGGTGACGGATGCCGCAGCATCCGCCACCCTACCGCCGCCGCACCCCCGCGACGCGGACCGATCGCAGGATGAACGGCCGCAGATCCTGCGTGCGCGGCACGTCGCGGCCTGTCATCCTGCGTTCGGGCCGCCTCAAGGCAACCGACCCCTACTCGACGGTGACGGACTTCGCGAGGTTGCGCGGCTGGTCGACATCCAAGCCCTTGGCCGTGGCCAGGCCCATCGCGAAGATATGGAGCGGCACGACGGCCAGCAGCGGCTCGAACAGCGGGTCGGCCAGTGGGATGCGCAGCACCTCATCGGCGTAGGGCAGCACGGCGGCATCCCCCTCTTCGGCAACCGCGATAATGCGGGCACCGCGGGCGCGGATCTCCTGGATGTTAGAGACGACCTTCGAGTGCAGCAGCGGCGAATGCCGCGGCGAGGGCACGATCACGAAGACCGGCTGCCCGGGCTCGATGAGGGCGATCGGGCCGTGCTTGAGCTCACCGGCGGCGAACCCCTCGGCGTGGATGTAGGAGATCTCCTTGAGCTTGAGAGCTCCCTCCAGGGCGATGGGGTAGCCGACGTGCCGACCGAGGAACAGCACCGACTGGGTGTCGCCCATCCACCGGGCGAACTGCTCGATGTGAGCCTGCTCGTCCTCGAGCACCCGCGCGATCTTGTCGGGCACGGCCTCGAGCTCGAGCACCTGCTGGCGAACCTCAGTATCGCTGAGCGTCCCGCGCACGTGGGAGATGTGCAGCGCGAGCAGGTAGAGGGCCGTGATCTGCGCGACGAAGGCCTTCGTCGAGGCGACCGCGACCTCGGGACCGGCGTGCGTGTAGACGATGGCATCGGATTCGCGCGGGATCGTCGCACCCTGTGTGTTGCAGATCGAGAGCGTCTTCGCACCCCGCTCGCGGGCGTACTTGACCGCCATGAGGGTGTCCATCGTCTCGCCGGACTGGCTGATCGAGACGACGAGCGTGTCGGCCCCGATCACCGGGTCGCGATAGCGGAACTCGTGCGCCAGCTCGACATCCGCCGGCACCCGCGCCCACTGCTCGATGGCGTACTTGCCGACCATGCCGGCATAGGCTGCAGTGCCGCAGGCGACGACGATGATGCGATTGATCCCCGCGAAGAGCTCGTCGAGCCCGTCGAGCTCGGGGATCGACACGAGCCCGTCACGGATGCGGCCGCGCACCGTGTTCGCGATGGCCTCGGGTTCCTCCGAGACCTCTTTGGCCATGAACGATGACCACCCGCCCTTGTCGGCGGCAGCGGCATCCCACAGCACTTCGAACGGCTCGACGCCGACCGGGTTGCCGTCGAAGTCGGTGACCTCGACGCCGCCGGGAGTGATGGCGACGATCTCGTCCTGACCGATCGCGAGCGCCTGACGGGTGTGCTCGACGAAGGCGGCGACATCGGACGCGAGGAAGTTCTCGCCCTCGCCGAGCCCGATCACGAGCGGCGAGTTGCGGCGCGCCCCGACCACGAGGCCGGGGTTGTCGCGGTGCATCGCGAGGAGCGTGAAGGCACCGTCCAGGCGACGGACCACGGAACGGAACGCCGCGACGAGGTCGCCATCGTGCGCGCGATACTCGCGGCCGAGCAGCACCGCTGCGACCTCGGTGTCGGTCTCGCTGCGGAACTCGTATCCCTCTTCCCGCAGCTCGTTCTTGATCGCGGCGAAGTTCTCGATGATGCCGTTGTGGATCAGCGCGAGCTTGTCGTCGTCGGCGAGGTGCGGGTGCGCGTTCGCGTCGGTAGGTCCGCCGTGGGTAGCCCAGCGGGTGTGCCCGATCCCCGTCGTTCCGGCCGGCAGCGGATGCTCGGCGAGGTCGTCGCGCAGCACCCCGAGCTTGCCGGCGCGCTTGCGCATCCCCAGGTGCCCGTCGCCGTCGATAACGGCAATACCCGCCGAGTCGTAGCCGCGGTATTCCAGACGCGACAGTCCGGCGATGAGGATGGGCTGACTCTCACGCGGCCCGACATATCCGACGATTCCACACATTCCACACATGCTACGGGGCCGGGACGCGCTCATCCTGCGTCGCCGCCGGGAATACGCGCGCCACGTCGCCCAGGCGCCACGACGGTGCTACCCGCGGGACGCCCCGAGCGTCGCGACAGCGCTACCCGCGGGACGCCCCGAGCGTCGCGACGATATCCCGGGCAACGTCGTCGTTCTCGAACAGCCGGTCGTGCGCACACGGCCCCGCCAGCGGCGGGATGCCGCCGAACTGATCGCTGAGATCACCGAACTGCGCCGATCCGTCCGTCGTCGTGAGGTCGACGGACACCTCGCAGCGCGCAACGAAGCTCGAGTCGGCATCGGCGGTCGCAGAACTCACGCCGACGATCCCGTCGCCCGCCTCGATCGTCTCGTCGATCGCGGGGCGCAGATCCATCCCGAACACCCCTGCGGCGTCGCGGAACGCCGTGAAGACCTCCGGCGGAACGATCCCCGCCGTCAGTCGGATGCGGTAATCGCCCGCGATTGCGTGCACGTTCAGGCTGCTCGGCCACTCGGGCACACTCGAGAGCTCGGCGGAGCCGGCCCGCAGCGCCTGTCCGCCGTCGCCGGCGACCGCGAAAACGGTGCGTACGCTGGGCGGAATGTCGCATCCGACCCGGGCATCCGATTCCATCTCGCGGTTGCAGATGCCGACGACCGCGGGCAGCGCGAGCTGAACAAGGACGGATGCTGACGAGAACAGGGTTTCCGTCGCGTCCCCGATCACCGACACGGCTGAGGCGACCTCCGACCCCTCGTTCGGCGTCGCCACCGTGATGACCTGACCGACATGAGCGGCCACTCCCTCGTTCGACCCCCGAGGGCGTAGCGAAGTGCGAGGCCGCCCATCGAATGCGCAACGATGTCGACCGTGTCGCCGGACTCCTGCGCGAGGCACTCGATGGCTCCGGCCAGGGCGGGTGCGGTGGCGGTGTGACCCACCCACAGCGCCGCCATCGACGAGTAGTCGAACGCGAAAACCGAGGTGTCGGGGAGCTCCGAGAGCCGCTGCTGCAGCGAGCGCAGATCGACCGCCGGGTCGCCATCCGATGACCACTCGACAGGCCGGGAGAAGGGCGAATTGGCGATGCCGGTGCTCGTCGTGACCGGTCGGGGACCCGCCTCGGACTCGGGCATCGCGGTGCTGAGCCACCCGTGCACCAGCAGAACGGGGTTTCGCACGGGATCGCCGTCTGATCCGGTGAGGCGCACGAGGTGCGACGACATGTCAGCCAGGCAGGATGCCGGGTCCGCCGCACCGTCAACGGCACCGGGGAGCGGTTCAGTGGCCGAGATAGCAGAGATGGATGTCACCGAATCGAGCACGTACGCGGGTGCCGCCGAGGCTACCGCGGGTACGCCAATCAACGCCCCTGCCGCTATCGCTGACAGGAACGTCACGCCGAAGAAGCGCCCACGCCCGTTAGGGAGCAGAGCTTTCATACGGCCCCCGATGACCACCCCGCATGAAACATCTTTACCATGACGATCGGCGTGTCGCGACATCGGTGCGCCGACGGCCATCCTGGGACCGCTCCCACGATATTCCCGTTGGAGAATCCCACCGATCCGAGCCGATCTGGGGCTCCGGCGCGCGGTCTACACCTTGCGCAGCAGCACCCGGTCGACGGCGTGGTCGGCAGCTTTTTGCAGCACGAGGGTCGCCCGATGTTTGGTGGGGAGCACGTTCTCGATCAGGTTGGGCAGGTTGATCTCGTTCCAAAATCCCAGGGCGGTTTCGACAGCCGTCTCATCGGTCAAGTCCGAGAAGACGTTGAAGAACGATCCGGGGTCGGCGAACGCGCCATGTTTGAGGGCGAGGAATCGGTCCACGAACCACTGCGTGATGTGTTCGGGGTCGGCATCGACGTAGATGGAGAAGTCGAACAGGTCGCTGACGGCAACCTCGTTCGGTGACGGCGGCGGCTGCAGAACGTTCAGCCCTTCGACGATGACGACATCCGGCCGGCGGACCGTGATGACGGCATCGGGAATGATGTCGTACTTCATGTGGGAGTAGAAGGGGGCGCGGACCTCGGCGGCTCCGCTCTTCACGTCGGTGAGGAACTGCACGAGCGCGCGACGGTCATACGACTCCGGGAAGCCCTTGCGGTGCATGATCCCGCGACGCTCGAGTTCTGCGTTGGGGTAGAGAAAGCCATCCGTGGTCACGAGCTCGACGCGAGGGGTATCGGGCCAGCGGCTCATGAGTTCTCGCAGGAGACGGGCGATCGTCGACTTGCCGACGGCGACCGAGCCTGCGACACCCACAACGAAGGGCGTCGTCGAGTCGGTCTCGTGCAAGAAGGAGCTCGTCTCGGCACCGATCCGCCGGGTGGAACCCGCGTACAGGCTCAGCAGTCGGCTGAGCGGGAGGTACACCTCGCGCACTTCGTCGAGGTCCAGGCGATCTCCGAGACCGCGAAGCGACACGATCTCGGTTTCGGTGAGCGGCTGGCGCATGTCAGCTGCGAGTCGCGCCCAGTCGGGGCGCAGGATCTCGCGGTACAGCTGCGGGTTCAGTTGCTCGCGGGCGTCAAGGGCTGCGGCATCGCTGGGCACGGGGCCATCGTAGCCCTGCGCGCCGCGCCACCCCACACCTGACGGGTCACCGCGTGACAACGCGCGTCGAAACGCCCCGTACACTGTGGCTCGTCAGAGCACGTCGACGCCGTGGTCGCCGCATGAAGAGACGGAGGATGCACGCGTGGACGACGAGTCGATCATCACTCGCGCGCGGTGGGCCCGTCGCGGTGCTCTCGGCATCCTGACGGTGATCGCCCTCATCGCCGTCATCGGGCTTCCGCTGTACGTCTTTCCGGCGGTTCCCGCCCCGCCGCAGGCCGATCTGATCTATGTCATCGGGCCACCCACCGCGACCCGCATCGCAGACGCCGAGAGCCTCCGCGATCAGGGCATCGCCGACAGGGTCCTCGTGTCTGTGCCGCGGTCGGGGAACGACTCGGCCGAGAAACTGAGCTACTGCTGGCGCTCCTACGTGACCTGCCGCACCCCCGACCCGTTCACGACCCGGGGCGAGGCCGCCCTGCTGTCGGCCTACGCCTCAGGCGGCGACACCGTCGTTGTGCTGACCTACACACCGCACGTGCTGCGCACACGCTACATCTTCGACACGTGCGCGAAGGCCGCAGTCACGGTGGTTCCCGTCGATGAGCGCCTGAACCTGACGCGCTGGGTCTACAACTACGCCTATCAGACCGCCGCGTTCGTGAAGGCCGGGTTCGTTGGCTGCGCTGATCCGCCCGCCGACGCCCTCCCCTGACGCCCTCCTCTGACGCCCCGAGCCGAACGCCCGAGCCGAACGCAGGAGCAATCCATCGTTCTGGGGGCGGCGGACCGACTGACCCGGCGTTTATCCTGCAATCGGCACAGCGAAGACCGTGCGCGGAGGCTCGTCCGTGCCACCGATAGGCTGTCCCCCGTGCGTCTGGGCGTCCTCGACATCGGCTCCAACACTGTCCACCTTCTCGTCGCCGACGCTCACCCCGGAGGTCGACCGCTGGCTTCCACGAGCCACCGCTCAGTGCTGCGCCTCATGACGTACCTGACGCCCGAGGGCGCGATCAGTGAAGAGGGGATCGCGGCGCTCGTGAACGCCGTCACCGAAGCCCGCACGGTTGCCGAGCGCGAGAACGTCGACGAGTTTCTCGCGACGGCGACCTCCGCGGTACGCGAGGCGACCAACGGCCCCGACGTCATCTCGCGCATCGAAGCTGCACTGGGCCAGCAACTGCAGGTGCTCGGGGGCGTCTCCGAAGCGCGCTTCACCTTCCTCGCCGTGCGGCGCTGGTTCGGCTGGTCCGCGGGCCAGATCCTGCTCTTCGACATCGGCGGCGGGTCGCTCGAGATCGCGGCCGGCGCCGACGAGCTGCCGGATGAAGCGGCATCCGTTCCTCTCGGTGCCGGCCGGATGACCCTCGCCTACCTGCCCGAGGACCCGCCCGGCGAGGAGGCCGTCGATCGCCTCCGGGCACACGCCCGCCAGACTCTCAAGCCACTCGCGAAGTCCTTCGGCGCACTCCCCCGACCGGATCACACCGTCGGCTCCTCCAAGGCGATCCGGTCGCTGGCCAGACTCGTCGGCTACCCGCTCGCGGGCTGGTCGGGCAGCGAGCGGATGATGCTCCCCCGCGCCTCGCTCGCGTCCTGGATCCCGCGCCTCGCACGCATCCCGGCATCCGCCCGTCAGGAGCTCCCCGGCATCACCGCCGACCGCACCTTCCAGATCGTGGCCGGCGCGGTCGTGCTGCACGAGGCGATGCGGGCGCTGGATGTCGACGAACTCGAGGTCAGCCCCTGGGCCCTGCGTGAGGGTGTGCTCCTGCGCTACATCGAGTCGATGGGCTGGGGCTGAATCACGCGACCGACCGGAACCTCGATCACCGCTGAGGCCGGATTCCGCACACGGCACACGGCCGCCCGCGGGCCGTCGCTAACTCCTCAAGATCGATGGCTCGCGTGCCACTCGGCGGTGCCGACACCAGGATTCCGTGCGGCAATGCGGAGTTAGCCACGCGCGGTTCCGTCCGGTGCTGCCGGAAGCGCGAGGCCGAGGGCGGATGCCGCGGACCGGCGCCTCAGGCGGGGAGGCTGAGGCGTTCGCGGACGACGTCGGCGATCGCTTCGGCGTGCGCGTTGGCGGTGTCGGCGTCAGCGGCTTCGACCATGACCCGCACGAGCGGCTCGGTTCCCGACGGGCGCAGCAAGACACGACCCGACAGACCCAGGGCCGCGGATGCGCGGGCAACGGCATCCTGCACGGTCTCGTCTGTCGCAACCATCGACCGGTCGACACCCTTCACGTTCACGAGCACCTGCGGGTACACCGTCATGACCGAGGCGAGCTCGGCGAGCGTGCGGCCGGTACGGGCCATCTCCGACATGAGGTGTAGTCCCGTGAGCAGCCCGTCGCCGGTGGTGGCGAACCGCGACATGATGACGTGGCCCGACTGCTCGCCGCCGAGCGCGAAGCCGCCCTCGTTCATGCGCTCAAGCACGTATCGGTCGCCGACGGCGGTCTGTTCGACATGGATGCCCTGTGCGGCCATCGCGCGGTGCAGGCCGAGGTTACTCATGACGGTCGCGACGAGCGTGTCGTCAACGAGCTCGCCACGTTCCTTGAGCGAGACGGCGAGGATCGCCATGATCTGGTCGCCGTCGATGACCTGACCCGCAGCATCCACGGCCAGGCACCGGTCGGCGTCGCCATCGTGGGCGATACCGAGGTTGGCGCCGTGGGCGATGACTGCCGCAGCGAGCTGGTCGAGGTGCGTCGAGCCGACGCCGTCGTTGATGTTCAGGCCGTCGGGGTCGGCGCCGATGACGGTCACGCGGGCCCCGGCATCCGAGAAGGTCTGCGGGGAGACGCCGGATGCCGCGCCGTGCGCGCAGTCAAGCACGACGTGCAAGCCCTCGAGCCGGTGCGGCAGCGACTGCAGCAGGTGCAGCACGTACCGGTCCTCGGCGTCCGAGAATCGAGCGATCCTCCCGACGCCGGCGCCGGTGGGCTGCAGCTTCTCACCGCTCATGGCGGCCTCGATGCGGGCCTCGACAACGTCGGGCAGCTTCACGCCGCCGCGAGCGAAGATCTTGATCCCGTTGTCGGGTGCGGGGTTGTGGGATGCCGAGACCATGACGCCGAAGTCCGCGTCGTGGTCGCCGATGAGATAGGCCAGCGCCGGGGTCGGCAGCACGCCGGCGTCCAGGACGTCTACGCCCGAGGATGCCAAGCCCGCCGAGACCGCGGCGACCAGAAACTCCCCCGACACACGCGGGTCACGGGCGACGACGGCGGTGAGCCGCTTGCCCGCGGCGCGGCGAGCGTCGGCGGTGCGTCCCTGGCCCAGGACGACAGCCGTCGCCTGAGCCAGGGATAGAGCGAGATCGGCGGTAAGGGTGCCGTTGGCAAGCCCTCGAACGCCGTCCGTGCCGAACAGCGGCATGGTGCGGGTGCGCGAAGCGATTAACGCTTCGAGTACTGCGGAGCCTTGCGCGCCTTCTTGAGACCGGCCTTCTTGCGCTCCTTGACGCGCGCGTCGCGCGAGAGGAAGCCGGCCTTCTTCAGGGCGGGGCGGTTGTTCTCGGCGTCGATCTCGTTGAGTGCGCGAGCGATGCCCAGGCGCAGGGCGCCTGCCTGGCCCGAGGGCCACCACCCTGGATGCGGGCGATGACGTCGTACGCGCCGGTGAGGTTGAGCAGCGTGAAGGGGTCGGTCACGAGCTGCTGGTGCAGCTTGTTCGGGAAGTAGTCCTCGAACGTGCGGCCGTTGACGGTGATGGTGCCGGTGCCGGGGACCAGGCGCACGCGTGCGATGGCCTCCTTGCGGCGGCCGACTGCCGCGCCGGGAACGTTGAGGACGGGGCGCGCAGCCTCGACAGCCTCGACGTCGACGGAGGATTCGGTGGTGTAGCTGGTGGGCTCGGTTGCGGTGGTGTCGTTCGCCACGAGTATGTCCTTCTGGTCTGTCCGGCGCTTACTGGGCGACCTGGTCGAGCGTGTATGTCTTGGGCTGCTGAGCGGCGTGCGGGTGCTCGGCACCGGCATAGACCTTCAGCTTGGACAGCTGCTGGCGACCCAGGCTGTTCTTGGGGAGCATGCCGCGGATGGCCTTCTCGACGGCGCGGGCCGGGTTCTTCTCGAGCAGCTCGCCGTACGCGACAGCCTTGAGGCCGCCCGGGTAACCGGAGTGGCGGTAAGCCATCTTCTTCTCGAGCTTCTGGCCGGTGAGGGCGACCTTTTCGGCGTTGATGATGATGACGTGGTCACCGGTGTCAACGTGGGGGGCGAAGGTCGCCTTGTGCTTGCCGCGCAGGAGCGCTGCGGCGTGGGAGGCGAGACGGCCGAGAACGACGTCGGTGGCGTCGATCACGAGCCATTCGCGCTGGATTTCGCCAGCCTTGGGGGTGAATGTGCGCGTCACGATAGTGCTGCTTTCTGGTTCGAACGGAGGAGTTCGTGAATCCCGCTCCGGGGTGGTTCTCCGGCCGATGGCCGTCGAACACGCCAGTGGAGGGCTCACGTTCGCGGTGATCTGCCGCAGTGAGGCAGGCACCAAAGATCTAGACTACGGCATTGGGGCGCTTGCCGCCACCGGCGAGGGGTCGCCGACACCGTCCCAGCCGGCGAGGGCGCGGATCGCGCCGGCCCGGCTGGTCACGCCGAGCTTGCGGTACACGCTGCGCAGCTGCGATTTGACGGTGTTCGGCGAGACGTTCAACGCGGCGGCGAGAGCGGCGATGGACTCGTGCCGCGCCAGTTCCCGGGCAACCGCACGTTCGCGCGGCGAGAGCGCGACAGTGGCACAGGGCCGCGGCTGCCAGCGCGGCAGCCTCGGCGGCGATGCGGAGCGTGCGCGAGAAGTCCTGGGCGTGCAGGAGCCTCAACGCACCCGCGGCATCCCCCGCGGCAAGGCAGATGCGCGCCCGGCTGAGCGCGACGGCGGGGTCGCCGAGCAGTTCACGGGAGAGCTCGTCGGCCGACGAGAGCTGGCTGCGGGAGAGACGGGGCACCCCGTGCAGGCTCATGTCACGCTCTCCAGGTCGCGATCGGGTCCGCGAGAATGCGTCGCGAGCGCGGCGCATTCCCATGATGGCGGATCGCCCACCCGGGGAGAAGGGGCGACCCGCCATCCGGGGGCCCGCAGCGAGCCGCTGCCGGAGGTTCCGGAGCGAGTGTATGAGGCGACTGCGTGTCCCGTCGGAGCGGATGCAGAACTTCACCTCGGTCATCACCCGAGCGGTGGTTGATGCCCGACCGACGACCGCTCTGCCGTCGCCGTGATCGGACGATCACCGCATACCCTGACCCTCATGCCCCCGCGTTCCCCTCGTCCACTCGGCCGCCGGGCGCTCGTGCCCTCGGCGCTGAACCTGGTGGCGATCGGCGCAATGACGGCTCCGGCCATCGCCGGCCTGCCCGTCGCGGTGGATCAGCTGGTTCCGGCTGACGCGCGCACCGGCACGCTCGGGCTGGCGATCACCCTCGGTGCTGTCGCCGCGACGGTCGCCAACCCGCTCTTCGGCGCTCTGTCGGATCGCACCCGCTCCCGCTGGGGGCGACGCCACCCCTGGACTGTCGGCGGGGCAGCGCTCGGGTTGGTCGCCACCGTGGTTCTGCTGCTCGCTCCGTCTGTGGGCGTCTTGATCGCCGCGTGGGTGGCCGTGCAGATCTCCTACAACGCCATGCTCGCCGCGGCGGCGGGGTTGCTCTCGGATGCGGTTGCCGATGCTGAACGCTCGGCGGCCTCCGGCGCCTTCGCGGCGGCGGCGTTCCTGGGCACCGTGCCACCGCTGCTGCTGTCGTCCCTGCTGCCTGACCACCTGGACGCGGTGACCCTCACGATGTGCATCGTGGCCGTCGGTATCTCGCTGGGTGCTGCCGTGTGGCTCCCCGAGCGTGGCGGGCCTGCGGCAGAAGCGCTGACGGTCGGACACCGCGGCGCGTCGGTGCGGCGCTTCGCACCGGTCTGGATCGGCCGCTTCATCCAGTCGGTGGCCTTCGGACTGCTGACCTCGTTCATGCTGTATCTCGTGGCAGACCGCATCACGGGATCGGCCGCGTCGGCCACCTCGCTCACGTCCGTATCGACGCTGGCCGGGGGTGCAGCACTCGTTGGCGCCGCACTCTTCGGCGGCTGGCTCGCGGCGCGGGTCGATCGACGCATCCTGCTGGGGGCCTCGGCGATCGTGCTGGCGCTGGCTGCCTTCCTCCGCGCGGCCAGCACGGATGCCGCCCTCCTCGTGGTCAGCGCCGTCACGGCGGGCCTGGCCATGGGGGTCTTCTTCACTGTCAATCTCGCTGTCGCACTCCGCCGGATTCCGCCGGGAGCCGGCGGCCGCTATCTCGGCGCCCTGAATGTCGCCGACACGCTGCCGCAGATCCTTGTGCCGGTGGTGGCAGCGTGGCTGCTCACGCTCGGCGGCCCCGACCCCATCTCGAGCGCCGCAGACAACTTCACGACGCTCTGCGTCGCGGCGGCCGTCGTGAGCCTGCTGGGACTGGTCGCTCTACCCTTCCTCGGTGCGACTGTCCCGCCGACCGAGGTCGATGTCGGCATCGCTGTGGAGGATTCCCCACGCCGAGAGCACCCGTAGAGCATCCGAGCGGTTACCGACGCCGAGCTTTCGATACAGGCCCTTGAGCTGGGACTTGACCGTGTTCGGCGAGACGGTCAGGGCAGCCGCGATCTCTGCGACCGCGGCGTGACGGGCAAGCTCACGGGCCACAGCCCGCTCGCGTGCGGTCAGCCGGGGCACCGATCCCGGCGAGGCGATCATCGCCCAGCTTCGTGCTCGCTCCGCGCGGGCAGCAAAGCCCGGGAGCGCGAGGCGTTCCGCCGCGGCGGCGAGCGCGGCGAGCGCCGTGTCGGGCACGAGGGCCAGCGCGAGCGACTGGTCGCTTTCTGCCAGGACAGCCTCGAGACGTTCGATCGCCGAGCGCGCCGCAGCGTCCTCGCGACCGAGCAGCGCGACAGCCGCGACCGAGAGCGAGAGGTACTCGGCGCGCACGCGACGGGAGGTCTCCGGCGCGACGACTCCGCTGAGCATCCGCAGCGCCTGTTCCGGATCGTTCCCGGCGAGCGCTACCCGGGCTCGGCCCACGGCGCTTCTGATGTCTTCGGCCTTCCCGAGGACGCGTGCGGCGGCGGGGAGGTCGCCGGCGGCGAGCGTCGCAAGCGCCGTCGTGTGCCGCAGCCTGCCGCTGACGAACGGCGATATCGCCCGGCGGGAGCGCTGCGCCATGACGACGGTACGGATGCGTTCTCGGGCGATATCGGGACGGTGACGTCGGAGCTCGATCAAGACGTCCACGTGCAGCAGCGGCGCCCAGTGCTCGATCGTCTCGCGGTGCTCGTCGAGGGTGTGGAGCCGCTCCGAGGCCGCAGAGACGTCGCCGTCTTCCAGCGCGATCAGCGCGTACGCCAGCTGCAGGTAGCTGCCGGGGTAGCCGGTCTTCCACCGATCGGGCCAGTCGCGCTGCTCTGCCCGGGCCGCGACGGCTCGTGCTTGGGGAAGATCTCCGCTGAGCGCGTGGGTCCCCGCAAGCAGCGCGAGCCCCTGTAGTCCCGCCCGGTAGCCGCCGGCGTCGCTGGCCTCGACCGACCGGCGGAAGCTCGTGATCGCCCGCGCGGTGTCTCCCCGTACAGCAGGCTGGTACCGATCTGGTTGTGGACTGTCGGTTCGTTGCGCCCGAGGCGCGCCCGGTCATCCGGTGTCATCTGGTCGAAGATCTCGAACGCCTCGCGCGCGACGCGCGATCCATCGCGGCCCGAGATCCGCTGCGCGGCCGACTCGATCGCACGCAGCAGCACGCGGTCGGCGGGATCGCGGGTGGCCGATCGCTGACGCGAACCGTACGCGGCAAGCAGGAAGTACTCGACAGCGCGCAGGCGGTGGTCGGGGCGCGCATTGGCGATGATGGCGAGCATCGTGGTCACCAGGGGTTGCCGACCGAGGGTGGTCAGCGGTGTGCCTCGGAACAGGGCGGTGATCTCAGACCCGTACGGCAGCAGTTCATTCCAGTGCCGCCGCACGATCTCTGTGATCAGCGGCCATTCCCGGTACGCAGCCGCGCGGCGCAGCGCCTCGAACGGGCGGCCATTGTCGAGTTCCCACTGGGCGATGACGAGGCTGAGTTCGCGCAGGCGCGAGGGGCGCAGGCTCCGGCGAGCGGATGCCGAGAGGGCGCGCTGAGTAAACGGAGAGGGCTCGAAGAGGGCAGCGCGGCCGCTTCCCTGCGAGCGCCACTGCCCGAGCCCTTCCCGTTCGGCACGGTCGAGCAGGTCCCCGGCATCCTCACGACCGGTCAGCTGCGAAGCCAGCGCAACGTCGACAGCATCCGCGAGGCAGATGGTCTCCAGGAACACGGTGAAGCGCTCGTCCCACGCCGGGCGACGGATGCGCAGAAACGACTCCACGATCTCGGAGATGCGCGACGAGTCGATCTCACGCAGGGTGCGTCGTGTGTGTGCCCCGACCGTCGCACTCTCATCGAGAGTGAGCAGCCGCGCCAAGCCCGGCGCGCCGCCATGGTCGAGAACGTCACGGATGATCGGGGCATCCGGTTCGACATCCAGGACGGCAGCGGCCTCCGCGTCGGTGAGGGCAAGAGCATCCTCTCGCAGCACACGCACACTCAGACTCATCGCCAGCGCTGGTTCGACGAACCCGTTCGGAACCCGCGTGGTCGTGCGCACCGACAGCGTGGCGACGTCGTGAACCAGCCGGATGACTCCGGCGACCGCCTCGTCGTCGAGATTCTCGCTCTCGTCGATCGCGAGCGAGAGCTCGCCGACCATCGCGAGCCCGCGGCGCAGCAGCGTCCAGGGTTCGTCGACGAACTGGAACACGGCCTGCCCGGAGGAGAGCGGGTTGTCTGCGCCGATGAGGCCGTGGTCGTGAAGCGCCAGGGCGAGTTGTCCGGCAAAGACCGCGGGGGTTCCCCCACCGTCGGCGACGCGTACCCAGACGCCACGGCGCGCCGTCCGCGCTGCCCATTGGGCCATGGCGACGGTCTTTCCCATTCCGGCTGGCGAGCTCAGAACGACCAGCGCCGCATCGTCGTCGAGCATCCGCTCTAGTCGCGTCCGGTCCAGCAGTTCGGACGGGAGGCGCGGAACTCCGGAAAGACCCATCTGAACGACCTCCGCGGCGGCGCCGTGCGGTGAGAGATGACGAAGCGCGCCCTCTCAGAGTACGACGAGGTCCCACCGCAGCACGGCCGCCAGGACGAACAAGCCAGTGCCGACGATGAACAGGCTCGCGAGGGCGAGGGCGAGGCGTCGGTTGGTCATGTGGGTGTCTTTCGACTCGGGTCTGCGACCGCGGCGCCAGCGCCGGCAGGTCATCGGATCAGGGCGCGGGGATGGCTCGCCACGCGGGGCTCGAAGCGAGAGTAGGACGCTGCCCGCGTCTGGTCGGCGTCCCGGGGCGAAGTTCACCCCGACCGTCACCCCCTCTCGCACGCGATGGCGGCGAGCGGCTCCGCGGAGGAGCCTCGGGAAGGCGCCGCCCTTTAGAATCGCTCCCACACGCTCGCCGCAGCATGGGGACCACGACTCAGCATCAACGCCCACACCCGGTCGGCGAGGAACGAGGGGGTGACGTGTGGAACCGCAGATAGACATCCCGACGGGTGCCACGCTCCTCGCGGCGCACGCGGCTGGAGACGCCGAGGAGGTCATGGCGATCATCGCGGACTCGCCTCTGGAGGCGTGGTTCTCGGTGCCGCCCGACAAGATGCAGGAGATCCTGCGGACCGTCCCACCCGAGCTCATCACGGGAGGAAGCGCCGCCCGCGCCTTCCGCCTGTACCTGAACGGACCTGTCGTGGCGCAGCCGTCTCCAGCGTTGGATGCCAGCGACGCCGCTGCACTGTTCTTCGACGCCCGCGGACGCGGCAACGCGCGCGAATCGGTCGAGATCGTCCGTCGGGTGTTCGACGACGAGCGCACGAATCCGCTGTTTGACGAGACAGCAGGGATCGCGACGTTCCAGGCCGTGCAGATGGGGCTGTCCCAGATGCTCGCGGGCGACCACGAAGCGGCACTGGCATCCTTCACCGCCGCGCGACGTACCCGGCCGCCCGAGACGCTGACAGCGCTGTTGCGGGACGCGTACGTCAAGGCCGCGCTGGTCCACGCGCTGTACGGCGATCAACACAGCGCGCGCCGCAAGCTCGACCTCGCCGCCGATCTGCCACGCACCTCGAGCTGGGTCGAGCACGTCATCGATTCCCATGCGGCGCTCGCGGAGGCGGTGCTGGTGAGGGATGTCGATCTGGATGCTGCCATCGAACGCGTCGAACGGATCCCGGTGCCGCTCCTGGGCGAGCTCTGGCCATACCGGGTTGAGGCCCTGTTCCGCCTGCATCTGCGGCGAGGGCGCCTCGACGAGGCCTACGCCAGTGTCGAGCGGTTCCGGCCGGCAGCGTCCGGTTTCGTGCCAGGCGAGGGATTGGCGGGGAGCGTGTTCGCTGCCGCAGGAGTAACCGTCGCGCTGCTGCGCGGCGATCTTGCGCTCGCGCGTTCTCTTCTCCGCGAGGTCGACGACAGACCGGCGGCCTTCCGACTGCTGCGGGAGTCGGTCGCTATCGCCTCCGGGGAGTCCGCCGACAGCATCCGTCGGCTCATCGGACTTCACGGCCAGACCGCGCCGCTGCGCCAGCTTGAGTTCTTCCGGGTGTGCCTCCTGAGCGCGGCACTGCTCGGACAGGGCGACACCGACGACGCTGCCGCGGTGCTCCGAGGAGTCATCGAGAGGTACGGCGGGTTGCGCGACGCCGACCGCGTGTACGTCCCGGAGGTCGTGGCGCAGTTCGCGGAGACCACCGTCGACGGCTGGCCCGGGGACTTCGGCAACAACCATCTGCTCGGCCATCAGGTGCCCGTCCTCACGCCCCGGGAGCGCGAGGTGCTCACTCTGTTGGCAACTGACCGCACCCGGGCGCAGATCGCAGAGGCGCTGTTCGTCTCGGAGAACACGGTCAAGTCGCAGCAGCGCACGCTGTTTCGCAAACTCGGCGCCGGCACACGGGTCGAGGCTCTGCTGGCCGCGCAGCGCCTGGGCTTGCTCTAGGCACCCCACCCCGCGCGTCACCGCCGCGGGGCGGCCGGTTCCCCGAGGGATCCCGGCCGCCCCGCGATCAGCTGACGCTCAGTCCCGACCGGGTTCGAAGCGGCGCCACAGCACGAACATGAGTCCGATCACCGTCATCAGGGCTGCGCCGATCGGCACGGTCCAGGCGAAGATCCCGCCGGTCGGCGGCAGCGGTTTGATGAACGTGTTGGTGATCTCGACGAGGTAGTGGTTATCGCTCAAGGTCACCGTGATCGAGGAGTCCGTGACGGTGGTCGAGGCGCCCGGCACACCGCCGGCCCCGGGCAGACCCATGTACGGGGTGCCCGTGATCGAGACGGATGATGCCCCGCCGGTGTCGGTCTCGGTGATCGTGCACGAGCTACCCAGCGGCAGGAAGTCGATCTCCGGCTGCAGGTTGCTCGGCCCGCCGATCTCGACGTTGACATCGCGCACCAGGATGCCCGGGTCAGGGTGCGATGCGTCGATCAGTACACAGCGTACGTTCACGGGGAAGCTACGGGTCACATCGGCAGCTCCCGTGCCGTCGACCTCCTTGCGGATGATCATCGGGGCGACCGGGTACTCGTTCGTGAAGAGCACGGACGTCTGGTCGGCCGCACCCTCGGCCGGAAGCGGCGCGAGGCTCGCCTCGATCCCGTCGACGGCGGGTGCCGTGGCACCGCCCTGCGTGATCTCGTACGTCGTCGACGCGGCGTTGACCGTATCGGTCTCTTCGATCACGCAGTCGGCCCCTTCGGGTAGCCCGGTCCACGTGAAGCTGTCACCGTCGCCGATCGTCTGCGTCATCGGCTCGTTGGCCGTTACCGTCGCGCTCTCCCAGGTGCACTGGAGTGTCACCTCGAACGGCCCGAACGGAATCGGGTCGCCGTTGTTGTCGAGCGCTTCGGTCTCGACGACCTTGCTGACCGACACCTCGGCGTAGGTGAAGGTGTTGCGCACCTGCAGGCTCGGCTGCGGCTGGTCGGCGACGTTCAGGATCGTCGGGTCGGTCACGACCGTGAACGTGTAGCCGTCGGTCGCCGGGTCGACGAGTACGCTGCCTCCGGCATCCAGGATCGCGGTTGCGCCTGCTCCCCCGATGCCGGTCTCGGCGAGGGTGCAGTCAGCGCCCGTGGGCAGGTGGGTCCAGGATGCCGTCGGCGCCGTGGCGTTCACGGTGCGGTCGTTTCCGCCCGGGATGTCGACGTCGACGCCATCTCGCAGGCAGACCAGCTCGAGGTCGAAGTCGGCGGTGCCGTACTGGGTCGCAGCCGCGCCGTCGAAGACCTTCGTGACCTCGAGCGAACCGGTGAGGTACCAGTTGGTGACCGTCACGGTCGCGGTGCCGGTGTCGGGCAGCGTGATCTCACCGGTGGTGGTGTCGCTGCCGTCGTTCGGGGTGATGACGACGGCATCCGCGCCCTCGAGGTCGGGTTCGGTGATGACGCAGTCCGATCCCGCGATGAGGCCGGTCAGCGATGCGGTCCAGGCGTTGCCGGCGCTCAGCTCGACCGACGTGTCGACGAGGGTCTCTCCCGCGAAGGTGCAGACGACGTCGACCGTGAAGGTCTGGTTCGCGCCGAACTGCGCCGCGCCTTCGCCCTCGAGGTCCTTCGTGATCGTCAGCGCCACGAGGTCGTAGCTGTTGACATACGAGACCGTGTTCTGCGTGTCACCGCCGGCCGAGTCGGGGCTCAACTCGGGGATCGTCGCCTGGCGCGCGGGCTGGTCGATCGTCGGGGGGACCGTCGGGTCGATGACCGTGACGCTTGTCACGGTGCTGTCGGCATCACGGGGGTCGGTTTCGGTGACCACGCACTCCGAGCGAGCCGGCAGGTCCTCGAAGAGGCGGGTGTCACCGTCATCGAGCAGGAACGTCTCGTTGAGCACCGTCGCGCCGTTGAAGGTACAGACCGCGGTGAACGCGAAGTCAGTGGGTACCGGGTAGGTCGTGCCCGGAGGGGTGGGAACTTCCACGGTCTTCTCGACCAGCAGGCTCGCGTAGTCGTACGTGTTGGTGACGCTCTGCACCTCGATGGCCGTCGGGTCGTTGCTCACGGTCACCGTGGACGGTGACAGCGTGACATCCGAGCCCGCGTCGGTCTCGACGAACGTGCACTCGGCACCCCACGGGAGGCCACCGACCGTGACGGTGGTGCCATCGGTCAGGGTCGGCACGGTCGGGATCGCCGCGGTGGGCACGGCGACGCCTGCCGAGGTGCACGAGAGTGTGCCGTCGAACGAGGTGGGGACCCACCCGGCGCCGGATGCATCACCGTCGACGGTCTTGGTCAGCTGGAGGCTTCCGCTGGCCAGCGACGCGCCCACGACGGGCACTTCGAACGGCGGAAGGGTGCGCTGGCTGCCGCCGGTCGTGTACTTCCCGCCGGTCTTGGCCGAGTTCCACGTGATCGGGTCGTTCCCGGGGTTGAACGCGGCGGGCGGAGCCGTGGTCTCGAACGCGAGTTGGAACTTCTCGCCTGGCTGCAGCAGGTCGCCACCCCCGGCGAAGTCGACCACGACGTACAGCGCGGTCACGGTGGTCAGGTCGACCGACGCGTCCAGGGGCTGCCAATACCCGGGCGGGCAGGTGCCACCGTCGGTGAGGACGTCGTCGCACAGCGAGGTTCCGGGGGACTCGGTGCTGTAGTAGACCGTGCGGGCCGCGGTCGGGGTGTCGTCGGCGCGCAGGCCGGGACCGGTCGCGGAAGCGAGCACGGGCCGCCACAGGCTGTCGACGGTCGGGATGTCGATACCGCTCTGACCAGCGTTGGGCAGGTAGATGATCGTCGAGATCTCATCGAGCGGGTAGCTTCCCCAGTTCTCGTAGTTCAGCCGCCATTCGTTGTTCTGGCCGGGCTTGGTCACGGGAGCACACGGGTCGACGAAGAAGCCGTCAGGGTCAGCGTCGGCCATGGTGCACGTTGCTGCGGTGCTGGAGATGACGCCGAGCGCCGGGTCCAGCGCGCGGACCTGCTGGAACATCCCGAACGTCGCGAGGGGCTGCGTCGTGACGGTCGCGGTCGTCGAGCAGATGTCGGTGGTGCCGGCCACGCCGTTGCACGAGTCGAAGTCGCGGTCGCCGGTGATCTCGTACTCGTTGGTGAACGGCTGGTTCGCGACCGCACCGGAGCGCAGGCGCATGTCCCACGAGATGCGGTAGACCTGTCCGAGTCCGAGCGCGGAATCCGCGGGGAACTCGAAGCGGATCGCGACCGGCTCCGGATCGACACCGGACGAGGACGTCACGACGACGTTGACGTCGGCGGGATCGATCGGCAGTTCCGTCCAGGGAGCACCGGGGGCGCTGCCTGAACTCAGCGCGAACGTGTAGTTCGCGGGATCGGTCGGGTCGATCCCGTCCGGGAACACGTAGTCGGGTAGCCCGGCCGCGACGGTCCCCACCGGCAGGTTGTCGGTGATCACCGGGTTGAGGATCGGGTAGCCCCCGTTGTTGGTCGTGGTGAGCGCGACCTCGAAGTTGGTCCCGGGCGCGACCTGACCGGTCGGGGTCTTGACGACCGTCGCCGCGGTGGGCAGGTGGCGGAACGTGAAGTTCGCGTCGGCATCGTCGGTGGCCGGCGATCCGTTTCCGGGGATGCCGGTCGCATCGGCGACCACGGTGTTGGGGAAGACGCCCGCCGAGGTCGTACCGGGTGAGGCGGTGTTGCCCGACAAGGTCGTGGGCACGTCGCCGCCGGTCAGCAGCGCGTCACGCCGCTGCACGAACAGGTTCCCGGTCAACGTCGGGTTGGCGGGGTTCTCGAACAGGAGGAGCGGCGCGCTCGGGTCGGCGATCGAGCCGCTGGCCACGCGCTGGTAGGTGAAACGGATGCCTTGCACCTCGCCGTACGTCACGGTGCCGCCGCCGAGGATCGACGCTGTCGCTGTCGCTGCACCGGGCGCAAGGGCGGAGCGGGCCTGCGTAGCCGTCATCCACTGGTCGCCCGAGCCGTTCACGACCGCGTTCCAGGTGCCGCCGCTGACGGTGATGGAGTTGTCGACCTCGACCGTGTAGGTCGCGCCGGTGAGCAGCTCGATCTGCACCCGGTTGGCGGGGCTGGCGATCGCGAACTGGCTCGGGTTGGCGTTTACGAGTCCGGCGAAGCCGTAGGCGTTCCAGAACCCCGGGGTCGTGTCGGTGAGCACGAGCTGGTTGCTGCGGGCGTTGCCGCCGGGCTGGCCCGACAGCAGCATCCGGATGCGGTCATTGGTGTTCTCGTACTCGTTGGTGGGCGAGAAGCTCTTGCCTGCCAGAACGGTGCGATCCTGCGTGTCGCTGAGCGAAATACTCGCGTTGTTGCACGAGACGACCGTGTTGGGGTCGGCGGTCACGGGCGGGTTCGAGACCGCGCACGATCCGGAGGTTTCGACCGAGGGGTCGCCGATGGATCCGAAAATCGTGTTGTCTACCGAGCCGGCGCTCACCCGCGTCATGGGGTCGCTGCGCAGGGTCTCCCGAAGCTGCGCATCGAGCTGGATCTGGAGGCGTCCATTGTTGTTCCCCGAGGACGTGTACGAGATGCGTCCGCTCGCATAGGCGCGCACGCCGACCACGTCATCAAGCTGGCCCGGGGTCAGCGCGGTAGCGGCCGAGATCGTGAGCGGGCCGAGCTCGCCGCCGCCCGCGAGGTCGAGATAGACCGCGACGTCGGCGTTGCCTCCGGAGCCATCGGAGTCCTTGGGCGGGGTGATGCTCACGATGTTGGTGAGCGTGAACACATCCCACGCCGTGCCCTCGAAAGCGACATTGGGCGCCGGGTCCGTGAGGTCGAGGGTGTCGACCTTCTGCGGGCCGTTGTTCACGACGCTGAGGGTCATGCGGGTCGTCGGGTAGTCAGCCGCGGGGGTGCCCGTCGGCGGGATTCCGAGGGCGCCGCCGCCCGAGACACCGGTCGACCAGGACTTGGTGGTCGTGATGTTCGCGGTGCCGTTGAGGATCGTGACGGTGTCGCTGTCGTTGGTCGAGTAACCGTCGGCGCAGGCATCCGCGACGAAGGCGACGAGGCAGGCCTGTGCGTTCACGGTGTTGGTCACAACGCTCAGGTCGCCGGCGGTGTTGTAGGCCTCGCCAAAGAGCACGGGGCTGCCGTCGGAGCGTCGGTCATCGCGCAGCTGGAAGTTGACCGTGATGGGTCGGCGGTCGGTGGATGCCGCGACGCCGCTGCCCACCGCGGGCTGGGTGAGGTTGCCGGGTGTGAGCGCGGATGCGCGGTTCGGGCTCTCAGCGAACGTGTAGCGCACACCGGTTGTGGTGGCCTGCTCGGCGTCGGTCAGGGTGTAGCCGGGGAACACGATGGTGCCCGAGGTCGGTCCGTCCCACGGGGCGCCGGAAATCGGTACCCAGGCTCCCGCGCCGCCGGCGGCGGTGTAGTCAAACAGCTCGACCGAGACCAGCTGGTCGTAGGCGATCAGCGGATCCGTGGTCTTCGTGATCGGCGCCAACCGGATCACGTCGAAGGCGTTGAGGAACGAGCTGTCGAGGTTCGCGCTGGTGGCGGGAGCGTAGGAGGTCGATCCGGTCTCGGTGACGCGCATCTGGGTCACGCCGGTGAGGCCACCGGTCGACCAGCCGAGGGTGCCGTTCGTGCCGGCCTGCGAGCGCTCCACGACAGTGACGGGCGTGACGTCCTTGTCGACGAGGTCGGGGCCGACCCCGCTGCCGCCGTTGATCGGGATAAGGGTCGAGATCGGGCACGGCGAGGTGTTCGCCGTGGCCGCCGACATGGCGGGCGAGGCTACCGAGGCGTCGGCGGTCGCGCAGTTGGCCACCTGGACGACGTCGATCGTGCCGCTGGGGGTGGACGGGTCGGGGATCGTCCCGGTGGTCGGGACATCCTCGATATCGACGATCGGGGCGTTTCGGGTCTGCTCACGCGTCGTGAAGGTGATGTTGGGCTGGAAGGTCGAGCCCGGGTCGAAGGACTCGCCGGAGACCGCGTCGTAGACGAAGCGCAGGCCGATGATCGTGTCCGACAGCGCCGGGTCGATCGTCACGGTCTGGTACGCCGGGGGCGAGCTGAGCCCGACCGCGCCGGGGAGGTTTGTCCAGCTGCTGCCGTCGGTCGTGTATTGCACGGTGAGGGTCGCGTTGCTCGGGATGCCGAGAGAAGGCAGTTCGGTGGCGTTGTAGATGTTCCACCAGTCCGGGCTCAGCACGGCGGCGTCGTCGACGATGACCTGCGTCGGGTTGACGGTCGTGGCTGGGAAGGAGGAGATCACAGCGGGGATCTGGGCGACGGTCTGCTGTCCGGGCACGAGCCAGCTCTGGCTGGGCTGGATGCTCTTGCTGACCTCGACAGCCATCCGGTCGCCGTAGATCTCCAGCTCGTCGGTGGCGGTGTCGGAGTCAGTGAGGGTGATGTCGGTGAAGGCCTTCGCGACGGCGTCGACGTCGTTGGGGACGGTCGTCAGGTCGGGCGGGGTGCCGACACGTTGCGTCGACACGACGAACGGGGTCTTGGCCTCGGCGCCCGAAACGATCGGGGCGCCCGTGAAGGTGATGTCGAATCCGACGACCCGCAGCGCGGACGGCGAGTCGGGGATGGTGCCGCTGACGGAGGTCGACAGCGGAGCCGACGAGGTGTTGTCGTCGTAGTGGTAGACGATCGTGGCTTCGGTTGCGCCCGAGGGCCACTGGATGCCGTTGCCGGCGCCGCCGGAGACGGTGCCGAACCCTGCGAAGGTGAGATCGCCGGAGAGCGATCCGGGGGTACCGGCGCCGGGCTCGCTGATGACCAGTTCTGCCAGCGTCGCCGTCCCGCTGTTGACGGCGCCGATGTTGACGGTCGTGGATTCGCCAGCCTTGATCTGGTCGGGGCTGAAGGTCTTGGAGGCCGAAACCTGCAGGCCGAACGGGATGATCTGGTACGGCTTGGTGACGACGGGGGACGAGACGGTGTCGCTGCCGAGGCTCACCGTGCTCTGAACCGTGTTGTCGACCGTCGTGGCGACCGAGAGGCTCTCGACCGCGGCGCGCTGGGTCAGCGCGACCTCCGCGGAGCCGGTGGCGGAAACGTCGATCCTGCCGCCGCCCGTGTCGGCGTAGGTGAATCGGATGCCGTAGATGTCGGTCTTGTCAGGGATACCCGGGCCTGCGGCGGGGTAGACGGGCGGGCCGGCGCCGACATAGACGGTGTGCCACGCGCTGTCGGCGATCGAATAGACCTCGGCGGTGACCTGCTCAGCCCCGGCGGGGAGGGTCATGGCGCCGAAGTCGGTGAACTCGAGGTAGTGGAAGGGGCTGGTGTCGTCGGCCGGGAGCGGGGTGGCACCGGCGGGGTCCTGCACGGTCAGGGTGTCGACGCCGCCGTTGGTGGTGTTGGTGCCCGAGAGCGTGAGCCGGGTCGTCTCACCGGCCATGTTGTAGTTGCTGCTCGGGTCGAACGACTTGTCGGTCGTCGTGGCGAGGTTGACGGGCACCGCCGCCTCGATGGGTGCGCTGTCGCTCTGGGGCACGGCGTTGTCAGCGGTGATATCGGCGGTGTTGATGATCGTGGTGCCGTCGATCTCCCACGGTGCGTCGTCGGCGAGCTTGACCTGGATGGTCATCTGGAAGGTGCCGAGCGGGAGGCCGGTGGTCGCACCCGGGGTGTTCACGGGGGAGGTGAATGCGAGGGTGACCTGGTCGCGGCCTCCGACGTCGGTGACGGTCGAGGTGCCCGGCGCCGACACGGGGAACGAGCTGACGCTGACGAACTCGATCCATTCGGGGAGGAGGTCGGTGATCGTGGCGTTCTTACAGCCGCTGACGCTGCCGACGGACGTGCCGCAGCTGAAGAGAAGGTCGTATTCGAAGGTCTCGCCGGGAGAGACGACGCCGGTGGGGGTGATCGGGTCATCGGTTGACTTGGTGATCGCGAGCGTCGCATTGATGTCGTCCGCGTACGCGGGCATCGTGCCGACGGCCACCGCGCCAGAGACGACGAGCAGCGTCGAGAGTGCGACGGCAGTGAGGGGGCGGATGCGGTGCACAAGCCGCCGCCACGGGGATCGACGCGAGCGCCGTGTGTTGCCAGTCCCGTGTGAACGCTGTGTCATCGTCTCCCCGTTTCGTCTCTGTCGCAGGCGCGACAAACTGCCCATCGCGCTGCCCTGACGGCGCGCGCGTTCTCGCTCTCGGCCGAGTGCGAGCCCAGGTCAGCGAACCGGACTGAGTTCCGATTACGCGGTGTGGCCTCTGACTCGCTCGCGTGGAGCGCACGTTCGGGCGTGCTGTGGCCGCACCTCGAAGACGCGGCCTGGGAAACGGTAACTGCCGACAGGAGGTCAAGACAGGCGGATCAGCCCAGATTCACCCGCGCTCTCACCCTCTCGCGGCTGGATGCCTCGGCCGGTGCCGCCCCGCTTATCCGCCGCGGCGCCGAGAAATCCAGATGCGTCTACGAAACCGCGTCACGAAAGGCACCGACCGGCATCTGTTCAGGTGTGAACACGAATTCCCGATGGCCTCACTCGGCGCCCCGGGCGCCGAGTGCGTTGAGCCTGCCGCCGATGTCGGTCCGGTTCCGAGCGGGCCGGTGGCGCCTGCTTCTCACCCCGTCGCGCACCGGGGTTCCGCGACTGCGCGAGGTGACGCTCGCGGGCCCATGGCTTGTCCTGCGCAGTGGATCGAGGACCTGGCGCTGGGGCCGAGGCGCCGCGGACGTCACCTGCGTGTCTCCGCCACGCTCGGCATGGGCTCGCGCGTTGCCGACTCGGATGCTTCTGGTCACGCCCCGCGCACCCGAGGTGGGCGACGGCGCTGCTGCGACGCCGGAGCCGGGGGGATCGCGCGGACTGGTCTTCGACTGCTCTGTACTCTCGGCATCCGATTTCGCTCAGCTGCGCCGACACGTGGACCTGTTCACAGAGTGTGCATTGTTGCGCGCAGCCGTACTTCGGCCCAGTCTGGGTGTGGGCCGTTTGTGGGAGCGGCCTTCCCTGCTTCTTCCCGAAAGCTGAAGTGACCGTGCCTCGAACTGGTCTATCGGCGCTCTCTGACGACGAACTTGTCACCCTGTCGCGCCGCGATACCTCGGCCGCATATGCCGAGCTGTGGCTGCGCCACAGCTCCGCGGCGTTGGCTGTCGCGCGCGCTTTCACGACGTTGGATGCCGACGATGTCGTCTCGGAGGCCTTCACGCGGGTCTTTGCGCGAATCCGAAGCGGGGGCGGCCCGACGATGGGCTTTCGCGCGTACCTGCTGACCGCTGTCAAGAACGTGGCGCGCGAGTGGGGCGCGCGGGCGGGCGATCTCAGCACCGCGGACGTCGCAGAGCTGCCCGCCGACACCGACACCGCCCGAGCCGCCGAGGCGGCGCTCGAATCCGGCGCGACGGTCTCGGCGTTCCGGTCCCTGCCGACCCGCTGGCAGGAGGCGCTCTGGTACAGCGACGTCGAGGGTCTCAAGCCCCGCCAGTTCGCACCGTTGCTCGGGCTTGCCGCCAACGCCGCATCCGCACTCGTGGTGCGGGCCCGCCGCGGGTTCCGCGACGCATGGGTGAGCGCGCAGTTGCGCACTGCCGACAACGACGAGTGCCGCGGTGTGCTCTCGATGCTCGGCACGCACACCCGCGGGGGCCTCAGCGCCCGGGACACCCGCACCGCCCAGGCACACCTCGCGACCTGTGAACGATGCGCCGTGGCCTGGGAAGAGGCGCAGCACGTCTCGAGCCGACTCGCGCTGGCTCTGCTTCCGGTTGTCGTGGGGGCGCGGCTGTGACGTCCTATGCGGCGTGGCTGCAGTCGAGTTCTGCCGCGACCGTCGCGACCATCGCGGCGGGGCCGACCGGTTCCGTGGCGCCCCGGCCCCGCACGTCGCGGCTGAGCAGGTCGGCGCAGGTCGCCGCCGTGGCTGCCGGGGTCGTCGCCGTCGTCGCGATCGGTGCGGGCGTGTGGGCAGCCGTGGGCACCGCCCTGAGCCCCAGCGAGACCGGCGCGCCGGTGGCCGAGGCGGCCGAGAATGCTCCACCGGTCACGCCCCGGCACGATGAGGAGATCCTCGCTCCTGCCGATCCCGCGGCGACACCGACCCCTGCCCCCACGCCCCCTCCCGGCGCGCAGACCCGGCCGCGAGAGCCGCGCCCTGCCCCTGCCGTCCAGCTGCCCAGTCCCACCCCCACGGCAAGCCCCACCCCCGAACCGGTGGTGACGCCCGTCCCGACGATCGAGCCGCTTCCGGCACCGGGTGTGGTCGTCGATGCGAGCGCGGGAACGGCCGTGTACCCGCAGATCTCGGGCACGGATGCCGAACCCGGCGCGACCGTCGAGGTCGTCGACGAGAACGAGGTCGTGCGGGCGACAACCGTCGCCGACGGCTCCGGCGCGTGGGAGGTCAGCGATCTCTCCGGCGGTGCGTGCGCGACCACGGCGTCGTCGTACCTGCCGGCCGGCGATCACTCGCTGTCGGCGCGGCAGGTTCTCGGCGAGCGCACCTCGCCCCTGTCGACCGGGATCGACGTCTCGGTCGCGGCGCCACCGGTGTTCCTCTCCCCCACCGAGGGAGAGGTCGTCTCGCGGTCGGGCTTCCAGCTCTCGATCACCGGCGAGCCGCTGGCATCCGTCCAACGCATCAAGCTCCCCGATCCGTCGCCGTGTCGCCCGACGCCGATGGTGCTGGATGCCTCGGGGGCATACTCGTCACAGTTCACGCTGCCCGGCTCCGACACGGTTGTGACGATCGGCATCCGTTACATCGATCCGGCCACCGGCCGCCACGGCCCGGCGTCCTTCGTGACCTTCACGGGCCAGTAGGGCACGGGCCAGTAGCGCGGGCAGCGGACGCCGCCGAGAAATCTTCGGCGCTTCGCGTCACGATCTGGGTTTCCGTCCATCTGTGGTGATGACGGGAAGGAACCAGATGTTCATGCCGAAGCCACAGCAACCGGATCCCACACCATCCGCCACCCAAACACCCGAGACGCCGAGCGCCGTCGACCACGCGACGCCACGGTCATTGCCGTCCATGGGGGGCGTTGCTGCGAGCGTCATCCCACCGGCGCCGGGCGCGCTGACGCAGGCGACCGCGCCCGAGGTACTGACGGCCCTGATCGAACAGGTGGACACCGCGTGGGAACGCGGCGACGCGGCCACCGCGATCCGGTTGCTGAGCGTCGGGCTGTGGCCGCTGTTCCTCGATCGCCCGCGAGACCTGCGCCGGCTGCTGGCGCCCGTCCCCGAAGAGGCTGCGCCGCCGGCGCTGCTTCTGGCCAAACGCTTCGCTCTTCCCGTGCTCGACACCCCCGAGCGCATCCGGCTGCTGACGACCCGTCCGTTGGATGCCGCCGTGGGATCCGAACTGGACACTCCTCTCGACCAGGGCTGGCGTATCGCGCAGCGGATGCTGGCCCATCGCCTGCGCGGCGAGCTCAGCGAGGCTCGTGACGTTGCCCAGCGCCTGACCAGCCACATCGAGGGCGTGTCCACGCACGAGCCCGCCCAACTCCCCCAGTTCCTTGCCGCCGCCTACTCGCAGCTCGGAACGACCGAACTGCTCGCCGGTGACCCGTCCGCCGCGCTCGAGCACTTCCGACGCGCGCTCGCAGCGACGGAGGGCGACACCGAACTCGGCATCCGTCGCGACGCTCTGGTCAAGCAGGCCTGCGTGCTCGCCATGGAGGGCTACCTCCGCGAGGCTGAGCGGCTGCTCACGCGCGCCGAGGCCGAACGCCAACCCAGCAACGCCTCTGCCGACCGCATTCGTGCGCGCACCCGGTTGACGTGGGCGCTCATCGCTGTCGAACGGATGGATGCGGGTGCACCGGAGTTGCTTGCCGGCCTTGATCGCGATCTGCTCTTCGAGTACTGGCCGCTCGTGCTGCTTGCTGAGGGCCGGTGGCGCCTCGCGACAGGGAACCCTGCGGCGGTTCTCGACCTGGTTGACTCCGCGACCGAGAACCGTCCGCTGCAAGAGGGGACCCTCGGCCTGTGTGTCGCGCACTTCCTGCGCGAGAAGGCCGGCGAGATGCTGGGGATGCCCCCGACCCACACCGTCCGCGATCGGGGCTCCCTTCCCGGGCTCTGCGCCCTCGGGGCCGTGCGCGGGCTCATCCTCCGAGCCGACCCGCTGGCTGCGGTCCACGCCGCCCGCACTCTCGCGCAGCGGCGCGGGATCGGCCCGTCGGTGCGCCTGGAGGCTCTGCTCCTGACCTCGCTCGCTCTGCAGCGCGCAGGCCTTCCCGCCGACGAGCGCATCACCACCGCGGCAGCGAACCTCGCTCAGGATGAGGGGCTGTGGCGCCCACTGTCGGTGGTGCCGGCATCCGTGCGGGATGAACTTCCCGTGACCGCGCCGGCGCACGTGCGCCTCGCGGTGATGGCAAGTCCGCCGCCGGCTGTCACGCTGACCCCGCGGGAACGGGAGGTTCTCGCGGCGCTTGCGAGCGACCAGTCGCTCGCCCAGATCGCGGGGCGCCTGCACGTGTCGGTGAACACGGTGAAGTCGCAGGTGCGCTCGCTCTACCGCCGCATGGGCGTCACCTCGCGTCACGAAGCCGTTGCCGAAGCGACGCGCCTGGGCCTGGTCTCGAGGTCGTCCACGCTCTAGCAGTGCGCTATGCCACGCTCGAGCGCGGCGCGAGGTTCGCGAACGGAGCTGCGACCGGGATTCGGCCTACGCGCCCAGCGTTCCGACAAGGAGCATCCCGACGAGGATGCCGTTGAAGACGATGTGTGTCAGCACGGCGCCCCAGATGCGGGATGTCGCGACGACCAGCCCCGCACACACGAGTCCGACCAGGCCGAGTGCGACAACCGACCACCACGTGTAGGTGTCGAACACGAGGTGCAGGCCGGCGAACAGCAGCGTCGTCGCGACGATGGCCGCAAATCCTGCCCAGACGCGCGAATCCGTCATCCGCCGCACCGCCGTGAAGATCGCGACGAGCAGCACAGCACGGAAGAAGAACTCCTCGAGCAGGGGCGCGATCACGACCGGCGCGAGTACCCCGTCGAACCAGAAGGATGCCGGGAGCGACCCGTCCAGGGTCCCGGCCGCCGGCCAGGAGGCCGTGCTGGTGCCGGCGATCTCGAGAAAGCCCTGCGCGATGCGCAGCAGGATGCCGAGCGCAAGGCCATAGATCAGATCGAACGGGTGGAAGCGCAGCAGCATCCGTGGCCGCGAGCGCACGAACGCGAGGATGATGGCGGCGAGCATCCCTCCCCACAGGGCGGCGAGCGAGAGCGCGGAACCGAGCGTGCCGCCCACGAGCCGGTCGGCGAGGGTCGAGAGAAGGATGCCGGCGCCGAGCAGCAGCACGGCCCATCCGACCAGTTCCCAGTCCCAGCGGGCGACGGTTGATCCGCCCGAGCGCCAGGTGTGACTGGCGCGTTCGCGCCGACCCGACTCCCGAGACGAGCCCCGGGACGAACTCGAGTCCCGGGACGAACTCGAACCTCGGGACGCGCCTGAGCCCCGTGTGGAGCTCGGCGAAGAGCTCCGTTCCCGCGAACGTAGGGTACCCGCGCTAGACTCCGTCATAGGCGCCAGGGTACCTGTCGGGGGACGACCTCGCCGGTTCGGCGCCAGAACCACACGCTTCTATCCGCATCGCGTCCGCGAGCGGATACTGTTCCGCCCGCCGCACACCAGCCGACACGCGAGGACCGCCGTGGCCTACCGCTCGAGCACGTCAAGACGCCGCTCCCGGGGCGCTGTGCCCGCGTGGGTGTCTGTCGTGATCGTCGCGGTCCTGATCCTCGCGGTGGGCGGGCTGAGCTGGCTCGCGATCAACCGCGCCCAGACTCCTCCCCCGACCGAGGCGCCGCGGGTGACGCCGACGATGGGCGCTACGACTCCGACCGCGGCGCCGACACCGACGCCGACCGTGTCGGTCGCGGCAGCGACGGGCGCCGATGAACGATTCCTCGCGGCATCCGAGGGCGTGCTGTGGCGCGCGACGGCGGGCACGTGCGGGTCGGTCGAGCCGCTGCTGGAGCGCTCGAGCGATGCCGGCGCGACGTGGTCGGACGTCACTCCGCGGTATCTCGGAATCGGCCAGATTCTGTCGCTGTCTCCGTACACGACCGATCAGGCGCAGATGGTGGCGCTGATGGGCGCGGACTGCACGCTCCAGGGCATGCGGACCTTCACCGACGGCGAGTTCTGGGAGCCGAACGACGAGATCCTCGCGTCGTCGACCTATCTGGATCCTGCGAACCCCGCGGTCGTCGTGACGCCGGCCGGCGCGCTCGATGCTCCGTGCGTCACCCCGGCGGGTGCGCGAGCGGGTGGCGGCACGACGGCGGTGATCTGCGGATCAGAGGCATCGCAGACGACGGATGCTGCGTCCTGGGCACCCCTGGACCAGGCGGGCGTCCTCGCGCTGACGGTTGCGGGCGATGGCCAGATCACGACGGCTCGGGAGGATGCCGCATCCTGCGACGGCATGCTCGTGGCAGAGCCGGACGCCGCGACCTGCGTCCCGAGCATTCCAACGGATGCCCCGGTCGCCGTGACCCTGGATGGCCAGGGCGTGCCCTGGCTCTGGGCCGGCGACACCTTCACCGCCACCCGCTAACCCCGTTCGTCGAGCGAGCGAAGCGAGTCGAAACGCCCCTTCGTCCCTTGTGCAGCCGTACGGCGACATCCTAGAATGTTGCCGTACGGCGACATATCCAGAAAGAGCCGTACGGCGACATCCACCAAGCGAGGGGAGCTCCGGGTGCTGACAATGCGCGACGCGTCGGCCGTTGTGCGGGAGCTGCGCGCACAACGGGGCTGGACACAGCAGGACCTCGCTACACGCGCACGGTTGTCACGATCCTTCGTCGCCGATGTCGAGTCGGGCAAGCCGACGGTCGAGTCCGCGAAGCTCTTCGATCTCTTCCAGGCACTCGGCTACGAGGTCGCGCTGCGGGATCTCACGACGGGGCACGTGCTGCGGTGACGGCATCCGAGTTGGCGGTCTACCTGGACGGCATCCCGACAGGAATTCTCACCCAGTCGGCGTCTGGAAACGTCACCTTCACCTATGACGCTGCCTACCGAGACCGTAACGATGCGACTCCCCTGTCGCTGGCGATGCCGTTGAGCGCGACGACACACCGAAAGCGAGTCGTGCTCCCCTGGCTCCAGGGACTGCTCCCCGACAACGACGAGGCGCTGCGGGCGATCGGACGCCGCTTCGGGGTGTCGCCCGCGAATCCGTTCGCGCTTCTCGAGCACATCGGGGCAGATGCGGCGGGCGCGGTGCAGATCCTTCCACCCGGGGAGCTGGCAAGCGACGCGCTCGCCGAGCAGAGCGCGCGGCCGGTCACCGACGAAGAGGTGGCCCTGATGCTCGATCAGGTGGTCACCGAGTACACCGACGGCGTGGCTGTCGGTGAGGGCGCTGGGCGCTTCAGCATCGCCGGTGCGCAACCGAAGATCGCGCTGTTCCGGATGCCGGATGGCCACTGGGCAGTACCCGAGGGAAGCCAGCCGACCACACACATCCTCAAGCCGGTCGTCGGCAGGTTCCGCCGTATCGACGTGGTAGAGCAGCTCACCTTGCGCGCGGCAGCGCAACTCGGGTGTTCCGTCGCCAGCGCCCAGCTCGGCCGTATCGGTGACTGGAACGTCCTGATCAGCGAGAGGTATGACCGCCACTGGGCCGATGGTCGCTGGCATCGGCTTCACCAAGAGGACATGTGTCAAGCACTCAGTGTCGCGCCGTCGAAGAAGTACCAGTGGCGCGACGGCGGGCCGGGCGTGGCGAGCATCGCTCAGCTGATCGGCTCCCTGCCACTCGTCGCGGATCGCGAGACGACCGGCGCCGCGTTCTTTCGCGCGTTCGTCTTCAACGTCGTCGCGGGGTGCACGGATGCTCACGCGAAGAATTACTCCCTCATGCTGCACGGTCGCTCCGTGCGTCTCGCCCCTCTCTACGATCTGCTGACCTACGCCGCATATTGGGACGGCTCCGCGAGCATCAGGAGCGCGATGAGCGTGGAAGGCGAGTACGCGCTCGACCAGATCTCTCTCGAGAGCCTCATCCACATCGGAGCACGGTTCGGTGTTCGCCCCGACGAGGCATCTTCGGTGGTCCAAGGAGTCAGATCTGGCGTGGTGGGTGCGTTCGAGGCTGCCCGTGCTGGCATGACGGATTTCGGCTCCGATGCTGTCGCGGTGATGGATGCCGTGATGCGGGGCATTCCGCGCCTCCCCCTCGTCTCCGGTCGTTGAGCGAGCGAAGCGAGTCGAAACGCACCCAGGTATCCTCGCCTCATGCCGATCGAGATCCTCACCGTCTGCACCGGCAACATCGTCCGCTCCCCGCTGTCGGAGTTGTACTTGCGGCTCCTTCTGGCTGATCTTCCGGTCGAGGTCGGCAGCGCGGGCACAAAGCCGCGGCCTGGTGAAGAGATGACGGAACAGGCCTGTGAGATTGCGGCCGAGCTCGGCATCCCGGCGGCAGAGATCAAAGCCCACGGTGCGCAGCGCCTCACGGAGCCGCTCGTGACCGGTCGCGACCTCGTGCTGGCGATGACCCGGGCGCACCGCAAGGCCGTGGTCGAGCTGGATCCGACCCTGCTGCGCAAGGCGTTCACGATCCTCGAGTTCGCTCGTCTGTCGCGGCACGTGACGGATGCCGAACTCCACGAGGCCGGGGCGGATGCCGGCGACGACCCCCGGGCCCGCTTCCGCGCCGTTCTCGACCGCATCATCGCGGTTCGCGGTACGGTCGACGCTCCGGGCGACCCGTCCGAGGATGACGTCCTCGACCCGGCGGGCCGCAGCTGGAACACCTACGAGGCCTCGATGAGCCAGCTCCTTCCCGCGGTCGAAGAGGTAGCTCGGGTGATTCGCGCGGCCGTCTCCCCCGCTCGGTGAGCGGGCGAAGCGAGACGAAACGCCCCTCTCACTCCCGCTCGTTGAGCGAGCAAAGCGAGACGAAACGCCTTCACCGCCCCGCTCGTTGAGCGAGCAAAGCGAGACGAAACGCCCCAGCAGACTCGCCGCCATGTTCTACAATGAAGCACATGGATGAGGTGGGCATACGAGCGTTGAAGCAGAACGCGTCGAGCGTCGTGGCTGCCGCGGCCGCCGGAGAGACTCTCTGGATCACTGATCGCGGCCGCCGTGTGGCCCAGCTCTCACCGATCTCGCAGTCGGGGCTCGATCGCCTGATCACCGCGGGGCGCGCGCGGCCCCCGCGTCGCGCAATCGCCGACCTGATGCCGCCCGCACCCGGCGACCCGCTGTCGACGGAGCTGCACGCGCTGCGCGACGACGAGCGTTTCTGAGATGGCGGTCTATCTCGACACTTCGGCGCTCGTGAAGCTCGTCGTTGACGAGCCGGAGTCGGCGGCGCTTCTGGACTGGCTGAAGGAGCCGGGCCGGATGCCGGTATCAAGCGACCTCGCGCGCACCGAGCTGTTGCGCGCGACCCGTCGCGCGGCACCCTCGCGCATGGTGCGGGCGCGAGAAGTGCTCGACTCGCTCGTGCTCCTCCAGCTGAGCACGGCAACCTTCGAGCGAGCGGCGACGCTCGACCCGCTGTCACTGCGGTCAATGGATGCCGTGCATGTGGCATCTGCCGTCGAGCTCGGCGACGATCTCGACAGCTTCGTGACGTACGACGACCGCCAGGCCGAGGCGCTCACCGTTCTCGGCATACCCGTCATGCAGCCCGCCGCCCAGCCTGAATGACGAACAGCCGTATATCCGCGAGACAGCACACGAGAGCGGGGTCGGCGACCCCCAGCAGCACCTCTACGCGACCGATAGCAGCACTTTCACGCTACCAAACGCAGGATTCTGCACCCGATCGGCGGTTCAGTCGACGAGGCTGCGGATGTCGTCGGCAGAGAGCCCGCCGCCGATGGCGTCGCCGTCGGTGTCGAGCACGCGGTCGAACAGTTGGGCTTTGGTGGTCTTGAGTGCCATGACTTTTTCTTCGATGGTTCCCTTCGAGACGAGCCGGTAGACGATGACGGGCCGGGTCTGACCGATTCGGTGGGCGCGGTCGATGGCCTGCGCCTCGACGGCCGGGTTCCACCACGGGTCGAGCAGGATGACGTAATCGGCCTCGACGAGGTTGAGCCCGACACCGCCCGCCTTGAGCGAGACAAAGAACGCTGGCGCGTCGCCAGTGCGGAACTGGTCGATGACGGCAGCGCGGTTGGTCGTTGAGCCGTCGAGGTAGAGCGAGGCGATCCCGGCATCCGTCGCAGCATCCCGCGCGCGGCCGAGGAAGCGGGTGAATTGGCTGAGCACGAGGGCGCGGTGTCCTTCGGCGGCTGCTTCGCGAAGCAGCTCGATGAGGGCGTCGAGCTTCGCCGAGGGCGCTTCGCCTTCGTCGACCAGGTCGGGCGAGAGCGAGAGTTGGCGAAGCAGGGTGAGCGAGCGGAAGATCTGGAACCGGTTCGCGTCGACGTCGTCGACCAGACCGAGCACCTTCTGGCGCTCACGCGCGAGCCTGCGGTCGTAGAGCCGCCGGTGGGTCGGGTGCAGATCGAGCACAAGTTGCTGCTCTTGCTTGGGCGGCAGTTCCGATGCGACAAGCTCTTTGGTGCGGCGCAGCAGGAAGGGGCGGATGCGGCGCTGCAGCGTCCGCAGCCGTTCGTTGTCGCGTTCTCGTTCGATGGGTGTGCGGTAGTACTCGGTGAAGCTGCGGCGCCCTCCCAGCAAACCCGGGCACGCGAGCGAGACGAGCGCCCACAGCTCGAGCAGGTTGTTCTCGAGCGGAGTGCCGGTGATGACGAGCGTGAAGGGGGCGTCCAGCATCCGGGCGCATTTGTAGCCCTGCGACGACGGGTTCTTGATCTGTTGAGCCTCGTCGAGAATGAGCCCCTGCCAGTCCAGGGTCGCGTAAGCGTCGAACTCGAGACGGAACAGCGCGTAGCTGGTCACGACGGCGTGCGCCCCGGCGACCTCGTCGGCCAGTGCCGTGCCGCGCTTGTTTCCCATTGCGCTGATCGCAGCGACGCGCAGCTCGGGCGCGAATCGCGCGCACTCGGCAGCCCAGTTGCCGACGACGCTGGTGGGGGCGACGATGAGAAACGGCGGATGCTGCTGGTCGCCCGTCTCAAGCGCATCGAGTCGTGCTTTCTCGATCATCGCGATGGTCTGCAGGGTCTTACCCAGGCCCATGTCGTCGGCGAGCACCCCGCCGAGTTGGTGAGTGCGCAGGAAGTGCAGCCAGGAGTACCCTGTGCGCTGGTAGTCGCGCAGCTCGGCGCGCAGCGTCGGTGGCGCATCAATGGGGGTGAGCTGATCGTGGTCGCTGAGCCCACGCACCCGCATCCACCATTCGATCTCCTGGCGCGCGACGACGCCCAGCTCGACGAGCTCTTCCCAGAGGTCGGCTTGGTAGCGACTGACCTGCACCGAGGTGACGGGGCGGTCCGAGAGGGCACTGGCTTCGGCGATGATCTCGCGCAGGCGCTGCAGCTCGGGCGTATCGAGCGAGAAGTAGGTGCCGCTCGGCAGGACGAGGATCGGCTCGTTCTCGCTGAGTGCCCGGAACAGGGCAGCGAAGTCGACGTCCTCACCCTCGATGCGCACCTGCACGCTCAGGTCGAACCAGTCGTTGGTTCCGGGCTGGGCGGTGACCGAGACATCCGGCGCCTGGGATGCGGCACGGAAGCTGGGGGCCTCGACGTCTTCGACGACCCGCACGGTCTCGAGCGAGCGCAGGCCGGGCAGCACTTCGGCGACGAAAAGCACAGCAGCCGCGCCGCGCAGGGTTTGGTCGGGCGGCACCATCGCAGCATCCGGCCGCTCCCCCGGCAGGACGATGGAGGCGTGAGCACCTGCAGTGCTGCGAACGGAATCGAGGATGCCGGCCTCGCGATCCCGGTCGGGACGGATGCTGCCGCCGAGCCGGTCCCATCGCCAGGTGAGGTGGGCAAGCCCGTCGCCGTGGTCGACGCGCACTTCGAGCACGGTGCTCGGCGGTGCCGGCACCGTGTAGCTGGCATCGGGCGATACGACCGGCGCGATCGCCTGCAGCCGTGGCAGATAGTCGCTCTCGAAGCGCTCCCTGCTCGCCGTGTCGACCGAGATGGGCTTGTCGGCGGCGATCAGGTCGCGCATCGGCCCGGTGAGCGGCGGATCGAGGGGGTGCAGCACGATGCGTTCTTCGGCGGTGCCGGCTGCGGTGACCCGACCCACGGCGATCGGAGGATTACCGACGGTCACGAGCGGCTCCGACGCTTCACTTTCCCCGTCGGCGCCGGCGTCGGCGTCCCCGGCATCGGCATCCTCGTCGTCTCGCACCGGCACCAGCTCGCCGCGCACCGCGAGTCGCTTGCGGTTCTCGGTGACCGAGATCCGCGGGGTCAGCGGCTCCCCGTCGAGCCGCACCGGATGCTGCGCCTTGCCCGGTGAGACGAGCGCGACCCCCGCCGCCTCGAGATCGGTCAACAGCGACCAGAGCGTTCGCGAGGGCAGCCGGTCGAGCTGCATCCATTCGTCGTCGCGATAGGTGTAGCCCCACGAGTTCGCGGCAGGGTCGAGAACGTCGAGTTCGATCAGCAGCGCGAGCGCCGCGGGATCCGCCTGCAGCCCGTCGAGGTGCCCCCAGCGGGCCTTGCCCTTGATCCATGCGCCTCGCGCGCCGCGCATCCCGGGCCGGGCCGCGAGCCTCGGCTGCTGCGGGACCCTGCTCCAGCGCGTCGCGCGCGGTGTCTGCAGGGTGATGAACAGGCACAGTTCCACGGCGGCTGCATCGGATGCCGGCAGCAGCCCATCGAGCGAGCGTTGCCACGGTGGAGTGCTGTCTCGCGGCGGGAATGACTGGCCTTTCGGCCCTCTCGCGCCCGAGTCCGTCCCGGCATCCGAGACGGCGAGCAGCACGGCAGCGACGTGCGCGCAGTGCGGGGCATGCTCGCAACTGCAGTAGGCGCTCATCGACCCGCGCGCAGGCTCGATGACGACCGAGACCACCATGACGTCATCGCCCCCGTGGCCGCGATCGCGCACGACGGCATCGACCGACGTGCGCGTGTTGTCGGCATCCAGGTCGACGATCGTGACCCGCCCTGCCGCGTTCAGCGCCCATGCGCGGTCGTAGTTCGCGCCCCCGAGAGATTGGGCAACCTCATGCCAGTAGTCCACGAAACCATCGTTGCAGCCGCCGCCGACATCTCGCACTCGGTCGACGCCGGTCCAACGGCAGCCGAGTTCTTCGGCGCGCTGTGGAGGAACCGCTCCTCATCGTCCTGCGTGCAGCACAGCGGATGCCGTACGCCAGCGTGTCGCGAGTCTAGGAGTCCAGCGCGCGCTTGATGAGAGCCGACACGTCGCGGTCGAGGTTGTCGATCCGGTGCTCGAGCGCGCTGAAGCGCACGTCGACCGCCGCGAACCGCGCATTCATCTCCCCCTGCAGCCCGTCGATACGCCCGCTCAGCGCGTCGATTCGCCCGTTGACCTCACCGCCCAGTGCGTCGATCCGCCCAGAGAGCTCGCCCCGCAACCCGTGGATCGCGGCAGTCGTCGTGCGATTGGTGAGTGTGACGATCACCGTCGTGCCTCCCAGCATGACGGTCGTGAGCGCGGCGATGTAGAGCCAGTTCTGTGGGTCCACGAGCGAGATCACCCCTTCATTGTGCGACGGATGCGGCAAGCCTGCCACCTCGTGGGCCTCAGCGCGCACGTTTCCTTATGGGCGTGGAGACCCGCGCCGTTCGCACGAATGGGGAGGCGGATCGAGGCGGATCACTCGTCGCGAGAGGTATCACCTGACGTGGTCGCGGTCGCGGCTAGACCAACGATGCCGAACCACGCCTGAGCACCTCACGCGCGAACTGCCGCGCGACGTCGCTCATCTCGCCGCGATCGGCGCGTTCCCGGGGCCCGTCCCAGAGGTTCTCGAGCACGGTTCGCACACCCTCTTCGTACAGCTCGGATGCCTCGACCGGCCCATCGCCGCGACGCCATCCGAGCGCCGTGAGCCACGCCGCGACATCGTCCAGGCGGAGTGTCCGCTCTCTCCCGACCTCACGGCGACCCTCGAGCACCCGGGCATTGAAGCGCCCTCCGCCCGCGACCATGAGCAAGAGGCAGATCGTCGCATCGCGGCTGTAATCCGCACTGAGCGCGCCGTGGCGCCCGCGCATGGCGTGTGTCCCGTCAACAACTCCCCCGAATCGGGTGATCAAGGCATCCCAGATCTTCTGCGCCTCCCGCACCCCGGCGCGGCCTTGGCGCGTCACGAGAAGTCTTCCTCTGGACTTGCGCAAGAACCCGTCGCGCACGAGCGCCTCACGAAAGTGCAGCAGCGGCCCGCTCTGCGCCTCGCGGTTGTGTGCGCCGATCCACGCCCCCATCGCTGGCACGACGACGCTGGCCTCGACGACGTCGGCCGGGCGCAGATAGCCGGCGGCAGTCAGCTCGATCCCCTCGCCTCCCGCCCGACGCAGGAACCACGTCCAGGCCTGCAGCGCGGCATCCACCTCCCCGTCCGCGATATCGGTCGGCGGATCGACGAGTGTCCGCGCGACTTCTTCGACGCGATCACCGCCGGGCAGGTACCGCAGCCGGTCGATGACAGAGATCACGGATGCCGCGACTCCCGCCTCCCGCAGCGCAAACCGCAGATCCGCCAGCGCCTCGTTGACCTCGCTGGGGTCGAACCAGGCGGGATCACCCTGGATCTCGAGCAGCTCTGCGCCTCCGAGGCCGCGGCTGTCTTCGGGCGGGGCTGCCCGGCGTCCGTCGACGCACACCGCCAGCGGCACGGGTTCGCCCATGCCACGCACATCCTCGACCCGCAGCACGACCTGCCAGTTGTCGCCGTAGTCGTAGAGGTAGTGCAGGGTGTCACCGGATTCGGCGACGACCTCATCGAGCCGCACCTCCGACGCGGGAACGCCCTCGTCTTCGCCTTCGTCGACGTCGTAGGGGCACAGGAACAGCTGCGCGTTGCGATCCCACCCGTCGCCCCCAATCGAGAAGCGATGAAGATGCGAATCGGTCCACCCGAACGCGGCCTGCAGCACCTCGTGCAGGACGTCGAGGGTCATCGACGATCGCAGGTCGAGGCGCCGCCAGACCGGCGGTTTCGCCCCAACGAGGTCGGCACGCACGCGGAAGCACACGGTGTCGGGGCGCGGCGGATGCCGCAGCTCTGGCCGACCTCGCTCTAGGTAGTCGGCGACACGGGCACGCCTGATCTGCTCCATGACGCCTCGAAGGTCGGCGATCGTCATCCCGCCGGCGATCTCGGCGAAGCGGCGCCGCACTTCCTCGTCATTCATCGGAGATCACGCTACCGGCCTCGACACAGCGAGATGCCGCGAATCCGCGAGGTATAGGCCGCAAATCCACGAGTTATGTGTCGCGAAACGACGAGTTGAGCTAGCTACGTGCTCGGCACGGCTCAGCAGAGCGCTGCGTTCGGCGACCGGCTGGGGGGCCTGCCGGTCTCGTCTCTGTGGGAACGTGCCCCCACCCTCTGACGCGTGATCCGAGCGGTGACGTCAGTAATGGTCTCGTGCTTGGAGGATCACGATGTGGTCGTCGGTGACGTAATAGACAAGTCGATTCTTCTCGTCGATCCGCCGAGACCAGGAGCCCGACAGCACGTGGCGGAGCTGCTCGGGTTTGCCGACGCCGTCGAACGGATCGCGAAGGACTGCGGCGATGAGCGTGTTGATCCGCTTCAGCGTCTTGCGATCCTGCGTCTGCCAGTACAAGTAGTCTTCCCACCCGTTCGGGTCGAAGACAAGCGCGCGTGTCACGGATCGACGAGGTCGTGCTGCTCGAATTCGCCGCGACGCGCGCGCTCGACCGCCTCGAGCAGCCGCTCGGCGTTAGCGGGATTTCGAAGAAGATACGCGGTTTCAGTGAGAGCGTCGTAATCGTCCTTGGACATGATCACGGCGTTGCCCCGGCGGGAGACGACCTCCACCGTCGTGTGATCATCGTTGACCTGCTGGATGAGTCCGAACAGGCTCTTTCGCGCTTCGGTCGCGGTGATGGCGGACACAGGGACACCTCCGGATGAGTGGTACATAAAACGGTACCACTCCGACGATTGATCTGACCTTGCGGTCTACTCGTCGCGCGGAGCCTCGCGGGCGGGCGCGAGGCGGGGCGCGAGGCCTGCCGCGAGTGCGTAGACGCGGTCATCAAGCCGAGACACCCGGTCGTCAAGCCGAGACACCCGGTCGTCAAGCTGCGAAAGTCGGTCGTCGAGGCGAGAGATCTCCGTCGCGAACTCGGCCTTCAGCTCGCCGCGAGTGCGTCGCGCAGACGCCGTCACGGTCGTCGCCAGCCCGACGATGCCCACAGCGAGCGCAACGAGCACGGCGAGTGTGTCCATCCCCACGACGACCTCCATGTTCTCCAGTGTGCGCCGGATCAATGCGCATATCCAGAACCGTACGCGCGCAAGAGCACTCGGGCTGCACGATCTGCCCCCGTGCGCAAGTCAGGTTCGCTGCCGGCCCTGGGGAGGAACGGCAGCAAACGTCGAGCCTTGCGGATCTCTCAGCCGATGCCGAGCGCGGCGAGGAACCCAGCCGATGCCGGGTCGTGGTGCGTGAGCCCGCGGACACTGGCGAACGCGCCATCGGCAGACACCAGCCCCTCCATGCCGTCACGACGCATCGCGACCGACGCGAGTACGGCGTCGGTCGCCCGGAGCGCATCGTGCGCACGGTAAAGGTCTAGCCCGGCCGCAAGGTCGACGGCGTCGACCGTGACGAGCGGAGACAGCAGCGCCGCGAACTGGGAGGTAAGCACCGCGGCGTCGTCTCGCCCGCGCCGCCGCGCGCGGACGTGGGTGAACTCCTGCAGCACCTCGACGGTGGTGGTCGCCGCAATCCGCCCGTCACCAATCGCCGAGATCAGTGCCCGGCATGGCTCGCGCAGTGCATGCTCGGACCCGACCGCGTAGACGAGCACCGTCGTGTCGAGCAGGATCACGCGCGGCCCCGGATGAGGTCGAGTTCGGCGCGCAGATCGTCGGGATCAGGAACGTCCATGGGCGCGGCAGCAAGGATGCCGGCAGCAATCGCGGCCTTCTGTTCGAGGCCCGAGGGGTAAGCGACATCGATCGCTCGACGTACGAGGGAGGCAACCGACACGCCACGGCGAGCGGCGACCCGCTCAAGCCGTTCACGCTGCTCGGTGTCGATCAGCACCTGGAGCCGCTCGGTCTTCATGCTCATACTGTAGCAGGAGCATGTTTCTTCCTATTGTTATTCCTTTCTTCCTTAAGAGGTAGGCTTCCACCATGGCTCTCAATATCAAAGACCCCGAAGCGGATCGCCTGGTGCGGGCTCTCGCTGACGCAACGGGCGAGAGCATCACGGTTGCCGCGCGGAGGGCATTCGCCGAGCGCCTCGACCGTGTCAGGGCACAGGCCACGGCGCCCGATGTGCAGAGTGACCTCGAGGCGATCATCTCCCGAGGGCGCGATCGGGCGACCCTGGATGCGCGGTCGGCCGACGAGATCATCGGCTACGACGAGCACGGCCTGCCCCGATGACGATCGCCCTCGACACGTCAGCGTTGATGGCCATCGTCCTTGGCGAAGCGGATGCGTCGCGTTTCGCCCGCGTGATCGCCGAGAACGTTGGCGACCTTCACGTGAGCGCTGCGACGCTCGTGGAAGCGACGATCGTGGCCGATGCGCGTCAGGGACCGGCGGCTACGCAGGATCTCGAGGCCCTCATCTCTCGCGCTCGCGTCACGGTCGCGCCCTTCGACGCCGCTCAAGCGTCGATCGCAACCGCAGCGTGGCGCCGATTCGGTAAGGGTCGTCACGCAGCATCACTGAACATGGGTGACTGCTACTCGTATGCGCTCGCCCGCAGCCTGGGCGCTGCACTGCTCTTCAAGGGCGACGACTTCGCGCAGACCGACATCGCCGCTGCGATCTGAGCGGTGCATTGCGACGCCTTGCCGCTGGCGCACACGCCGCTCCTTCCCGCTGTCGAAAAGATGGCAGCGGAATCAGCGCTGCTGTGACGTGACTCCCCATCCCGGACCCGCGGGCGGTAGCGAGCGAACGCGCTTCACGCAGGGCCCTCGGGGCGAGGCCGACCGACCTCATACTGTCGCGATCAGCGGCCCGGCGAGATCGGATGGGAGACGGCAGTGGGTGGTGATCGCTATGTGGAGGCCTCGAGTACCAGATCGAGCATCACGTCTTCCCTCGGGCGCCGCGTCCGAACCTTCCCGCCCTGCAGAAACTGGTGCGAGCGCACTGCGCCGAGCACGGCATCCCTTACACAGAGACAACCCTCGGTGAGGCGTTCCGAACGATCATCGCCTACCTCAACCAGGTCGGGCTCAAGAATCGCGACCCGTACACCCCCTCGTCCGGCAGTACCGAGGCTGAGCCGCGCCACACCCAGGAGAGCCCATGAAGGTCATGATCAACCCGACCACGTGCAGCGCGTCCGGCACCTGTGGGCGTCTGGCGCCGAGCGTGTTCGCGAACCGCGACGAGGACGGCGGATTCGTCAGCGTTCTCGACGAGATCCCCCGAAGTCCGAATGGGCCGCCGCGCGGGAGACCGAAGAGCTGTGCCCGTCCGCGACGATCCGGCTCCAGGACGACTGAACCCCGGACGACGCGTCGTCCGGGCGGCACTGGCCCGGATCGTTACCGCGACTTCGATGACTCCCGTTGCCCGGACGACGAACGCCCGACGAGGTCGGCAACCATTCGGTCGATGGCTTCGGGTGAGAGGAGTTCGTCGATGACCATGAGCGCTGCTCCGCGGACGCCGGCATCGATGCCGCCGCGAGCCGGCACAATGTTCAGGTATTGGGTGGCCAGGGGGATAGACCGCTTGTACACGACTTCCCGCACGCCGGCGATGATCTCTTGCACGAGCACGCCGAGGCGACCGCCGACGACGACCGTCGAGGGGTTGAGCAGGCTCACACACATGGCCGCGACCTCCCCGATGGCTCGCCCCGCGTCTCGGGCCGCGGCGATGGCGACGGGGTCCCCGATCCGGATGCGCTCCGCGACGGCGCCCGGCGGCACCCTCTCGCCGGAGGCAGCTGAAAGCTCCTGCGCGATCGCGGGGGCGCTGGCGATCGCTTCAAGATCACGTTCGTCCAGCGAGTAGTGCGGAACCTGCACGTGACCGATGTCTCCCGCCGATCCCTGCGCTCCACGCTGCAGACTGCCACCCGAGATCACGCCCGCTCCGATGCCCGTGGACACCTTGATGAACAGCAGGTCGTCAACGTCGGGCCAGGATGTCGCCCGTTCACCGATCGCGAGGACGTTCACGTCGTTGTCCACGAACGTCGGCACATCGATCCGCTCCCGAACGAATGCCGGGATGTCGAATCCATCCCACCCCGGCATGATGGGCGGACGGATCGGCCTGCCTGTCGAGTGCTGCACCGGACCCGGCACCCCGATCCCGACGCCGAGTACCGTGCTCGGGTCGACATCGAGATCGGCGAGCAGTCGTTGGGCAGCCTCGATCACCCAGTCGAGCGTGGCCTGGGGGCCAGCGGCGATATCGAGCTCGCGGCGCTCGGTGATGCGCACCTCCCCGCGAAGATCGGTGATTCCGACGACACCATGGGTAGCGCCGAGGTCGACCGCGACGACCGTGCGCGCCGATGCGTCGAACGCGACGCGGGACGCGGGTCTTCCGCCTGACGACGCTGCGTTTCCGAGCGATGAGACCAGGCCGATCTCCTGCAGCGCCGCGAGACGGACAACGACGCTCGTGCGCGCGAGTCCCGTCTCGTCGACGAGCTCCCCCCGGGTGCGGGGGCTCCCATCGCGGAGGATCCGAAAGAGGTCGCCGGCCCCGACCGTACCCATCTCCGCTCCCTTGTCTCTTCGATGCCGCATCAGAGAATGCAGAAATCATGTCATTACGTCTTGAGAAGGTCAAAGTGCGGAACCTTATAGCTTCTACGGTTTCTACTATTGACTTGAAAAAGTCATAAGTGCTAGCGTCGCTGCGACGATCCCCTACGAGGAGGTAGACAGCCATGAAGCTCGCGTTCGAGATGAATGCCTGGGGCGGTGTGGTCGGCACTCCCGGCGCCGTGACCGACATCGGGTCCGGTTTCTATGTGACTCCGGGCGATGTGACGGTGGGTCTCGACGCGGCGGCTGCCGCCGGTTTCGCCGGCTTCGAACTGTTCGACGGCAACCTGCTCCCCTTCGAGGACGACATGCAGACGCTTCGCGCGGCTGCGGCCGACCGCGGGCTCACCCCCGTAGGCGTGTACTCGGGCGGGCACTTCATCTACCGCGACGCGCACGCCGACGAGTTGGCGCGGTTCACGCGTTCGATCGCGCTCGCCTCGTCGCTGGGCGCCCGGCACTTCGTGCTCGGCGGCGGCGCGATCCGTCACACCGGCCGCCAGGAGGCCGACTACGAGATCATGGCCTCGCTGCTCGACGAGGTCGCTCGCCGGGCCGAGGATGCCGGGCTCATCCCCAGCTACCACCCGCACCTGGGCAGCATCGCCGAGAGTCCCGATCAGATCGATGCGCTGTTCGCGGCGAGCTCGATCGGGCTGTGCGCCGACGTCGCGCACATCGCAGGAGGGGGCGGCGATGCCGTTGCGGTCATCCAGCGCTATGCCGACCGCCTCGTCAACGTCCACCTAAAAGACCTCGACGCCGAGGCGGGCGGCTTCATGCCCCTCGGCGAGGGCGACCTGCCGATGAGCGCGATCATCCGGGCGGTCGTGGATGCCGGGTATGACGACTGGATCACGGTCGAGCTCGACGGCTACGCCGGCGACGCGAGCGCGGCCGCGAAGCGAAGCTTCGAGTTCCTCTCCTCCGAGGGGCTCGTTTCCTGATCCGTCGGGTCGGGGACGTCTCGGAACGCGAGGGACGAGACGGATTCCGGAGCCAAGGCGGTTCCGGAGGAGGGGACGAAGCACCATTCGTCCCTCAATCACACGCAAGGGAGCACGTGACCATGCACATCAAGAAGTCACTCGTGGCGGCCATGGCCGTCGTGGGCGTCCTCGCCTTCGCCGGATGCACGCCGGCCGGCGGCGGGGACTCGGGCTCGGACGTCGATCCTGCGATCGCCGCAGAGATCGATGCCGCGCTGCAGGAGATCACGGGCCAGGTGCTGAGCACCGGCCCCAACGGCGAGGAGCCGGCACCGGCGTCCGAGGCTGTCGTCACCGACGAGCAGGCGGCCCAGGTCGCCGAGATGGGGCTCACCGCGGCCATTGTCATGCACTACGGCGGCAACGACTGGGCCAACGCCCAGATCGCGGGCCTGAACGCGGAGTTCGAGCGCCTCGGCATCGAGGTCATCGCCACCACGGATGCCGGGTTCGACCCGGCCAAGCAGGTGTCCGACATCGAGACCGTTCTGGCCCAGAACCCCGACATCATCGTCTCGATCCCGACCGACACGGTCGCGACCGCGAGCGCATACCGCAAGGCCGCGGAGCAGGGCGTCAAGCTCGTCTTCATGGACAACGTCCCCGAGGGCTTCACCCCCGGCGTCGACTACGTCTCGATGGTGTCGGCCGACAACTACGGCAACGGCGTGACCTCCGCCTACCTGCTGGCGCGCGCACTGGGCGGCCAGGGCAAGATCGGCGCGATCTACCACGAGGCGGACTTCTTCGTGACCCAGCAGCGCTACGACGGCTTCGTCGACACGATCACCGAGCAGTTCCCCGACATCGAGATCGTTGAGGAGCAGGGCATCGCCGGTCCCGACTTCGCCGGTGATGCGCAGGCGGCGACCACGGCGATGCTCACCAAGCACGCCGACCTCGACGGCATCTGGGCCGTCTGGGACGTCCCCGCCGAGGGTGTCATGGCTGCCGCTCGCGAAAACGGCCGCACCGACATCAAGATCGCGACCGAGGACCTCGGGACCAACGTAGCGATCGCTCTCGCCGAAAACGAGATGATCGTCGGCCTGGGCGCCCAGTTGCCCTACGACCAGGGCGTCGCTGAGGCGGGTCTGGCAGCCCTGTCGATCCTTGGCATCGAGGTGCCGCCGTACGTCGCACTGAGCTCGCTGCCGGTCGACCACGCGAACGTCCTCGAGGCGTGGGAGCTCGTGTACCACTCGGCTCCGCCGGCTTCGGTCACCGACGCATACGTCGACTGACCCAATCCCTTCCGGGGGTGGATGCTGCCCGCGTCCACCCCCACCCTCCTTCTTCCTCTCACTGACCCCCTGACATCGGAGACGACATGCAAGACATCAAGATCGCCATGATCGGCGGCGGGTTCATGGGCAAGGCCCACTCGCTCGCGTACTCAGCCATGCCCATGTTCTTCTGGCCGGCCCCGGCACGCCCCGTCAAGCACGTCGTCGTCGATGCCACCGAGGACCTGGCGCGCACCGCCGCGGACCGCTACGGCTGGAACTCGTCGTCCAGTTCGTGGGAGGCCGTGATCAACGACCCCGAGGTCGACCTCGTCGACATCGCGACCCCCAACAACCTGCACGCCGAGATCGCGATCGCCGCCGCCGAGGCGGGCAAGCACGTGATCTGCGAGAAGCCCCTCGCGCCCACTTCCGCTGAGGCGCTGCAGATGCTCGAAGCGGTTGAGCGCGCCGGTGTCGTCAGCGCCGTCGCCTTCAACTACCGTCGCACCCCGGCTGTCGCGCTGGCCAAGAAGTACATCGACGAGGGCGCGATCGGTCGCATCCTGAACTTCCGTGGCACGTACCTGCAGGACTGGAGCGCCGACCCCGACTCGCCGCTGAGCTGGCGCTTCCAGAAGAAGATCGCCGGATCGGGTGCGGTCGGCGACATCGGCAGCCACGTCGTGGACATCGCCCGGTACCTCGTCGGCGAGATCTCCGCGGTGAACTCGATCACCTCGACCTACATCACCGAGCGCCCGCTGCAGACCAGCGGTTTCGACGCCCTCGGCGGTGCGTCGAAGTCCGACGGACCCCGCGGTGCGGTGGATGTCGACGACGAGGCCATCTCACTGGTGCGCTTCCACAACGGTGCCGTGGGTTCGATCGAGGCCACGCGCAACGCGTGGGGTCGGAACAACTTCATCACCTTCGAGATCCACGGCACCGAGGGTTCGATCTTCTTCAACTACGAGAACCGTGACGAGCTGCAGGTCGCGTTCAAGAGCGACCCTGCCGACCGCCGCGGCTTCCGCACCGTCTACACGGGACCGAACACGCCCTACGGCGAGGCCCTGTGGCCCATCCCCGCGCTGGGCATCGGGTACGGCGAGACGAAGATCATCGAAGCCCACGACGTCATCAAGGCGATCGTCGACGGCAGCCGGGTGCGTCCCGACTTCGCCGACGGCTACGCCGCAGCATTGGTCGACGACGCGATCCTCGAGTCGGGCCAGTCGGGCGAATGGGTGAAGATTCCTACGCGCGACGGCGGCGATGTCTGATTCGTCCGCACCCGCGGTGCGGATGCGCCGCATCGTCAAGAGCTTCGGGCCCGTCGAGGTGCTCAAGGAGGTCGATCTCGACATCCATGCGGGTGAGGTTCACGCTCTGGCCGGCGAGAACGGTGCGGGCAAGTCGACCCTCATGAAGGTGCTGCAGGGCGTGCATCCGATCACCTCCGGAGAGATCGAGGTCAACGGCGAGCCTGTGAAGATCCGCAACCCCGCGGATGCCGAGAGGGTCGGGATCGGCATGGTGTTCCAGGAGTTCAGTCTCGTGCCGTCGATGACGGTCGCGCAGAACATCTTCTTGAACCGGGAGCTGCGCTCCAAGCTGGGCCTCATCGACGACCGCGCCGCCGAGCGCGAGGCCGCGCGGATCTTCGCCGACCTGGGCGTGAGCATCGACCCGGCGGCCCGTGTCGAGACTCTCGGCACCGCGTACTGGCAGCTGGTCGAGATCGCGAAAGCAGTGGCCAAGAACGCCACCGTGCTCGTGATGGACGAGCCGACCGCAAGCCTGGCCAGCCACGAGGTGGAGCGCTTGTTCGCGCTCATCGAACGGTTGACGGCTCGTGGGATCGCGATCGTCTACATCTCGCACCGCATGGACGAGATCCGCCGCGTCGCCCAGCGCATCACGGTGCTGCGCGATGGGCGGGTGGTCCTCAGCGACCGCGTGGCCGACGTCGAGGTGGCGCAGATCATCGAGGCGATCATCGGCCGGCGTCTGGCGAGCGACCTCGTCTACCGTGAGCGCGAGCGCGGCGTCGACGATCGCGTGATCCTCGCCGCCGAGCACGTCGCCAGCGACACGGGCCTCGTGGATGTCGACGTGACGGTGCGTGCGGGCGAGATCGTAGGTCTCGCGGGCCTCATGGGCAGCGGTCGCACCGAGTTCGCCCGGGTCATCGCGGGCATCGATCGACCGTCCTCGGGCACCATCCGGATCGACGGGCGGACGGTCAGCTTCCGCAGCGCGCTTGCGGCGCAGCGGGCCGGCATCGCCCTGATCCCCGAGGATCGCCGCGAACAGGGCCTCGTGCTCGAACATTCGGTCTCGGCGAACCTCACGCTGCCGGTCCTCGACCGCCTCATGGCGGGAATCCTGGTGAGCACGGCACGGATGCGCGCCATGACGCAGGACCTCGTCGAGCGCTTCTCGGTCAAGACAGCCGACCCGTACGCTCCCGTGAACCTGCTCTCGGGCGGCAATCAACAGAAGGTCGTCGTCGCGAAGTGGATCAACACCGATCCGAAGCTGCTCGTCATGGACGAGCCGACGGCGGGCGTCGACATCGGCACCAAGACCGAGATCCTCGACATCGTGCGGGACTACGCCTCGCAGGGCAACGCCGTGCTGTTCATCTCTTCCGAGCTTCCCGAGCTGCTGGCCGTCGCCGACCGTGTCGTCGTCCTGCGCGACGGGCGCACGGATCGCGAACTCACTCGCTCGCAGATCAACAGCGAAGAACAACTCCAACTCATCATCCAAGGAGAGGCCGCATGAGCACCTCTGTGACCGCCGAGAACACTTCGATGTGGCGGCGTCTGACCGCCCGCATGGACTGGCGCAGCAACATCATCTACATCGCGTTCGTCGTGGTGTTCATCCTCTTCGCCGTCATGCTCGGCAACGACGGTTTCTTGTCAGGCAACAACCTGCTCAACATCGCGCGGCAGACGGCGACGATCTCGATCATGGCGATCGCGATGACGTTCGTCATCGCTGCCGCCGAGATCGACCTGAGCGTCGGCTCGATCGCGGGCTTGAGTTCGGTGGTGACGGCGATCACTGTGAGCAACTTCGGGCTGGTGCCCGGCATCCTGGCGGGGCTCGCCTCGGGCGCGATCATCGGCGCCGTCAACGGCGGCCTGGTCGCGCTGCTGAACATCCCCTCATTCCTGGTGACCCTGGGCATGCTCGGGTTGGCGGCGGGTATCGCGCAGTGGATCACGGGCTCGGCCCCGCAACCGATCACCGACGACGTGTACGTCATGATCTTCGGCGGCGGTGACTTCGGTCCGGTGCCGGGTCTGCTGGTGTGGACGGCCGTGATCGTCGCGGTGGGCTGGGTCATCATGAACCGCTCGCGCTACGGTCGGAAGGTGCTCGCGACGGGCGGTAACCCGACCGCGGCGCGCTTCACCGGCATCAACACCGCGCGCATCAAGTTCACGGTGCTGCTCGTGTCGGGCATCGTCGCCGCGTTCGCGGGGATGCTGTATGCGGGGCGCCTCGAGTCGGGCCGTTTCCAGTGGGGCCAGGGCGATGAGCTCACGGTGATCGCCGCGGTGATCCTCGGCGGGACGAGCCTGTTCGGCGGTCGCGGGGCGATCATCGGCACCCTGTTCGGTTCCCTGTTCATGGGCCTGGTCAATAACGGCCTGATCCTTGCGGGGCTCGATGTGGCCCAGCAGCAGGTGGTTCGTGGCGCGATCATCATCGCGGCCGTCGCCCTCTCGAGAAAGAAGTAGCGCGATGGAGCCGATTCGCAGCGGGATCATCGGAACCGGGTTCATGGGTCGCGCGCACGCGCGAGCCGTGCGGTCGGCCGGCGGCACGGTCGTCGCGTTCGCGGGACGCGATCAGGACCGGACACGGGCTACCGCCCAGGCCGAGGGCGTGCGGCGGGTCCTGACCCCCAAGAACTCATTGACGACCCCGACGTCGATCTCGTGCACGTGTGCACCCCGAACGCCTTCCACGTGCAGTATGCCGAGGCGGCGATCGCGGCGGGCAAGCATGTGATCTGCGAGAAGCCGCTGGCGTTGTCGCCGGTTGATGCGCAGCGCCTGCAGGATGCCGCGAACGCAGCCGGCGTCGTGCACGCCGTGCCCTTCGTCTACCGTTTCTACCCGACCGTGCGAGAAGCCCGTTCGCGGATCGCAGCGGGTGACGAGCGGATCTGGCTGGCGCACGGTCACTACCTGCAGGACTGGATGTCGGACCGCTCGAGCACGAACTGGCGTCTGACCGATGGTGCGTCGCGCGCGTTCGCCGACATTGGTGTGCACTGGTGCGACCTGTTCGAGTTCGTCAGCGGACACCGCATCGTGCGGCTGATCGCAACCCGCTCGCGGCTGCACGATTCGCGGATCTCGGCCGAGGGCGAGGTCCCGGTACACACCGAGGATGGCGTGACGATGCTGTTCGAGACCGATCGCGGCGCATCCGGGTCGCTGGTGGTCTCGCAGGCCACGCCGGGTCGCAAGAACCGACTGTGGCTGTCGATCGACGGGGAGACGCAGTCGTACGCGTTCGATCAAGAGAACCCGAACGATCTGTGGATCGGCGCGCGTGAGCAGGTCACGATCGTTCCGAAGGGTGACGAGACGTCGGCGGATGCCCGCGGACTGGATCCGTATCTGCTGGTTCCCTCGGGCCATCCGCAGGGGTACCTTGACTGCTTCGGGCTGTTTCTCGCCGATGTGCACCGCACGATCCGTGGTGAGAACGTTGAGGGGCTGCCGTCGTTTGCCGACGGGGTGCGCGCGGCGCGTCTCACCGAAGCCGTGATCGAATCGTCGGAGTCGGGCGATTGGGCTCATGCCACCGACTCCGCTCATCGGGAGGCGAACGCAGCATGACATCGACGCACGAGGCGCGGCATCCGGTCACCCTGTTCACGGGCCAGTGGGCTGATCTTCCCTTCGACGAGGTCGCAAGGCTTGCGGCGGAGTGGGGCTATGACGGGCTCGAGATCGCCGCGTCGGGTGACCACCTCGATCTGCGTCGCGCCGACGAGGACCCTGCGTATCTGCGCTCGCGCCTCGAGGTGCTCGACCGGTACGGGCTGAAAGTGTTCGCGATCTCGAACCACCTCGCCGGCCAGGCGGTGTGCGACTCCCCCATCGACTTCCGTCACCAGGCGATCGTGCGCGACTACGTGTGGGGCGACGGTGACCCTGAGGGGGTGCGTCAGCGCGCCGCCGACGACATGAAGCGGGCCGCCCGGGTGGCGCGGGGCCTCGGCGCCGACACGGTGGTGGGTTTCACCGGCTCGTCGATCTGGCAGTATGTCGCGATGTTCCCGCCGGTGGATGCCACGGTGATCGACGCTGGTTACGAGGACTTCGCCCGCCGCTGGAACCCGATCCTGGACGTCTTCGACGCCGAGGGTGTGCGATTTGCGCACGAGGTGCATCCGAGCGAGATCGCCTACGACTACTGGACGAGCGTGCGAACCCTCGAGGCGATCGATCACCGCCCCGCGTTCGGGTTCAACTGGGATCCCAGCCACATGATGTGGCAGCGGGTCGACCCGGTCGGGTTCATCTGGGATTTCAAGGACCGGATCTACCACGTGGACTGCAAGGACACGCGAGTGCGCGCGACGAACGGTCGCGGCGGCACATTGGGCTCGCACCTCCCCTGGGGCGACCCACGCCGACCGTGGGACTTCGTCTCGACGGGGCGGGGCGATGTGCCCTGGGAGGATGCCTTCCGGGCGCTCGCGGCCATCGGCTATGCCGGTCCGATCTCGATCGAGTGGGAGGATGCCGGCATGGACCGGCTCCACGGCGCCGCCGAGGCCGTGACGTACGTGCGCTCGCTGCTGTGGCAGCTTCCCGAGCAGTCGTTCGACGCCGCGTTCAGCAACCAGTAGGCACCGGTTCCGCGTCCACGCCGCCGAGATCGTCGCAGCGCTCCGCACCGGAGTGCTCCCTGCATTCGCGGCCGCCCGCGCGAACATCACGCGCTGCGGCACGGATGCGGTCGCGATCGCGGATGCCGCCCTCCGCGGTATCCGTCAGCTTCCTATGATCCCCCCTCATTGAGCGAGCGAAGCGAGTCGAAACGCCCCTCAGCCCCTGCCGGACACCAACCGGATACCAGCGCGAAATACCGGGTATGTGAGGATAGTGCGAGGATCCCCAACCGAGAGGCACCATGGAGCTCCGCGACTACCTGCACATCCTGCGCAAGAACTGGCTCATCATTCTTGCGCTGACGCTTGTCGGTATCGGGGCCGCTGCCGCGTATTCCCTGACGCGCACACCTCTCTATGAGGCCGAGAGTTCTGTCTTCGTCTCTACTCAGGCCGGGTCGGGAACCATCCAGGACCTGAACCAGGGGTCGAACTTCTCCCTAGACCGGGTGCCGTCATACGTGCTCGTTGCAACGTCTCCGGTGGTGCTCAACCCCGTCATCGACGACCTCGGTCTCGACACGACGGCGAGCCAGCTCGCGATGCAGATCTCGGTGTCGTCACCGCTGAATTCCGCGATCATCAACGTGTCGGTGCAGGATGCCGACCCCCAACTGGCAGCCGACATCGCGAATGCCACGGCGGCGAGCCTGTCGGATGCCGTGGAAGAGATCGAGACGACGGCAAGCGTCAGCGCGAGCCCCGTGCGCCTGTCGGTGATTCGCCCGGCACTCCCGACGACTGCCCCGATCAGCCCGAACGTTCCGCTGAATCTGGCGCTGGGCGGCCTTATCGGCCTGGCACTCGGCGTTGCTGTCGCCATCCTGCGCACCGTGCTCGACACGAAGGTGCGCAACCCTCGCGATGTCGCAGCCCTCACCGACCGCCCGATGATCGGCGTCATCCCGTTCGATCCGAAGGCCGCCGAGCGCCCGATCATCCTCGAGGCCGACCCGACGAACCAGCGTGCTGAGGCGTTCCGCGCCCTGCGCACGAACCTGCAGTTCGTCGAGATGGACGGTGGCACGAGCTTCGTCATCACCTCGAGCATTCCCAGCGAGGGCAAGTCGACGACAGCGGTCAACCTCGCGATCGCTCTCGCGGATGCCGGCAAGCGTGTCGCACTCATCGACACTGACCTGCGCAAGCCGAAGGTTGCCGACTATCTCGGCATCGAGGGCGCGGTCGGGCTCACGGATGTCTTGATCGGCCGCGCGAAGGTCACCGACGTGATGCTGCCCTGGGGCCGTCGTCCCCTGTACGTGCTTCCCGCGGGCAAGGTGCCGCCCAACCCGTCCGAGCTGCTGGGCTCGTCCCAGATGAAGGCACTACTGGACGACTTCGTCAACACCTTCGATGTCGTGATCTGCGACGCTCCGCCGCTTCTTCCGGTGACGGATGCCGCAGTTCTGTCACGCCTCACCGCGGGCGCGATCGTCGTGACAGCCGCGGGGCGTACGACGACCCACCAGCTCGACGGAGCCCTGGACACCCTTGAGACTGTCGGCGCTAAGGTCGCTGGCCTGGTGATGACGATGGCGCCAACCAAGGGGCCTGACTCGTACATGTACGGCTATGGATATGGCTACGGATACGGGTACGGCTACGGCCACTCAGACAAGAGATAACGGGGCAATGCGGTCAACCAACTCACTGAACTTGCGGAAGGTGACATGACGGGTCTCGTGGTGCACGAGTGGGTTGAGAAATCCGGGGGTTCAGAGAAGGTCCTCGACGAGATTATGAGGACGTACCCGGACGCCGACATGGCGGTTCTGTGGAACGATGCTCCCGGCCGATACTCTGCGAACGTCAGAGAAAGCTGGCTCGCTTCCACGCCGCTGCGTCGACACAAAGCCCTCGCGCTCGGTGCAATGCCAATGACTTGGCGGCGTCTACGTGCTGAGAGAGCCTACAGCTGGATGATCGTCAGCAGCCACCTATTCGCACACCACGCAAGGCTCCCAGCCCAGCCTTCAGTCCCAAAGCTGGTGTACGCGCACACCCCCGCACGCTACATCTGGGTTCCCGAGCTAGATGCGCGGGGCCGCGGTCCACTGACCCGCGTAGCATCCTCTTTGCTTCGCCCGATCGACAAGCGGCGAGCCCAGGAAGCGGCGTCAATCGTCGCCAACAGTAATTTCACACGCGAACGGATCGAGCGGACTTGGGGCCGCGAATCGCAGGTGATCTATCCTCCGGTCGATGTCGAGCGAATCGCGTCCATCCACAACTGGTCGGACCTTGTTACGTCGGCAGAAGCCGACCGGCTCGATGCTCTCCCTGAGCGCTTCGTCTTGGGCGCATCTCGGTTTGTTGAGTACAAGCGGCTAGACCTCGCGATAGCCGTCGGCGAGGCAGCTGGGATCCCGGTAGTGCTGGCGGGCGGCGGGCCGCATAGAGGGGAACTGGACGCTCGCGCACGAATCAGTTCGACTCAGGTCCTGTTCATCGATTCACCCTCTGACGCCATGCTCTACGCGCTCTACGAGCGAGCCCTCGCCTTCGTGTTCGGCGCGATCGAGGATTTTGGGATCATGCCGGTGGAGGCTATGGCGATCGGTACTCCTGTCATTTGCGGCGAGGTCGGTGGCGTTGTGGAGTCTGTTATCCCCGGCGTTTCCGGCGCATCCATCCACGATTGGGGGGATGCGCGCGAACTCAGCAGCGCAGTAGACACAGTGAGCGGGCTAGAGCCGGACGCTGTTCGCCAGCGGGCGTCGCTGTTCTCTCGGTCAGCGTTCCAGACGGCACTGAAGAGTTGGGTCGACAGCAACACATGAATCGCTCGCAGTCATCAAAGCCATCGGTGTTGATTCTGGGCACCGCCGAATGGTCTCAGCTCATCGCGACGAACCAGCACTACATGACCCGGGAGCTCGCTCTCGATTATCAAGTCACCTTTGTCGAGTCTCTGGGCCTCCGGCGTCCGGAAATTAACCGTCGCGACCTAGCGAGGATCTTGGCTCGACTGCGGCGGGTCTTTACCCGGAGTAAGCCCAATGGCGAGTCACACGACGATAGGCGCCCCGTGCCGGTGAACGCGACCGTAGTCTCACCGATAGTGATTCCATACCACACTGGTTTGGCTCGTTTCGTGAATCATGCTCTCATCAGGTTTCAGCTGCGCAAGCTTCTCAGAAGCGAGGGGCACAAAGTGCTGTGGGTGTATACGCCAGTCACTTATGGCCTCGAGTCAGAGTTCTCTGGGGCCTTTTATCACTGCGTCGATCTCTTGGGTGACGTGCCTGGCATATCCAAGTCATTGATCGAAGGGGAGGAGCGCCGTCTTGCAGCAGCGGGGGTGCAAGCTGCAGCAAGTAGCGACGCTGTTCTCAGCCACCTGTCCAGCATGGGATTCAGTAACGTTCGCAGATGGCCGAACGTCGCTGACGTGGCCGCAATCCAGCAGTCGCGGCCACAGTCAGTGGCCCGCAGTCCTCGTTCGGTGGTGTTCGCTGGAAATCTCACGGCCACGAAGGTGGACTTCGAACTGATCGCAGCCATACAGCGGGCAGGGTGGCAGGTCCATCTGGCGGGGCCAATCTCTGAGGGCGGCGGAAATGCAGCAGCGATGGTTGCCGAGTTACAGGCCCTCGGAGTCGTGTACCACGGGATGCTCGCACTACCGGAGTTGGGAGCGCTCTACTGGCGGTGCGAGATCGGGATCATCCCTTACGTGGTGAACAGCTACACGCTTGGCGTGAACCCACTCAAGACCTACGAGTACCTTGCAGCTGGACTACCGGTGGTGAGCACGCCGATACCCGCCGTTACAGCACAAACGGATGATGTGGTCGTTGCGTCTACGACAGCCGAGTTCCTCGAGGCGCTCCGGTCCCTACGATTGAGCGAATCGGACGAAAAACGCAGGGTCCAGGTTGCCACCCTCAACAGTTGGACCCAACGCGGGCAGCAGGGCCGCGAGGTAGTGGAGCTTCTCGGGCGGGGATAGGCCTCGCAGCTGACGCCGAAGACGTCAGCTGCGAAAGTACCGCCGCACCGAAGTCGCCTGAACTACATCACGTCGCAAGGGACGGATCGCAAACACGAGCGCGGACCAGACGAGCGCATACACGCCTATTCCGACGGCGACCTCAAGCCAAACGTTGCCGATCGCGAGTGCCCTGACGCCGAAGTAGGCTGCGAGCGCCGCTGCACCGTTCAAGCACATGCTTCTTAGCGCGGCAAAGAAAAGTGCCGAACTTGGCGCGGCTGCTGCGCGACCCATCCAGATTAGAGCGACAATCCACATCACTATTGAGCCAAGCGTGAAGCCTGCGGCCACACCCAGGGTTCCCCAAAGCGCACCCACGAGAATGCCTGCGATCCTTACCGGAGCTAGGGCAAGATTGATTCGAAGGTAGACGTCGGTTAGACCCTTCGACAACGCATACCAGTGAACCGCATAGGCGGCGACGTCCGCCGCGGCGCCGACTGCGAGTATCTGAACGATCGGGGCGCTCCCGAGCCAATCATTGCCGAGCACAATCGCGATCAGTGGGTAGGCGAGAGCTCCTCCTACTCCAAGCAGAGGAAGAGTGACCAGCAGCAGTACTTTCTGCCCTGTCACCAGGTAGTCCCGATGCCGGGTGTCGTCGTCTTGGAGCTTTGCTAGAACCGGTACCGCGACCCGCGTGAGGGGCAGATTGACTCTGTTGATCGAGTGGGTCACAAGCTCATATGCGCGGTTATAGAAGCCCAACTGTGTCGCACCAAACTGGGCGCCGACAACTACCGAGTCGACGTTGCGGGTGAGGTAGTTGAGAACCGCGACGCCGAAGAGATTTGATCCGTACCTAATGAAGCCGCCCATTCCGGGGGTTCTTCGGGGTCGTCCGGGAATCCACCGTCCGAATGCGGCGGACATCACCAGCCCGAACGTCGCTTGAGCAAGCTGTTGCGCCACAAGCGCCCAGTATCCGAAGCCGAACGCCGCCAAGACAGCGGCCGTGGCTAGAGCGAGAGCAGCAGGGACGACGTCGGAAAGGGTAACCATGCCGAACCTCAAGTCTCGCGACAGGTTCGCGCGATATTGGGCCGTCATACCGTTCAGCAGGAACCCCACCGCAAGCACCTGCGCAACTGAGGTAAGACGTGGTTCGCCGTAGAACTGCGCAATAAGAGGCGCGATCAGAGCCACGGTCAGACCTACAAGCGCGCCCAGACCCGTGTTTATCCAGAAGAGGTTATCCCTCTGGCTCCGCGTCAACTCTCGCGCTTGAACGGCTGCGCTCCCCAGGCCGAAGTCCCGGAGGATTTCACCAAGTCCGATGATCGCGACAACCATCGCGACGATCCCGAAGTCGAAAGGGGTGAGTAGTCGGGAAAGCAGGACGACCCCGACGAGCTGGATCCCAATCCTGGCAACCTGGCCAAGGAGGGTGTAGGACGCACCAGCGGCAGCAGATGAGGCGAGGCCCCGGACTCCCGAGCCCATGACTACCGACCGTCGGGGCGGACCCGAGACCCCGGCGAGCAGCAACCGCCCGTTGGGATCGAGCCGTCTGGCTGTGACTGCGATACTCGACGCCTTCAGCAAGAACCATCAAGTATCTGTCGGCGATCGCGTCCCAGCCATAGTCCGCAACCGAATCCGCACACCGCTTCGCGGCATCCTCGAAACCTTCGGACAGCGCATGACTGCAGGCAACGATGCCAGCTGCGATCTGGGCCGGATCGCGCTTGACGATCTCGCCGTTGATGCCACTTCGAATTAGTTCCGTAGCTAGTCCCGTTGGTGTCATTACGACCATTCGTCCCGAAGCAAGTGCCTCAAGGAGGACTAGCGGACCGGTCTCATATGAACTCGGCAGGACAACGACATCGGAAGCGCCGTAATAAGGTCGCGGGTCCGGCTGGGAACCGACGAAGTGGGTCCGCTCACCAACGCCCAGACGCTCCGCGAGCTGGCGCGCACTAGCGATCATTTCTGGTGCGCCGCCTACAATTATCAGTTCGTACGACGGGTCGAGCAACTGCATCGCCTCAAGCAACAGGAACAGTCCTTTGCGCTCATACTCATGCCCCACGAAGAGGAGCGCCGTGACTCCATCGTCGATCCCAAGTTCCGCCCTGGTTTCTGCCCTCAATTGTTCGGCAATGGAGTAACGCGCAAGATCGACCCCGTTGGGTATGACGCGTATCGGTGTGCGGACCTTCGGGTACAAGCGACGGAGCGTAGCCTCGTCCTGTTGAGTAAGGCAAACGATCATGTTCTGCCACCCCCACCGATACCGAACCTCGTCACGAACCAATGTGAACCAGTGCATCGGATTCAGGGGCACGTAAAACCGGTTCGTCTGGCGCCGAACAACCACGACCTCTTTCAGAAGCCCATGGTTGACGTAGACGTCGCCACCGATTGGGTCTCCGTGGACGATCACCCCCAGATCTGGACGCTTAGCACGGAGGCGAACAACACGCACCGTACCGATGACCGAGAACCAGACAACCTCAGCCATCAGCGCGAGCTTCTTGATTGGGCTTCCACTCACCTGAGTGCGCATGCTGAGCCCGGTTGAAGCAAGAGTCAGACGCGAAGTGGCAACCCCCCGGCGGCGCAGTGAATCATCAATCGCGTGCACCACCTGCGCCACGCCGGCGCCGGGTCCAATGTGTCGAGCAACCTGCACCACACCGCGCGAATGCGCGTTTGCCCTCATGGTCAAGACGTCCGAGAGCCGAGCGACAACCGCCGGCAGATCATACGTCGACAAGACACGCTCGCGTGCCCGTAGCCCGACGGACCGGTCAGCACCGAGCGACTGGAGTATGGCCTCAGCAATAGCCTCCGCCGAAACGCGTTCCGCGAGGAAGCCTGTAGAACCGCTCGTGATCTTCTCTGGAATCCCACCGACCGGAGTTCCAACACAGATCGCGGCTCGAGACATAGCCTCAAGCGTCGTCAGACTGCTCCCTTCAAACCGCGACGGCTGCACGAATCGGCCCGAGGCTCCTATGCTCGCCTGGATCGTAGCGTCATCGGCGCCCTCCACGATCTCTAGATCCACTCTGGGTGCGACTGCGACGCGCCTGAGGATGTCCTCCTTCTGGTGTCCAGCACCGAAGTGAACCCAACTGAGCTGCTTGCCCGTGCGCTCGTTGATGATGCGCAGGGCTTCGACGAGAAGGTCGTAGCCCTTGTTGGGAGCTAGGCGGCCCACGCTGATCAAATCGGCCTTACGTGCGTGTGGTCCACCTTCGACCGCGAGCGCATCCAACCGTGAAACATCAACGGCATTGGGGACCAACTCAACCGCCCCTCTTGCCACACCGAGATTGCGCTGCACCTCTTCGATAAGTGCCGCGTCAGTGGCGATAACGCGGTCTGCGAAGCGTGCACCGCGCGCCAGGTAGCGTGAGAGAGCTGTCGCCAAGGTCCGCAACGGGCGAGACCGATTGAACTCCTCCATCCCGTGCGGGTTAGCGACCAACCAGAGCGGAAGCGTACCCGCGATTCCGCGGAACGTTCCTGAGGCACCCCCATGTGCATACACGGTTGCACCATGAGGAATCCGCTCGCGGATGGCGCGTCGTACACGGCGCGTCCACAGCCAGTAGAGAAAACCGAAGCCTGGCCTCCGGAATCGCCCAGGCGCAACCGGCCATGCAATCGATAACGTCGATATCTCTGGCGGGGCGACTTCACTCGCGGCAAAAGGCGCGACGACAGTGACGCGCCATCCAAGGGAGGAAAGGGCTCGTGCCTGATCTGCGACCGCGCGCTCCATACCCCCTACTCCGGATCCGAAGGAGGCAGAGCGTGTAACTATCCAGAGCACCCGCTCAGATTCGTCGGACCCGTCGGCGCGACCGAGTCCTTCCGCCGAAGTGGGCCTCGAGCGGACAGTCACGCGAATCGCCTCCGGAGCTGAGCGAGCATGCCCGCTGCGCGGTATGACAGTTCATACTCCCGAGTGAGAGATTTCATACTCTTCCCGAAGACGGCGAAGTCTCTGGACTCGAGAGCTCCCAAAAACGCCGAGTGGCTCTCACGCGCCATTTTGACGCGCATGCGTTGCACGTGTCTTCTGGCGAGTGAGGCTTTCTGCCGACCGTCGTATCTCATCCGCGGGACAAACTCGCCCCGCGACCGCAGATACTCAAACCGAGTCGGCAGTAGTTCCCGCCCATGTCGAACGAGGCCAGCCTGGGACCTACGCACGTCCGCAACATCAATGTCATCAAGCTTCAGTTCCCGCGACGCTCGACCACGTTCAAGCAACTCCTTCAGCTCATTCGTGCGGGCAATGACGACGTTCGTTCCGCGCGAATCATCGAGATACTGAGGCAACCAAGCGTCCCCGAATACGACGTCAGCAGTCTCGTTTAGGACATCGTCTGCGTAGTCGGAAAAGTTCACCTTGAAGAACCCCAGGCCCCAGTCCGTCCCGTAGAGCTCAGAGGTCGGAACCGTAATGTCAACCGGCTTGCCATCGGCAGCGCTGCCGACGAGGCGCGTGCCGTATGCACTGGCACGCCGTTCCGGGAGCTTCACCCTGAAGTCGATCCACTCCAAAGCGCCAGGATCGATTCCGACTTGCCAGCCGAGGCTATCGGCGTAGTGGCGGCTCTTCTGGTGGCCGCAGATTAGGCCGACGAAGTAAGGGAGCCTTTCGGAGAGCGCAGGCATAGCTTCGCATGCGAGCCTCGCTTCATAGAGCACCGAGGGTATGCCGACAAGCGCGTAGCGCCCACCGCCCGCCAATACCTCTGGAAGCGTGGCTCCCAGGTGGCCGGGGTAGTACTTCGTCTTGGCGTCGCTGCGGATTTCGTCCAAAGTTCGCGAGACGCCGTACTCAAAGAGCGGGTGTCCCGCGCCACGGCTTTGCTTCAAATGTATGACGCCGTCGATGCGGCCGCTGCTGAGCAGCTCCCCCAGAAGCCAAGTCGTCAGCCCTCCGGAGCTACTGCTCGCTCGGAGAGCTTCGTCACTGACGGCTCCCGCATATGCGCCGACCACGTGGCCCGCTACTGGGTCGACGCGCGCACCTTCTTCGGAACCGTAGAGTCGTGCGGCGAGGGCGTCCTCACGCATGCCAAGCCGCGAGAATGCTGACACGGACAGAAGGCGGCGAACATCTGAATCACTAAGGCTTAGGCCGCTAACGTCCGATACCGGGATTCCTCGCCGGTCGAACTCGGTCTTAACCCCATCAACCATGACGTCGAAGACGCCGGAGCCGACGACGAGGTCGCTTGAGACGAGGCTAGCCATCAACCTTCCGGCTTCGTTCACTGGCTTTCCCCCTCGTGAACGCTCGGTGCACCATCCGCCGCCGACACGCGATGTATCTCAGAGTCGAGGTAACTCATGAACTGGTCACGTTTGCGCTCGAGGACGGCGGTCCCCTCGCGATAGTCATGGCTCAACAACGCGGTATCCAGCGGTCCTTGGTCTTCACGGACGAGGCGGTTGCCCAGACCAAAAGTGCTAGCGAGTGTCGATATACGGGACGACATACTCCCGCCCGGCCCGCGGCGCGGCACGATTGCGAGGGGTGTATCCAGCATGAAAGCAAACACGCTGCAGTGGAACGAGTCGGTCACCACTAGCTCGGCGCCGTTCACGAGCGAGACGAACTCGCGAGGCCCAGTCCGCGCCGTGACGGGGTCACGGGGATTCGCAAGGTCCACCAATTGGAGCGACTGCGAACGAGCGAACAACTGAAGCTCCTCGCGGCGACGATCATGACTTCCACCAAGTAGAAGCGTCAAGAGATACGGTCCGCGAACGGCGGTGTTCTCCCGCTGCAGAGCGACCCAGCGCTCCGTGGGGAGCGCCATAGTCGGGTCGATGAGTACCTCGGGCCTGCGCCCGATCATCTCCTCGACCAGTTGCGCACCCTCAGACTCTCTGACCGATAGAGATCCGAAGTCTGCGAGCCATCGAGAATACCTTTCCCGCCACTCGGAGGGGATGGTCGACAGCCCAAAGCTAGGCGCGAGTGCAACTTTCCGCCCTCTGTCCACTCCTGCAAGGCACTGCTCACCGGAAGGAATCCCACCCAGCCGCCTGTCGTTCGGGTTCCAGACCTGGTCACTTCCAACCGAGTAGAAGTCGAAGTCACCGAGTCGCGAGGAGAAGTGACGCAAGGACATAGAACGCGTCGGGGTCATTGTTCTTGTGAACTCCGCGAATCGGCTGGACCGGCCAGCGACGACCCCACTGTCACGCAAGTCTTTGAAGCCGCGGTAGTAGGCGCCTCGAGCAGCCGACCGCAACGGGAAATCGGTGAACTCTATCGTGGTCGCCTTGACGCCGCGGTCAGCGTACAGCTGGTGGACGGCATAGTTCTGAAGCCGATTCCCATAGTTCTTCAGGTCGACGATTGTGATCACACCGACGGTTCGGGGCTTCATATCGCTCCAGGTCAGGGGCAGTGAGTTGTGGAAGCCCGAGCGGGGGCGCGCTCCAGCAATCCCAGCTGGGCGGCCGTCGGTTGCCCGTCTTCGCCTCAGCGCGCTTCCCTAGGGAATGCTAGCAATGCGCAACGGAAGAGAATGACGTAACCGCAATACGATCGTGTGAACTCTTCGCACCCGAGCGATGAAGGACCAAAGGTTGCCGAGAGTCAGACGTTCGGTCCGGATCACTGACGTAGCCATCATCCATCGGCCGGATCTCGAAATACTTGCGAGTCGCTCCCTGTGCGTCAGGATGGGGTGAGACACCAGCACTGCTGACCTTCGCACTGCACGGGGCGAGAACGGACCAATACTGAGATGACGATGACGGTTGCTGACGTCGGCACCGATGATGGGGCTATGGCTCCTCGTGCTGACCGGCCCAAGAGGCGGACGTTCACCGCCGAGTTCAAAGCGGCGATCCTGGCCGAGTACGACGCCGCGGACCGCTCTGGGCGTGGGGAGATCCTGCGCCGGGAGGGCCTGTACACCTCCCACATCATCGAGTGGCGCAAGGCCGCGGCCGCCGGCTCGCTGTCCGGGCTGGGCAGCAAGCCGCGGGACCGGCGCGAGCGGGAGCTGCAGGCGCTACGGGCCCGGGCGGAGAAGGCCGAGGCCGAGCTGGCCAAGACCAGGGCGGCGCTGGACCTGATGGGAAAAGCACACGCGCTCTTGGAGACGCTCTCCGAGAGCGCGGACAAGCCGCCGCGGTCGCCGCGGTGATCAACCCGGCCGTCGACGGGCTGGCCGAGCACGTCGGCACCGCGGCTGCGTGCGCGCTGCTGGGTCGCTCCCGCGCCAGTCACTACCGGGCCAAGAACCCGCCACCGCCACGTCCACGGACACCGCGGCCGGCACCGGCGAACAAGCTGTCCGCCGCCGAGCGGGCCCACGTGCTGGCCGTGTTGACCAGCCAGCGGTTCGCGGACAAGTCGGTCGCCCAGGTCTGGGCCACGCTGCTGGACGAGGGCACCTACCTGTGCTCGATGTCCACGATGCACCGGATCCTGCGCGAGCACGACATGGCCGGGGAACGGCGCCGGCAGGCGAGCCACCCGCCCCGGACCCGGCCCGAGCTCGTCGCGACGGCGCCGGGGCAGGTGTGGAGTTGGGACATCACAAAGCTCAAGGGGCCGGAGCGGGGCGTGTACTACGACCTGTACGTCGTGCTCGACATCTTCTCCAGGTTCGTCGTGGGCTGGACCATCGCGGCCCGCGAGGACGCCGAGATCGCCAAGAACCTGCTCGAGCACGCCATGGGCATCCATGGCGTGCCGGAGGCGATCCACGCCGACCGCGGGACCTCGATGACCTCCAAACCGGTCGCTCAGCTGCTCGTCGACCTCGGGGTGGCCAGGTCGCACTCCCGCCCGCACGTGTCGAACGACAACCCTTACAGCGAGGCGGCGTTCAAGACGCTGAAGTACGCCCCGGTCTTCCCCGAGCGCTTCGGGTCCCTGGCCGACGCCGGCGCGTTCGCCGAGCAGTTCTTCGCCTACTACAACCACGAGCACCGCCACTGCGGGATCGGGCTGCACACCCCCGCCAGCGTCCACTTCGGCACCGCCGGGCAGGTCCGCGCCCAGCGCCAGGCCACCCTGGACGCGGCCTACGCCGCCCGTCCCGAGCGCTTCGGCCACCGCCGACCCCAGGCGCCCAAGCTGCCCGAGGCCGCCTGGATCAACCAGCCCTCACAGGAGGCCCTCATACAGACCGCCTGACGGAATCTGTCTCACCCGCCTTGACACTTTCCGGCTGCCCCACAGGAACTCGTGCCATTCGCTCTGAACGCTCCCCTCATCACATAGAAGACACCGCTATGCGCGGGTTCGCATGTCGATCCGCGAAGCAACAGCATGATCGCCATCGCCCCTTCGTCTTCGATTCCGCCGAAGCGAGGCGTGCGGCTCCTTTGACCGGGCGTACTCGGCGAGAGCGAGAAGGCAGAGGATCGTTACAACGGCTAGCTGCGCACCTCGGTTACTAGACCAGGGAGAGAACAAGAGGTCCCACGTGGTCTTCACCCCGACCAGAGTGACAAGTGGGGCCCACTTGCCACTCACGAGGACTGCCGCAACCGCAAACATCACCGCGAGCGAAGCCGGAAACAGAGCCGCAATCGGGCCACCTTCGACCCACGTGCCCAGCACCATTGAATGAAGCGAAACGAACCCGTCGCGCCGGATCCAGTAGCCGATGAAGTTTGATTCGTCACCCATGCCGAGGCGTTGAGCATACTCAACACCCAGAGACACCGCAGACGCGTCCAGATACTGCGCATTGCCCCACCCGAGGATCGGTCGAAGGACAATGGCGGCCCACGATAGCGGGGGCTCTGACCGGCCGCCCAGAATTGCAGGGCCGCCGTTCTCTTCGGTTTGCGCAGCGGTTCGCGCAGCGACGTCTGCACCGAACCATCCTGAAACGACCGCCTGCTGAAGAGCCCATACGAGGAAGACCAGCGCAGCCCCCGTTAACACAATGGTTGCAACTCCGTGGCGACGTCCCGCAAGGCCACGGATAGCTATCACAAACACGGCGACGAAGCACGCCAATCCGAGGGCTCGGAACCCGACCGAAAACGATAGGGAGCCGAGAATGGTCATGACGCCCGCCACAACCATCGGCGCCGCACCGGCCAATATGGTCAGGTATACGACGAGCACAGTGACGGGCGTCCCGACGCCAAACTTCCAGAATCCTTCAACACCAAGATTGAAGACGCGGGCATCGGGCAGTAGGAAAAGTACGTACCCCAAATAGCCGAGATAGAACCAGAAGACGAGTTGCGCGGCCTCTCCCGTCGATCGAGCGATCACGCCGTAGGCGATCAAGGTCACAGCGAAGACCATCGCATGGCCGATGATCGCTGTCGGGAGCGGAACCGCGTTGACTGACGCACTTACCCAGGTGACGAGCACGCTAAGCAGAGAGATGACGACGAAGAACGCGAGAAATCTTGGCCTCGGAGACGTGCGTCTGGATAGCGCCGCGGGGATAGCGACGATGACAGATAACGGAACTCCGACCCCAAACTGCGGCAACATAGGTATCGACGCCGTGAATCCCATAACACGGCGGAACCACGTGAACTCCTTGCGATTCCCTGCATCTCTAGGGGTCGCTTGGCCAGGCGTCGGCTTCTGCCGAGCCTCCCCGGACTGTCCAGCGAAGCGCGGGAGCCGGCCGTGGGTCACGAATTCTCGCTTTCTCGTCGCATTTGGTTCATCCAGCGCAGCATCCAACCAGCCGGTTCGGAATACGCCGGAAACGAAGCCGCCCTGGCTGCGGCACGGGTTCTAGCTCGAGTAAGTGTGTCACCTTCAGTGCTCACCTGTCTAAGAGTTGTGTCTCCAAGGCGTCAAGCGGAATCGAGGCTCAGCCTCCGAGCGTCTCCCGAGGGCCGCGGCCAGCCGGAACCTGACGGACCTCGTGCAACCTCGCGGTGGATCGTTCCGCCGAGATCGGACGACCCAATAAGGAAACATTGTCGTGGTAACTTCAGCACCGCGAACGAGGCAGGAGCGGACGGGCATGGCAGAACATTCTCAGGTCCTTTCCCACGACCAGGTAACGGGCCAAGCACCTGGGAGCATCCCTCCACGCCAGACCATCACGACCAGCACAGGTTCAGTCCTGACGGTCAAGAACGGATCGCCCCAGCGTTGGCAGCCCCGATTCACTCGAAGGTTATGGGTGAGCGATCTGGTGACCCTCATCTGGGTAGTCTACGGAACCCAGATCTTCTGGTTCGGAACCGGCAACGCCGCACTGTCCCTCGCGCTTGACGGGCGCTTCAGTGCCATCTCGTACTGGTTCGCCTCAGCGATCATTGTGTTGGTGTGGTGGTGGGTGCTGTCGCTCTCAGACTCTCGCAGCTACCGGGTAATCGGCACCGGGTCGACGGAGTACATCCGAGTAATCGACTCCAGCATCCGCCTGTTCGGTGTCATCGCGATCGTGGCATTCCTGTTCCAGATCGATATCGCCCGAGGATATCTCCTCATCAGCTTGCCCCTCGGCATTTGCATGCTCGTGCTTGTCCGCTGGCTGTGGCGACACTGGCTCTTCGCAAAGCGATATAACGGCCAGTACATGTCCCGCGTCCTCCTCGTCGGCTCCGAACCCTCTGTCGCACAGATTGCTTCGGAGCTGCAGCGAAACCCGCGGGCCGGCTACCGCGTTGTGGGGGCTTGCGTTCCTTCTGGCCGCGTCGCTGACACGATTCCGGGCACCGGCGTGCCAGTCATGGGCAATGTCGACGGGGTGGAACGAGCAGTTGCAGCGACCCGTGCCGACACCGTCGCCGTGACGAGCGCCGACGAACTGCCGCCCGACAAGGTCAAGCAGATTTCGTGGAGCCTGGAGGCCGGGAAGCAGCATCTCGTGCTCGCTCCGAGCCTCGTTGACATCGCAGGCCCGAGAATCCACATCCGCCCCGTGTCAGGCCTTCCCCTGATCCACGTCGAAACGCCACGCTTCAGCCTCGGTCAGCGACTTCTCAAGCGCTCTTTCGATCTCGTCGCCGCCACCGGCATCGCGATTCTCATTTCGCCGATACTGCTGATCGTCGCGATAGCGGTCAGTTGGACAAGCGTGGGCCCTATCCTCTACAAGTCCGAGCGAATCGGGATGAAGGGCGAACCCTTCCGGATGCTCAAGTTCCGTTCGATGCGCGTCGGCGCCGACAAAGAGTTGAAGGCACTCCTGGAGGCTCAAGGAACGAGCGAGAAGCCGCTCTTCAAGGTGAAGGACGACCCTCGCATCACACCCGTGGGCCGGTTCATTCGCAAGTACTCGCTCGATGAACTGCCTCAGATCTTTAATGTGATCGGTGGCTCCATGAGTCTCGTCGGCCCACGACCGCAGATCGCCGCAGAGGTCGCGCTGTACTCGGAGGCCGCGAAGCGGAGACTACTCACGCGGCCAGGCATCACCGGCCTGTGGCAGGTGAGCGGCCGATCGGCGCTCGACTGGGATGCGGCAGTGAGGCTCGACCTCTACTACGTAGAGAACTGGACCCTCGCGGGCGACATTGCGATCCTGTTCAAGACCGCCCGCGCAGTCATCGCACCTGGCGAAACCGCCCACTGACCTTCCCTTACCGAAAACCACGACGCGGAGAACTAATGCGCCTTTCTGTCATCGGATGCGGATACCTCGGAGCCGTCCACGCGGCGGCCATGGCATCCATCGGTCACGAGGTCGTCGGCATCGACGTCGACCAGCGCAAGATCGACGCGCTGTCGAAGGGCGAGGCGCCGTTCTTCGAGCCAGGACTCCCTGAGATCCTTGCCGAGGGCGTGGCATCCGGTCGCCTGCGCTTCACGACCGACATGGCCGAAGCCAAGGGCGCAAAAGTTCACTTCATCGGTGTCGGAACCCCACAGCAGCGCGACGGCTATGGCGCAGACCTCACCTACGTGAACGCCGCTGTCGACGCACTCGTGCCCTATCTCTCCGCGGGCGACATCGTCGCGGGCAAGTCGACGGTTCCCGTCGGCACCGCAGCCGAGCTGACGCCACGCGTCGAGGCTGCGGGCGCCACGCTCGTGTGGAACCCCGAGTTCCTCCGCGAGGGATGGGCCGTGCAAGACACGATCGACCCCGACCGGCTCGTCGTCGGCGTACCTTCGACGGATGAGGGAGCCGCCGCGGTCGACATCCTGAAAGAGGTCTACGCGCCGCCGGTTGCCAAGGGCACGCCGTTCATCGTCACCGACCTCGCCACCGCCGAGCTCGTGAAGGTCTCGGCCAACGCGTTCCTCGCGACCAAGATCTCGTTCATCAATGCGATGGCCGAGATCGCCGAGGTCGTCGGCGCCGACGTCACCCAGCTCGCCGACGCGATCGGTCATGACGACCGGATCGGGCGCAAGTTCCTCGGCGCCGGTATCGGTTTCGGTGGCGGATGCCTGCCCAAAGACATCCGTGCCTTCTCGGCCCGCGCCGAAGAGCTCGGCCGCGGCGAATCGATCGCGTTCCTGCGCCAGATCGACGAGATCAACATGCGGCGCCGTGACCGGGCCGTGCAGCTCGTGGTCGACGGCCTCGGCGGATCCGTGTTCAAGAAGAACGTCACGGTGCTCGGTGCGGCGTTCAAGCCGCACAGCGACGACATCCGCGACTCCCCCGCCCTCGATGTCGCCGTGCGCCTACATGGACTGGGCGCGTGGGTGACGGTCACCGACCCCGAAGCGATCGCGAACGCTCAAGCGAAGCATCCGCAGCTGAACTACGTGGCCGACCGCGACGAAGCCCTGCGGTCGTCCGACGCGGTGGTTGTCGTGACCGAGTGGGACGAGTACCGCCGGCAGATGCCCCCAGAGCATGTCTCGACCCTCACCGAGGGGCGGGTCATCATCGACGGACGCAACTGCCTGGATGCCGCCGCCTGGCGCGCCGCCGGCTGGACCTATTACGGCATGGGCCGCCCGTAGGGCCGACTCTTCCGCAACGTCTCGGTGAGGTGCCGGGGCCGGATAGTGCTCCCACCGGCGCGTGCATTCATGAGGACAACACCTCACTACGCGCTGAAGTGGAGCTGTACGCAGAGCACCTACTCCGCCGGTTTCTTCAGGAAGCTCGGTTCCTCCACAGCCACCGTTCATCCGCTGGTGTGCCGATGATCGCAATCCTGCGTTGACCGGATGGGTTGCCCTGGCAACCTGCGTGCACCGAGCGCATCATGGAAAGGTGACCATCGTGACGGAACCACAGGGCTGGGTGCTCATCGGACTCTTCACGACGATCATGCTCGGCGGTATGACGGTCATGACCACCTTGCTCATGCGGTCGATGACAGCATCCATCGACGGACTGCGCGGCGAGATGAACGGACTGCGTGGCGAGATGAACGGCCGCTTCGACGGCCTGCGCGGCGAGATGAACGGCCGTTTCGACGCAATGGCAACTCGCATCGACCACCTCGACCGCGATGTCGCCGCACTGAGCCGGCGAGTATGGGGAGAACCCTCGGGAGAGTAAGCCCCTCGACCGTCGCCCGATTCACGTTTCGGTGTCTCGACCGCCGAGCTCCACTGTGCTACAGCGCGCTACACTGCTCGATATGGACACCGTGAGCCACCGAGAGCTTCGCAACCGCAGCGGCGAGATTCTGCGCCGGGTCGAAGCCGGCGAGACGGTGCAGATCAGCAACCGGGGCAAGGTCGTTGCACTCGTCTCGCCCCTCACCCCGCGAGGCCCCGACGCCCTCGTCTCTGAGGGCGGTGCGCGGCGGACCATAGCGCCCCTGTCGACGCTCTCAGGCATCCGTCGCGCGGCATCTGCGCGCGACACAGCCGAGATCATCCGCGACGCCCGAGGCAGCTGGTGACCGTTACCTACCTCGATACCTCAGCGGCGATGAAGCTGCTGATCGACGAGGCAGAATCCGACGCGCTCGTGCGCGAACTCACCACCACGGCACGAGACGTGGTGGCTTCATGGCTCCTCCACACCGAGCTGCACTGTGCTGCCGGCCGAAACCCGAGCCTGATCGAGATCGACGCCATCGCCACTGTGCTCGACGCGGTGACACTGATCGACGTCACACGCGGCGACCTTCTCTCGGCGGGCACGCACGCACCATTGCGATCGAACGACGCGATTCACCTCGCGACTGCTCTTCGTGTCGGCGCCGACGAGGTGCTCACCTACGATGACGAGCTCGCGGCGGCAGCCAAGCGATCGGGGCTGCGCATACTGGCGCCAGCGTAGAGCTCGTCTCTCCTCCCCAGCACCTCGCGCCAGGGCGTCTGCCACATGCGATTGCGACTCCACCGTGCAAGGGCGAAGCGGTGGCATCCTGAATCGCGATACCGCACACTGGGAGGGTGACCGTCGTGACCGAACCGCAGAGCTGGGTGCTCATCGGCATCTTCGCGACCATCATGCTCGGCGGCCTCACACTGTCGACGAACCTCATCATGCGCGCGGTAACCGCGAGCATCTCCGGCGTTGAAGGACGAATCGACGGCCTTGACACCAAGATCGAGAGCCTGCGCGGAGAGATGAACGCGCGCTTCGACGCGATGGGTACCCGCATCGATCACCTCGACCGAGATGTCGCCGCGCTGAGCCGACGGGTGTGGGGAGAGCCCTCCGGGGAGTAGGCATCCGTCGCGATTCACCAGGGGTAACCCAGCAGCTGTAGCCGATCTCTACGCAATGCGTATGGCAACAATGCCCAGTCGCGTCGACCGCCGTCTTCATGACGACGCGCAACAGGCCGCCGCCCAGCACAGCCGCAGCACGGCCCAGCAAATCGACCACTGGGCGCGCATCGGCCAGCAGCTCGAAGCAGCCCGCCAGACCACCGACGATGCCGTCGAGCAGGTGCTCGCGGGCCGTCGCACCTACGACGCTCTGACCGAAGAGGCACAAGCCGTCGTGAGGGCGACCTGGGACGAACGAATCGAGCACACCGTCGCAGGCCTCGATTTCACGAGCGAACTCGAGAAGGCTGGCATCCCCTGGGCGGAAAGCGACGAGCCCGTGCGTCTCGTATCGCGTGAGGCGGGGCGGACACGATGTGCCAGAGGAGTCGATCCGGGCACGATACGAACGACTGTGGCGTCTGATCGCCCGGCCTCGTGAGATCGCCGACGAGGCCATCTTCTACGACAACTCCTGGGCTGCGACGCCATCTCGGGTCGCCGCACGATACCGCCGCGGATCGCTCACCGGCTCGACCGACTGGCCGGCACGGACGCCAACCGAACTCTTGGACTGACGAGGCCGGGAGTGGGTCTCAGTATCGTATGTTTGTTCTATGGAGTTTTCACACTACCCCTTGGACACTCCCACAGAACCCCATGCCTTCGAGCTCTCCACATCTGCGGCCCTCGGCGGCTCAATGTCGGAGGTCGATGTCATAATTAGTACATGTATTCGAACGGAGTCATCGAGTTCAGCGAGGCGCAGACCGCCGAGCTGACCGCGATCGTCGCTGCCGTTCAGCAGGCGGATGCCGCACTCGCCGCCGCCGAAGCCTCCCGTGTCCGCGCTCTCGCCCGCGCGGGCGAGTTGGCACGCGAGGTCTCGGCGGGCAAGCCTTCCCGGGTTCGTGAGCACGACATGGCGCTGCGCAGCATCGCCGCCACCATCGGGGTTCCGGCACGTGTGTCCGACAGGTCGATGCAACGCCAGATCGGCGACGCCACCGTGCTCGCCGAACGCTACCCCGGCACCCTCGAAGCCCGCGGCCGGGGTGAGATCACCCGCCAGCACGTCTACGCGATCCAGGATGCCGCCGCCGACCTCCCCGACGACGCCGTGCCCGCGTTCGAAGCCGAAGCACTCGAGCGGTGCCGACGCGACACCGTCGGCCGTGTCAAGGCAGAACTCGAGATCCTGGCCCAGCGGATGCATCCCCGCAGCTTCGCCGAACGCCACGCCTCCGCACGCGAAGACCGACGCATCACCACCGGCCGCCTGCCCGACGGGATGTCGGGGCTCTACCTGGTCGGGCCCACCCCGATGATCGCCGGTATCGACGACCGCCTGAACCAGGTGACCACCGGCATCATCGATGCCCGCACTGCCGCTATAGCTGCCGTCAATGCAGCAGGCGGCGCCCCGGTGGGCGACGACGACGCACGCATCCCCGCCCAGATTCTCGCGACCGACACGCGCACCCGAGCTCAGATCCGAGCTGATGTCGCCGTCGACCTCCTCCTGGCCGGATCCCCCGTCGCCGACCCCACCGCCATGGGCGACGGGCCCGGCACACTCGGCGCCATCCGCGCGAAGATCCAGGTCGTCGTTCCGGCCCTCAGCCTCCTCAAGCCCCAGGGCGACGAGAACGGCCCCGCAGAGCCTGCCGATCTCGTCGGCTACTCCCCCATCGACGCCGAAACCGCCCGCGCCATCGCCGAAGCCTGCGACACCTGGTGGGAACGCCTCGTCACCCACCCCGCCACCGGAGCCGTCCTCCACACCGACGGCTACCAGCGCACCGCAGCGATCGACAGGTACCTGCGAGCCCGCGACAGACACTGCCGATTCCCCGGATGCCGCCTCCCCGCCATCCGCTGCGAAGTCGACCATACGATCGATTACGCCCTCGGCGGCAAGACAGATGTCTGCAACCTCGCACACCTCTGCCAACGACATCATTCGATGAAGCAATTCGCCGGCTGGAAAGTGAAACAACTCGACGGCGGCATCCTCGAATGGACCTCACCTGTCGGAACCACCTACACCGACTACCCACCCACACCAGGGGTTCATTTCGCGCCCGATCCATACGACCCGGACGCTCCACCGCCCCCGGATGCCGGCCCGCCGGATGCATCCGACGCACCATTCTGACTCGGTGCACGGCCCCCGCCACCCCGCGCGCTGCCTACCCGACGCACGACTCCGCCACCCGCCGCGCATCACGCACGCGTGATTGCGCACTCCACGTCCGCCAGCCACGCGGGGCGCGACCGCACATGCGCCAACGCAATGCACGGCTCCTCCCCAGCGCGCTCGAGTCCGCCGAACACCCCCGAGGCCGCTCCCGGCCACGCCGCAGCGCGGGAACCTTGGCATCCTGATGTGACCTGTCGCACACTGGAGAGGTGACCGCCGTGACCGAACCGCAAAGCTGGGTACTCATCGGCCTTTTCGCCACGCTCATGCTCGGCGGCATGACCGTCATGACAACTCTCCTCACCCGCACGATGACGGCTTCCATCAATGGGCTACGCGGCGAGATGAATGGCCGCTTCGACGGACTCCGCGGCAAAATGGACGGGCTCCGCGGCGAGATGGACGGACTCCGCGGCGAAATGGATGCATCGATCAGCGGACTCCGCGCAGAAATGAACGCGTCGATCGGCGGACTCCGCGCGGAAATGAACGCCCGGTTCGACGCGATGGGCACTCGCATCGATCACCTCGACAAAGACATCTCCGCACTCAGCCGCCGCGTCTGGGGCGAGCCCTCCGGCGAATAGCGTTCCAGCAACCTCCCGAACCGCGCCGCACCACGCCACGCCGACCCCTGGAGACTCGTGTCCAAACGCAAGAAGGCGCCATCCGGAAACCCCGCGAATCGCGGCCTGTCCTTCGTCGACCGCCGCATTGCCCGCGACTTCGAGCGGTGGCTCGCAGCATCCGACACCCCACTGAGCGACCCGCATAACGCAGCCGGGGCAGTCGGCCACCTGTTCGACATCACCAAGAGATCCGGGCTCGACATCCTGGAGCCGAGTGACACCGCCGACATCGCCGACATGCTGCTCGACATCGGGCCCAACGCCACCGGCATGGTCGACCTCTTCCACGACTACGTGCACTTCCGACTCGAGACCTCCCGCGACCCCCGCTGGCACCAGGCCCATGACGAACTCGAAGACGTCCTCGACGACGACACCGGCATCAGCGCCATGCTCGAGGCGATCATCACGGATGCCGAAACCCGCGACCCCGCCGTCATCGCCGACGCCCTCGCCCACACGAAAGTCATCGACGGCGTGACAAAGCTCCTCGACTGGATCAGCACCTCCCGCCCCATCACCGACACCGGCGCCCTCCGCTTGTCCGACATCGAACCCGCCGCAGCAGCCCTCGGACTCCGCGCCGCAGGAGCACGCACCCTCCCCGCGACCGGTGACCTGCACGGACAGACCGCGATCGCAGACGGCATCACCTACGTGCAGTCGATGTGGCACCTCGAGCCGCTCGCCGCTTGGTGGCGAGCCCTCCTCGACACCGACGTGCTCGAGCTCACTGCATCCCGGGTACGGCCCGGGCGCGCATCTCAGCGCTGGCGAACCGAGCCGACACCACCCCTGGATGTCGCATCCGAGGTGGTCGCTCTCGTCGTATCCGATACCGTCCTCGGCGACCTCCCCCGGCCCCTCCGCCTGGGATGCTTCACTCTTCCGGGTGCGCGTCACACATGCGCTCGCGGCCCTCATCCCCGACGCCGTCGACAAGCCCGCACCCCGCACCGAGATCGACGAACTATTCGTCCCCCGTGTCGAACGCGACTGGCAGATGCTCGCCGATCTCGACCTGGCCGAACCGATCCACAACCACCCCGCCACCCGATTCGTCGTTCCAGAGGCCTTGCGCGGCGTCTTTGCTACCGGCCTGCTCGCGGCCCTCGCTGAGGGAGCCGAGTCGTTCGAGCAGACCGACGACATCGATACGGATGCCGACGACAGCAACCCCTTCGCCGACCCCGCCCTGCGCGCGCGGATGGCAGAACTCGGCGTGGTCCACAAGCCCGGCATGGCCGCCGAGCTTCTCTCCGAGATGGCGCCCCTCCTCGCCGAAGAGGGCATCGATCTCGAGAACGGTGTCGTCCCCGATCTCGACAAGCTCAACGCCGCCCTGGCCCGCGCGACCGAACGGCGGAACCTCGAACGCTTCACACCCGTCGGCGACGACCGACAGCGCGCCCTCACCGTCCTGCGTCTGACATCCGACGCACTCCACGGCGGCAACATCGACCTTGCCCGAGCGCTCATCGAGTCGGTACCGCCCGAACCCGAACCCGCCAGCACCATGCCCGCCGTCTCCCACGTCATCGGCGCCGGGCTCGGCACCCTCGACACCTGGGCAACACGCGCTGGCACGCGCTTCGGCGCAGCACGGATGCCTCACCTGAGCGCCCCCGCCGACGCGGCAGCCGAAGACATCCTTCGCCGCGCTTCCCACGGACGAGCCTTCGATTCGCTCTCACAACTCATCGCGCGCTACCGAGGCAAGCTCGTCCTCGAGGCCACCGTCGTGGCTGTCGCGGCAGGCATCCGATCACTGGCCGACACCGAGGGGACAGACGTTCAGACCGCCGTCGCTCGCTACCTCACCGGCGAGTGAAAGAGCCACGGGTGGTACCATATGTGGCATGGTGAAGACCACGCTGTACCTCCCCGACGATCTGAAGCGTGCCATCGAGCTCGAAGCCGCGCGTCAGGGCAGCTCAGAAGCTGACGTCATTCGCGAGACTCTTCGCCACGGCCTTTCGCAGACTCCCCGCGCGCCCCGCGGTGCCATCTTCACGGGCAGCGAACCGATCGCCGAACGCGCCGATGAACTCCTCGCAGGGTTCGGCGAGTGATCGTCGACACGAGCGCACTCCTCGCTTACTTCGACGCGAACGAGCCGCGCCACACCGATGTGGCTCGCATCATTGAGAACACGGACGCCCCGCTCATCGTCTCGCCGTACGTGATCGCCGAACTCGACTACCTTGTCCTCACCCGACACGGGTCGGATGCCGAACTCGTCGTGCTCGACGAACTCACCTCTGGCGCGTGGGAACTGGCCGACATGACCAGCGCACGCATCCGTGTCGCCACAGAGATCGTGCGACGTTACGCAGACCAGCCGATCGGCCTCACGGATGCCTCCAACATCGTGCTCGCAGACGCCTACCGCACCCGGCAGATCGCGACCCTCGATCGGCGGCACTTCGAGGTCTTGCGCTTCGACGACCACACCGCCATCGAGATCCTCCCGTAGCGACCTCTCGGCCACCTAGCGACGGGTAGCCACCACCGCATCCCACACGGCATCCGCGACCTCACGCTTCGACCCCGACGTCTGCGCGGCGACCCCACCGGCGCGACCGATCACGACAATCTCGTTGTCGGCAGTCTCGAAGCCGCGCGTCCACCCCACCTCGTTGACGACGAGCAGATCGACATCCTTGCGCTCCCGCTTGCGCCGCGCCCGCTCCAGCAGCTCGTCGCCCGACGAGGTCTCCGCCGCGAACGCCACGACCGTCTGCCCCGGTCGCCGCGCCGCCGCGAGCCCCGCAACGATGTCGGGATTCTCGACGAGTTCCAGGGTCAACCGATCGCCCTGCGCCTCCTTGGTGAGCTTCGACTCCGCAACCTCGGCCGGCCGGTAGTCAGCCACCGCGGCCGCCATCACCACGACGTCAGCACCGGATGCGGCATCCGTCACGGCATCCTGCATCTCCAGCGCCGTCCCCACCGACACCACCGTCACCCGGCCCCGCACCCCGCCGAGCACCTCGCCGATCACCTCGCCATCAATGTGAGCCGCAACGAGTGTCACCTCGGCACCCCGATCAGCCGCAGCGACCGCGAGCGCAACGCCCTGCCGCCCGCTCGACCGGTTCCCGAGAAACCGCACCGGATCCAGCGGCTCCCGCGTCCCACCCGCCGACACGACAACCCGCAGCCCCGCAAGATCCTGAGCGCGCCCGGGTCCCGCCGCAGCGACCACCGCGAGCGCAACATCCGCGATCTCATCGGGCTCGCTCATCCGTCCCGGGCCCGAATCACCACCGGTCAGCGGACCATTGGCCGGCCCGACGACGTGCACCCCACGTGATCGCAACACCCGCATGTTCTCCTGCGTCGCCGGATGCCGCCACATCTCCGTGTGCATCGCCGGCGCCACCACGACCGGCGCGGTCGTCGCCAGCAGCGTCGTGCCGAGCAGATCATCAGCAAGGCCCGCGGCCATCTTCGCGAGCGTGTTCGCGGTAGCCGGCGCGACGATCACCAGGTCTGCCCGTTGCCCGAGAGACACGTGCCGCACCGTCGCGACATCCTCATGCACCGACGTCGTCACGGGATTGCGACTGATGGCCTCCCACGTCGGCTGCCCGACGAACCGCAGCGCGTCAGAGGTCGGCACAACGTGCACCTCATGGCCCTCGCCGATCAGGCGCCTGACCAGATGTACCGTCTTGTATGCGGCGATTCCGCCCGTGACTCCGACGACAACGAACACGCGCCCAGTCTCCCACGACTGGCGCAGGGAACCCCCATGTGCACTGTCATCATCGACGTCCCGACCGACCCGGGCACGCCCGTTCGTCTGCTCGCGATCCGCGACGAAGACCCGAACCGCCCCTGGAACCCCCTCGGGCATTGGTGGCCCGAGCATCCGTCGATCCTCGGCGTACAAGACATCCGCGCGGGCGGCGCCTGGCTCGCGACGGATGCCGACACCCGCCGCCTCGCCGTCCTGCTCAACCGCGCCGGTGGCGACCACCTGCCCGACACGGCAGTCCTCTCGCGCGGCACTCTCCCGCTCGACTCCGTTCTCGGCCACTCGCCCGATGAACGCCCCGCCATGCGCGGCTTCAACCTGCTCGAGGTCGATGCGACCTCGGCCCGCGTCATCTCGTGGGACGGGGCCATCCGGCGAGAGACGGAGATCGAACCCGGCATCCACATGATCGCCCACGACGACGTCGACGATCCCGCCACCGCCCGCATCTCGCACTGGCTCGAACACTTCCGTCTCGCCGCCCCGGATGCCCGGCCCGCCGACGGCACGCCCTGGTACCAGCCCTGGCTTGACGTTCTCGCCCGCAGCGCGGAGCTCGGCCCCGTCGATGACCGCGCCATCATCCGCGACAACCGGCCCCTCGGCTACCCCACCCTTTCGCTGCTCGTGTGTGCGGCATCCGTCGGAACGGATGCTGTCGACATCCGCTACGCCGACCTCCCCGCCCCCGGCACGTGGGGCGACCTCGACCTGCACTGATACGAGCACTGACACGGGGGATAGCCCCCTGACGCAGCATCCGTCGCCGACCTAGAGTGGGGCACGGAACTCGCGAACGGGAGGACACTCATGTCGACGCCCCAACAGCCGCCCGCCGGCTGGTACCCCGACCCGATGGCCCCCGGCATCCTCCGCTTCTGGGACGGCACCGCCTGGACCGCACACACCTCCGCACCCACCCCAGCAGCACAACCCGCGGCGGCAACTCCGGCAGCACCCCCGACCCGACCTGAACCGCGCAAGAGCCCCGGCGTCGACACGAACACCGTCTGGATCTGGCTCATCGTGCTGCTCCCGCTGGCCTCGTCATTGCTGGCACTTCTCGTGCCGTGGCGTTCGATGCTCTTCTTCATGCACGGCTGGCAGTTCAACACCTACACGCAGCCCGACCATATGCCCGATCTGCGCCTGTTCATGCAGCCGTTCGACATCTTCTTCTCGCCCTGGTGGTGGGCGATCACGCTCTTCGGCTTCGCGATCTACGGCTTCAGCGTCTGGTTCGCGTACCTGGACCAGCGCGAACTGCACAGCCGCGGCATCGACCGCCCCTTCCCGTGGCCGTGGATGTTCCTGTCGATCGTCTACCCCATCGGCCGCATCGTCGTCGCCATCCGCCGCACCGGCACCGGCTGGGCACCGCTCTGGGGCCTCATCGCCGCCCAGGTGGTCGGCATCATCGTCGGCGTCGTGGTCTCGGCCCAGATCACCCTCGCGACCCTCCAGTTCCTCAGCACGATCGCCCGCTACGGCGGCTACTCGGGCTGAGTCACACGCCTCGACCCTGAGTACCAGCGAACCGGTGGGCAAGATTCCCCATCGATGTCGGCGCGCCGCCTCCCTATGCTGAGGCCGAGGAAGGGATGCGCCGCAACATGAGGTCCGTTCTGACGTCCATGATGGCACCTATCGCCCTGACGGTCGTGCTCGCGGCGACGATTACCGGCATGTCTCCCGCCATAGCCCGAGCGACAGCGGGCGACGAGATCCCGCCGACGATCATCATCCTCGACGCATCCGGCTCGATGATCCGCGAAACATCCCCCGGTGTGACACGCATGGACGTGGCCAAGCAGGCGACGGTTGCGACCATCGACGCTCTCCCCGACAACGCGGAAGTGGGGCTTCTCGTCTTCGGCACAGGTACGGGTAATACGGATGCCGAGCGCGCTGCAGGCTGTCAGGACGTGAAGACTCTCTCCCCCTCCAACCGGCCGACGCCCAATCCCTCAACGCATCCGTCAACAGCGTCACCCAGTCCGGCTTCACACCGATCGGGCCGGCGCTGCGGATCGCCATGTCCATGCTCCCCGCCGATCAGGCTGGCAACATCGTGCTGATCTCCGACGGTGTCGACACCTGCGCGCCGCCGACCTCGTGCGAGGTCGCCGCCGAGCTGCACCACGACAACCCGCTCGTGAACATCAACGTCGTCGCGTTCGGGGTCGACGACGATGAGGAAGCCCAGCAGCAGATGACATGCATCGGCGGGGTCGGCGGTGGCACGGCGGTGTCGGCGTCCAATCCTGATGAGCTACTGTCGCGCCTCAAGGCCGCCACCCTCAACGACCGCACCGTCTTGAGCGCCCGGGGGTACGAGGGCATCGAGCTGGGCATGACACTCGCCGAGGTGCGGAGCCTCATCGGCGACTCCGAGATCATCGACACATATAGACGCGACGGCGTGATCATCGTCGTGATCGACTGCGGCTGGGGAACCGTCGAACTGCGCGACGACCGCGTCTACTCGATCGTCCCGGCCGACACAGCTACCCAGAACGCCGAGCGATTCGGGGCCGGAAGTACGCTCGCCTCCCTCGAAGCCACCTATGGCGCTCCCGTCACCGCAGACATGAGCGAGGTGAACACCGTCGTCTACCAGGCCCAGCTCGGTAGCCGTGTCGGCTACCGCGTGACCTACGACCCCAACACCGACACCGTGCTCACGATCATCGTGTGCCGATGCGTATCGTCGGCGTCCGCGACGGACGCGGGTCAGTGGGAGATCGACTTCGACGGGATCGGTCCTCTCGAGCTCGGGATGACCGAAGCCGAGGCGCTTGAGGCGGCCCCTGAACTCGTTGAAACCGACGATGGGAGATGGGAGATCGAATCGATCGGCCTGGTCGCGGTCACGTCCGAGGGCACGATCGAATCGATCTCGGTCTCACGACCGCCGTCTAGCTATGCGCCGGGACCGTCGGGGGCGTTCCTGCCGCATGCTCGCGGAATACGACTCGGCAACCCGAGTGCTGGTCTCGCCGGCGCCTTCCCCGGGGGACCTACCGCTCATACCTCGTCGCGGGCTGGACGGACTATCTCGTTACCGACCGCTCCGGCCATCTGCTGACGTTCACCGCAGATGGCTCATCCGGCTTCGGAGACTCCTCGATCGAGAACACAATGCCGGGTCTTGAGCTCACCGCCATCACCGTTGAAGACGCCACCCGCACGCTCTCGGCGGCCACTCGCAGCGGCATCTTCGGCTAGGTCAACGGATCCCGATCCGCTCGACAAGCTCCGCCGCCGCCTCGTCCCGCGTCGCCGCCATGACGTCTGCGAGCGTCGACACGTCGCGGAACGTCTCCTCCCACGCCACGCGCACCTGAGAAACCGTGTTCCCCGTGAGGCTGAGAAGTTGCAGACTGTCGTCCCCGTACTCTCCGGGCTCGACCCGGTGCACGGCGATCAGGTCGACGATCTCAGCGGGGACGGCAAGCGGTTCGACCGTGATGCGACTGAATTCGGTCCCGGTCGAGTCCGCCACAGCGAAATCCGCGCATACCCCGATCGTGTCCCGGTGAGAAGCGAAGAACGCTTCGGCCTCGGCGGGAGTCGGAAACCCTCGTACCGAGACGACCCCCGCATCCCAGGAGGCCGTGCGCATACCTGTCACGGCCCAATCGTCACCCCAATACCAGACCCAGCAGTCCTCCGGGACCGGGTGGGCGCCCTCGGTCTCGCCGATTCCGCTCAGCTCGGCACCGCGCATGATCGTTCCGATGCCGGGAAACAGCGACCGCAGCTCAGCATCGTCGGGAAGAAGCCAGGCGAGCTCGTCGCCGACGTACACCGGCGGGCCGTCGAGCATCGGCGCGGTGGATGCCGTCGCGGAACCCGCCGACATCGATCCCGACGGATCGGTGCCGGCGCCCGCATTGACAGCCGCCAGCGCCCACACGCCGCCACCCACTGCGAGCAGGCCGACGATAGCGGCGGCGCCGATCACCATCCCCTGGCGGTGCCGGCGGGAACCATGGGCTTCCTGCGGCGGAGCTTCGGTCCGCACGTCAGCGCTCTTCGACTCCACGGCCGAAGTCTGGTCGGCCGGCGATCCGTGCACCTCAGGCGACGGGGTCGCCGAGGAAGCCTCCGTCGCCGACCGTGCCCACGACGCAAGAGCCTCGTAGCAGTTTGGGTGAGCCGCGATCTTCTCGGCGAACTCCGGATGCTCCGCCGCGATGCTCGCCAGCGTCGAGGCATCCGTCTCGGGTTCGTGCAGGAGCCGCCAGGCCTCTAGGCGATCCACCGCACTTACCCCCGCACCCCATACGGCGAAGCCGTCGCGACGGTCCGGCGCCGCTCGCTCGCGTTGCTCCACACTGTCGCGAGCACGGCGGTGAGCAGCGGGATGACGAAGTTGAGCACGAGCGCATAGACGAACAGCGCCGTTTGGATGCCGAGCCCGGTATATGCGAGCTGGAACATCAGGACGATACCGATCAGTCCTGCGACGATCTCCAGCGGAACAAGCACCAGCAGCCCCGCGTAGCCCCAGCCGAAGAGAGGTCGACAGAGCGCCCACGCGAGGAACAACGCGATGATGGGGATTCCTCCGAGCACGCCGAGCTGCGCCGAGAAGCCCACGCCAAGCACCCCCGCGGCGCCGGCGAGTAGTGCAAGCAGCGCACCCGCGAGAGGCCTCCCGCCAGCCGGGGCGCTCACGAGGATCGGGATCAGCATCACCAGAGGCCCCACCGCGTGCAGGAGGGCGTAAGCGGGAAACGCGCCTGGGGGCGCCGTCGGTGGATTGAGCGCGATCATCGAGGCGGCGATCGGCCCCGCAGCGACGAAGAGGAACGCGAAGAACCACAGCCCCGTGTTGCGCGAGGGTCGCGCGAGCACGGGGTGTGCGGGTGCCGGGTATCCGGGCTGCGCGGCATACCCGGGCTGCGCAGCGTACCCGGGCTGTGCAGCGACGTGCCCGGGCTGCTCAGCGACGTGCCCGGGCGGGGCGATCGGCGGCGTCGCCTGAGGCGCAGGAAGTGCTGTCGCACCCCGGGACGCGGGCCACGCGACCAGTTCCGGATACGCATTCGGGTGGACCGCGATCTGCGGGGCGAACTCCGGGTACGCCTCCGCGATTCGCGCGAGGCGGGCCGCATCCGTGTCGGGGGAGTGCAGCGCGTACCAGGCCGCGTCACGCTCGCTGCCGTCGACGATCCCCCCGCTCATGCGACACCGCCCGCATCCGAGACCGGTCGCGATTCGTCGGAACTCGCCGACCGTGCCCAGTCCCGCAGATCCGGATAGCACTGCGGGTGCGCCGCGATCTGCGGGGCGAACTCCGGATGCTGAGCGGCGATCTCTGCCAGGCGATCAGGGCCGATCGCCGGATCGAACAGCGCCGCCCACGACTGCTCACGCGAATCGGACGCTCCCCCCGTCTCCTGCTGCAGGGCTGCAGCAGCATTCGACGCCGCGACCCCCTCGGTCTCTCCGGTCGACGAGGAGGCTTCCGCCTCTCCGACCGTCGCGCGGAACTTCTCGACATCCTTTGCGTGTTTGACGATCGCCCCGGCCGCGATGAGCGGGATGACCGGCGCGATCACGACGAGACCGGGGTATTGGAAGGACTGGAGGCTCCCCAGCACGAACGAGAGCAGCACGAGTCCAGCACCGACGGCCACGGCGATGATCCGGGTCTTCTTCTCGATCGCCTCGACGGGGATCGCCGCGATCGCCGCGGTGAGCAGTCCCGTGATCAGGATCAGCGTGTCATAGACGCTCCACATGTCATTCCCCCAGTCGTACTCGCATCGTGAACTCCCCCATCGAGATGCTCCACCCCGCGCCGGCGGGCACGGCGACACCCGGCGGGCACGACGTGGCCTCGCCGATCTCATTGGTCACCTTCGTGCCGTTTGTGGAATGCAGATCGGTGACCCACAGCATCCCGCCCTCGACCGCGACAACGGCGTGCGTCTTCGACACCGACTTGTACGGGTCGTCGACGGCCAGCGGAGCAGCCGTCGGATGAGACTCCGGCGCCGAGGGGAGGCGTCCCAGCACGACTCCGGCGCCGCGGATGCCGATCTCGCGCCCGTCGTCGAGGACCACCGCCCACTGCTTCGCCTCCCTCTGGGACTGGCTCATCCGCGTGGACTCGAGGTCCTCGTCCTCGGCGAACATCTGCGCCGCGAGTGGATTCGGCGCTGCGGAAGCCAGCGCCTCCACCGGCGGTGCGGGGACCGGCGCAACAGGAGCTGCCGGTGGATTCGCCCCCGGGATACCGGTGACGAGCGACGCGCCCTGGGTCGGCGCCGACGGGCCCTCGGGCACCCGACTCGCGACCCCCGCAACGTCCGGAGCGGGTGTCGACGCCGGTGGTGGCGGGGGAGGGATCGAGGGAGCCTCGGCCGCCGCAGCACCGGGCGGGGGCGGGACCGGGGGACGCCGGCGACTGCGGGGTCCGGTGCCGACGCCGACGGGGGCGGCGGGACCGCGGGCAACAGCGGGACTGGAGGAACCGGAGGAACCGCGGGCGGGGGCGGGACCGGGGGGACGGCAGACGCTGCCGCTGACGGGACAAGCGGAGGCGGCGGGACCGGGGGAACCGAGAACTCCGACGGGGGCGGCGGGACCGCTGGAACCGGGGGCGGGGGAACCGGAGAAGCCGCGACAGCCGGGGTCGGGGACGGAGGAGCAGGAGAAGCGGCCGCGACCGCCTGCACCCCTTCGCGCACGGTGATGCGCGCCGTGGGGTCCGCCGCCGCGATCTGAGCCGCGAGGTTCCGGACGAACTGCATGAAGGTGTGGTGGGCGACCATCGTCTTCGCACTCACCGGGATGAACCCGCCGACGGTGGTCTGCGACGTGAGGTACCAGTCGATCGAGGTCGAGGCGAAGACCCGACCGTTGCGCTCCGTAAACGTCAGCGCGAACAGGAGCAGCTTGTTGAACGAGATGAGGAAGTCGTTGATGCGGAACTCGATCGAGCGATCGGTCGACTTCACCGAGACGATGCGGTGTTTGCCCTTCAGCAGGTCCCCCGTGCTCTCCAGAGCCGCCCGCTGCGCCATGTTGGCGACGGTCTCGATGGGAAGCGCCGTCTCGGCATCCAACCCGTTCCACGCATACTTGTGAGGTTTGGCCATCACTCCACGACCTTTCCCGATAGCGTGACGGCCTTCGGCCCGCTTTGTCTGGTGTAGATCCCGACGGAATCGACCGCTGTCGCGCTATCGATCGGTGCGATAGATAGCCAATCCAGAATTGCGGGATCCCCACCCGGGTGATTCGGTGTCTTGTAGTTCTTGACGATTACCGTCATGTTGAACACGCCGCGGCTTCCCGCAGCCAGCCCCTCATTCCACAACACGTTCACCCTCTCTGTGGTGTTCGTCCACCTTCCCCAATCCGTGCACTCCGGCCCGGTTGAGTAGAACTGCTCGGACACAACGAACGCCGTCATGAACGACTCGGGGGGTGTGGCGTTACGCGGCTCGTCGGCCGCAGGGACATGCTCGACGCGAAAACTTGCCTTCATCGGCGTATCGAAGCCGGCAGTGGTCGGACGCAGTGTGATCACAAGCGGCACAGCGATGTCTGTGCTCGGGTCGAAGTCAGTACACCCTGCGCCGATGTTGTTGGGCGTGGATGTGGCGTCTAGTCCTGTGCCGATAGTGGTCTTTCCGTTCGCGCCGCTCGCCGTCGGATGTCCAACCTGGATGTCGAGGTCGTAGCTGTATCCCGCGGAGGTGGCAAACGACCACTGCGCCTTCGGCGCAGGAGGTGCTACCTCCGGTTCTTCGGTGGGTTCGGGATCGGGCGCGTCAATCTCGAACGTCACCGGAGACGTCACTCCGAGGTTCGCGTACACCGTCTGAGAAGCGTCCGACAGCAGTGAATACCCCTCCGGCATGGATTCTTTGTCGAGTGTGACGACGAATGACCCGGCCGCCCCCACCACTACGGTCCCGTTCCCGGCGCTCGTCACGGTGACTTGATCCGAGTAGTCATCACCGGTCACCCGGACCAGAATGCCGGCCGCAGTTACGCCCGAATCAGTGACCACACGGATGGTGATCTTGGTGTTTCGCAACGAAATCTCGTGCTGCTTCGCCGCTTCGTCGGCGACCGCCTGGGCCTCTTCCGCCGCGCGAGCATTGCTCGCGGTCACGCTCACGCCCATCCATACCGCTGCGGCCACCAGGACAACACCGGCCAGAGCGCCGAAAGCGAACCACTGGCGTCGTGACGGCGCCTTGCGCTGCCCGATCTCCCGAGGTCCCGAGCTCCCCTCGGGCCGGGCAACGGACTCGTCGACCTCCTGCCACTGGTCCGCTCGAGGCTCATCGCCCGACCGCCCTTCCAAGATGGGCGGCACCTCAACTGCGCGTTCAGCTGAGACGAGATGACCTTCAGCGGCCCGCCGCTCAGCGACGGCGAGCTTCGCATCTTCGGTGCCGTACTGCGCCAACCAATCGAGAAGCTCATCGTAGGCATTCGGATGCCGCGCGACCTCGGCCTGCAGATCGGGCCGCCGCGCCGCGATCCGCGCGAGCTCGGCTGGCTCTATCTCCGGCGTCAGTTCCATGAGTTTCTCCTCACCGTCTCCCGGCCACCACATCCGCGATTCCCCGCTGGCTCGCGCTACCCTCGCGCAAGTAGCTCTCGTGCGCAGCGATGAAGAACTGAGGCATGGGATCCGCCGCGATGCGTCTCGCACCGTGGATGCTGCTCGGGTCAGCACCGAACTGACCCGAGTCGGCGATGATGTCCCCCGGCGCCTCGACGACGTAGAAGTTCGGTCCGACATTCAGCTGGTCAAGGCTCGATGCGCCGACGCCCGGGCTGCCGAAGACGACGACGGCGTCGAAGACATCAGTCTGCTGGGCCGCGAGTCCTGTCACGTAGGAACCATAAGAGTGGCCCAGCGCGGTGATACGTGCATCGGGATTGTTCCCGCGGATGCCTTCGGCGAAGTCCGCCAGACGTCCCGCGCCCGCCTCGCCGTACTGGGTCTGCTGAGCGTTCGCGATGCCGAAGACATCCCCGAAAGAGGGCTGATTCTGTGGTGCGTCGTAGTCCATCCAGAGCACCATCGCCGTCTCGCCCCCGACATGACCACGCAGAGCAGCGAGTCGGGCCAACGGGTCCGATAGCCCGCCCTCCTTGTCAGCGCGAGACGTCCAACCCTGTGTGTGCACGGCAACGTTGTCAGCGGTGTCCATGTCGCCGAGAGAGATCGCCACGTGGACACTGTCACCACTGCCCGGATCGAAGACGAGCAACTGTGCATCGGGATGCTCGCGGAGGGCCGCCTGCACCTGCTCGATCGCGACGAGCATCCGCCTGTACCGGTCGACCGCAGCCTCGGGTCCCGCCGGACACGGCATCGTTAGGTACCGCTCCAGGGCGATCCTATTCGCCTCGTCGCGCACTCGGGCCGGGAGCGAAGGCGCGTAGCCGTAGACGTCCGTCAACTGAGACAACGGAAGCCGCCGCCGCTCCTCGTCGGTCATGGCATCCCACTTGGCTGCCAGCGAGCTGCCTGGGCGATCGACCCGTGGCCGCGCCGTCGCCCCGCTGCCCGCGGCACTGACCGCGCTGGTCCGCTCCTGTTCGAGCGCATTGCTGTGCAGAGCGGCCGCCGCGGTGCGCAGCCGCTCTGCGGCATTGAGGATCCGGCGACTGTGGTCGGACTCCCACTCGTAACGGAAGGCGATCGCCGCGGGTCCGAACCATGCTTTAACCTGAATCGCATCGCCGACGGACATCCGTCCCGCTTCCAGCCTCGCGGCGGCATCTTCGAATCGACGGCCCAGTTCTCTGAGCTGCGCGACGTCCGCGCCGTACACATTCATCCCGACACCGCTTCTTCATGCCGGTCCTGGCTTCGCGCCATCGCTCACGCTTCCCCCTTACGACCCGGCCGGGCCACGACCCGGCCCTCCCGCGGCGAACTTCCAGAAGTCGTCCCACGTACCACCGACCGTGTCGACGAAGCCGACGAGAAGGCCACCCATGCCGTCGTAGCGCTTCATCAGAATGTCGCGATCGAATTGGCTCAGACCGTCGAAAGTCGCGCCATCGCCGAACACCTGACGGGCTGCGAAGTCGAGCGCACCACCGGGGGAGTCGTAGAACGTCTGTACGGAGTTGTAACCCGACTCCCCAAGGAACTTCCCGATGTCCCACGCGAGACCTGCGCCCGGTACTTTGACTCCCACGGCCCCCATGATGAGGTCGAGACTCGACTCGAAGGTGGCTGCCGGATCGTCCGAACCGATGGCCTCGCCCAGCTCCTTCGCGGTGATCCCCATGCCCGCGAGACTGAGCAGGGTTCCCGCATCCATCCCCTTGACTTTCGATGCCCATTCACCGAACGACTTGTAGTCGATTGCTCCTGCCCGCAAGGCGTCGATCAGTTCGGAACCGTCGTCGACAGTTCCGACGATCGTTCCCGCGATCTTGATCTCATCGAGCAGCTTCTCGAATCGCTCGGCATCCTCAGGCGTACCCTCCCATCCAGGATCGTCGGAATGGCTTGGTGCTGACATCGACAGCGAGCCGCCGACCGCGCTGGTGCGCTCCTGATCGTCGGCGTTGCTTCGCAGCGTCGCCGCGGCATCCCGAAGCCGCTCGGCGGCCGCATGCACCCGGCGACTGTGGGCGGAGTCCCATTCGTGCCGGAATCGCACCGCGACCGGTCCCACCCACGCGCTGATCTGGATCGCACTGCCGACCGTCATCCGGTCGTTGTCCAGACGCGATGCACAGCTGTCGAACTGGCGCGCGAGCTCACGCAGCTGCGCGACGTCGGCCCCATACATTCCTGCCATCACTCACCCCCGTGAGCCGGACCCGGCGGGAGAGCGAGCCCCGGCCCGCCCTCCCGCACGCGTCACGCGTTCGACGTCTGCTCCTGCGCGTTTGCGTTCTGCGTCGCCTTGCTCGCCGCGTCCCGCAACGCCTGCGCCACCTGCCGCAGCGACGACGTGTACTGCCCGCTCCACTCGTTGCGGAACTGGTTCGCGTCCGGACCCTCCCACTGCGTGCCGTTCAACGCGTTCGTAAGCGTCGACAGGATGCTGTCGATGTCGCCCGCCTTCTGGTTGAGCTGCGTGCTGAGCTGCCGAACCTGCTGGACGTCAAGACCCCAAACGGCCATTGTTCTACCCCATTTCCTGTTGATCACGAACCCTCGGATCGGAGTCCGTCTTTCGCCCCCCGCTGGTGCGATGAGGCAAAGCTATGGCTGGCATGATCGGCACGTCGATGGGCAACAATCCCCACGACGCACGTCCGGCGATCACGACGTCACCTGCGCGATCTGCACCTTCGCGGCACGCCCATTGACGATGAGGAACCCCGTCCAGGCGGAAAATCCGCCCGCCGAAGGCGGCCGAGCGGGGTGCCCATGAGCGTGTCACCGTCCATCTCCCCCGGGACCAGGAGCAGACCCCGGCGACCGGCCTTCATCGGGCCAGCGAGCGTGTACGCCTGCTGCCAGGTCGAGGTCTCGCCCTCACCGACGACGAAGTGCTCCTCCCGAGCGAGGACGCGGATCATCCGCTCGAGTTCATACTCGGCGGGTGTCCCGCTGAACTCGGGCAGCGACTCGATCACGACGGCCAACCGAGGCGCCGCTCCCGCCTCCGCCGCTTCCACGAGACGCTGCGCGAGCGCTGCGACATCGTCCGCGCCGACGGCGGCTTCATCCCAGTTGCGACGCGTCAGCGCGGTACGCCGAGGAGCCAGCAGAACGCGCCGGACCGACGAGCTGGAACGCTCGAGCGCAGCGGCGATCGTCGACAGCGCAGTGCTCCGCCCGCTGGTGGGCGGCCCGGCGACCAGCAGCGTGCCGGATGCCGACACCGACGCGGGTCCCAGCGAGAGGTCGTCCAGCCCGATCACCGGCGCCTCCGTGCTGCCGGCTGGAAGATCCGACAGCGAGACTTGCTCGGGAAGCCGCCGTATGGCGGCGGGTCGCGACGAGCCCGCCCGCCCGAGGGATGCCGCAAGCCGCTGGACCTCCCGAGCCTGCACCGCGACATTGCTGCTCTCGCCCAGGATCGCGATCTGCACCTCGTCGTCGTCGAGAATCCCCCGACCAGGAGGGGAGGACGAATCGAGCACGTCCTTCGCTACCCCCAGCATCAGGTACTCCTCCTCGTTCGCCATGCGCAGCACGATTCGGCGCTGAACGGTCGAGGCGATCGAATTCGGCACCGCGTTCGGGCGGTCACCGGCGACGACGACATGAACCCCGACGGCACGACCGTCCGCGGCGATCTGCGCGAACGCCGTGAACCACGGCGAAAGGTTCACGGGACCGAACTCGTACTGCTCCTTGAACACCCCGATCCCATCGACAAGGAGAAGGATCCGGGGCTCCTGCGGCGCGTCGGCGAGCCGGCGGTATTGGCCGATCGTCCCGGCATTCACCCCGGCGTACCTCACGGAGCGGTCATCGACGATGTCGCGCAGCATCCGTATCGTGCGCACGACCCGCTCCTCATCGTCCCCGGCAACGATCGCCCCGACGTGTGGAAGATCCGCGAGCATGCTCAGCCCGCGCGAGCCGAAGTCAAGCCCGTAAACATGAGTGGGCCCGCCGTTCCTCGTCGTCGCGGCCGCCGCCACCGCGATGGTGCGCAGAGCCGTGCTCTTGCCCGAGCCGCCCGTGCCGTAGATCGCCAGGTTCCCGTCACGGTCGGGCTCGTAGAACACCGTCGGCTGCGACTGGGTCGCCGGCTGATCGAGCACCCCGAGCGGAAGTCGCTCGTCAGTGCGGGGGTTCGGGAGCCGGCTGAAACTGTAGACCGACGCGAGCTCGTCGAGCCACGGCTTACGCGGCGTCGGCACACCGGCATCCGATGCCGCCGTGCTCACCGTTGCGACGATCCGGGCGATGTCGGTGGGGCCGGTGTCGCGGTCGTCCCGGGAGTCGAGCTGCGGCGCCTCCCACACGGTGTGACCGGCGAAGTCGAGTTCCGCGACGTCGATGCGGGGCCTCGGGGGCTCCCCCGTCGTGCGGCCGCCCACGTAGCCGGTCTGGAAGGTCGTCAGCCTGCCGGGGCCGCGCTTGGCGGCACCGCGCCCCGGGATCGACGAATCGAAATACGCGGCCATCTTGTCGCCGAGGATGTCCACCGAGTCATCGGTGTCGGCCATCCGCAGCGCGATCCGCAGGTTCGTGTTGGCCCGCAGGTTGTCTTTGATCACGCCTGCCGGCCGCTGCGTCGCCAGCACGAGGTGCAGACCGAGTGACCGTCCGCGCTGGGCCACGTCGACGACGCCGTCGACGAACTCGGGAACCTCCTGCACGAGAGCCGCGAACTCGTCGACCACGATCACCAGGCTCGGCGGGCACTCCGGGTCCCCCGTCTTCTCAAGGGTGATCAGGTCCTTGGCCTTCTTCGCGTTGAGCACGTGCTCGCGGTAGCGCAGCTCGGCCCGCAACGACGTGAGCGCTCGTCGGACGAGGTGCGGCGACAGGTCGGTGACGAGCCCGACCGAGTGGGGGAGCTCCACGCAATCCGCGAACGCCGAGCCGCCCTTGTAGTCGACGAAGAGGAAGGTCAGGCGATCGGGACTGTGGGAGGCCGCCATGCCGAGCACCCAGGACTGCAGGAACTCGGACTTGCCGGCGCCCGTCGTGCCACCCACGAGCGCATGGGGTCCGTCGGACCGCAGATCAAGGGCGAAGGGCGCAGAGCCGGCGTGACCGACGACGGCACGGAGGTTGCCCTCCTTCTTGCGCCTCACCGGCGGGCTCCCGTCTCGCGGCGTGAGCGAGCCGTTCTGCCGCCACCGTTCGACCACCGAATCAGGCGAGTCGAGAATCTCCATGCCCGCGACCGTCGGATACGACACCGATCGGGGAAGGTCGGAGTCGTCGGCTTCGGGAACGCCGATATCGACGACGGGAGCGAGGAGGCGCGCGAGCTGGTCCGCTGCGGCCCGGTCGAGGTGCTCGAGCTCCACCGGCGAGGTCCTCTCACCGATCCGCACCTGTCCGACGACACCGGATGCCGAGGCGCTGTCCACAAGGACGAAACTGCGACATGCCGCCGGCAACTGCTCGACGCGGGGGCGCACCAGATGACATGGACTCCCGCATCCGGACCGCGCTCGACAATCCGCGTCAGTCGTGCGCGATCAGCCGGAGCGCCGTTCTCGATGACAACCACGACCGCCGGCACGATCGGCTCCGGCCGCTCGTGCTGCTTGTCCGAGTCAAGGGGGCCGCGACGTGCCGTGGCACCGTCCACCCGCGAGTCGATGAGACCCTCGATCCGCGACAGCAGGGCGGATGCCTCGCCCCGCACGCTCGCGACATGCGATCCGGCCAGCGGACTGTGCGACGAGCTCGTGTGCGGCAACCACTTCAACCAGTCCCAATCGGGTGCCGACGAGGGGGACACGATCGCGGCGATCGCGACCTCGGCAGGCGAGTGCCGTGCAGCCAGCTGGAAGACAGCAGCCCGCGCAACATCGCGTGCCACGCCGTCGGCGCCGGCGAATCCGACGGAGCCTGCGACGACAAGATCCGCCGCGAGAGGCACCTGGTCGATCGTCGCGAACTCCTGCTGCAGCCCAAGCAGCTGCTCCCAGCACTCCGGCACAGTCTCTTGCGCTTGAGGGAGCACCACACGATTGCGGGCACGCGCCCGCCCACGGCCGACGTTGATCGTCAGAAAGCGCGGAGATTCGGTGCGCTCGGTCCATAGCAGAGGCCCGAGCCGACGCGCATCGTCCTGGAGCTCGCCGGTCGTCGGCAATTCGGCCAGCCGCACACGACGCTCTTCGTCCCGAGCCTGCTCGAGACGCTCCTGCGTGCGCAGCATCCCCTCGTCGAAGACCTTCCGCTGAGCTTTGAGCTCTCGACGCGACGTGACCGACTGGTCGACGTAGGCGCCGACGAGCAGCACGGGCGTCATCGCCATCATGATGACCCCGAGAAGCTCCTGAGTCACCGCCCAGAGCACGGCGCCCATGATCAACGGCGCGGCGAGGGCGACAAAGGGGAAACGCTGACGTTGCGGGAGCTTCGGTGGAGTCGGGGCGAGGAACTCCTCGCCCGCGTACGCAGGCACGACGCGGGGCGAACGCACGTGATCCAGCTGCGGCGCGGTCGCGTCGCGAGGCGGCTGCTGCGTCCTGACGACGCACACCGACGAATCGCCCAGCACGATCACATCGCTCGAGCTCACCGTGGCGCGCGACACCTCTCCGCCACCCACGACGACACCGTTGGCGGAGTTGAGGTCGATGATCTCGATCGATTCCCCGACGTTCACCCGGGCGTGGATCTTCGAGACCATGGGGTCGCTGAGGCGAACGTCGGCTCCCCGATCTCGACCGATGCTGGTCGCCCCCATGGGAAGCGCGAACTCACGCCCCGCATCCGGCCCGCTGAGAACGCGCAACGTCGCCACCGCAGTGCCGCGTCCTTCTCCCGACCCCGCGAAGCTGCCGGAGTCGTCCACGACCTGCACCGTCGCACCGGAGAGCACGCCTGCCTCGGCGAAGCTCGCGCCCGCGCTCAGAGTCCGCAGCGACGACGAGCCCACGAAGGGGTCCGACACCGCCAACGTCATCGTGCCGTTCGCCTCCGTCGACGACCCCTGCGGATCCGCGACCACAAGCATCCGGGCAACGTCCGAGACCGTGGCCGTACCGTCCGCCGTCACCGTCAGATCGACGGGACCCGCCGGGCGGCGCAGAGTGAGTTTGAGCTTCATTCGTCGCTCTCCATGTCGATGAGCGCGAGGTCCGCTCGGGTAACGAGCCGGGCAGCCAACGCGTATTCCACAAGTCGTATACGCCGGTTCGTCGCATACGACCGAACCCCTCCGCGCAGGCCCTGCACTCCGATGCGATCGAGCTTGTCGCACACGTTGTCGAGCTTGCGATTGAACCGAGTGATGTTCCAGCCGAGACGCGCAGCGGCCTTCGCGCTCGTCGGTATCTCGCCCATTCCGCTCCCTTCCCGCAAGAGCAGGGGCTCGGCGAGAGCGACGATCAGCTGACGCTGAGACACGGTGAACGTCACGTCGCCGATCGTCGTCGTTCCCTCGCCGGCGGTGCGCTGGGTCTCGATGAACATGGGCTCGGCGACATGCAGCGCCACCTCATAGGTCGTGGGTCCCGCTGTGAAGACGACGGTCGTCCGTCCGAAGACGAGCGGCAGACGTCCCCCCGGAGCAAGCCATGACTGCAGGCGCCCCGCCCTGTCTGTGACGGTGACCGACAATCGGGCACCGACATTCTCCAGAAGCCAGATGCCGTCGAAGTCCCTGATCTGAAGCAACCGTCGATGGAGAAACGGGTTGTCGTCGATGCACAGATCGGCGTCCCGGCCGATCGTGAAGGGCTCCCCGGGCACGGCCGTGAACCACTCGCCGCAGTACTCGATCGAGACGACTCCGCGGTCGAGGTCGGGCCCGTCGACCTGTTCGCGAGCGCTCACGGCGCGCACTCCTCGGCGCTGTCCGACGAAGACGTTCCGTCTTCGCGCCGCAGCACGATCTCGATGCACGCACGACCGGAGGCGTCGGATGCCACGGACACCGTGAGTTCCGTGGTCTCCTCGAATGCGAACTCCTCCCCTGCGACGACGGGCCGGTAGAGATAGATGTCGCCCGGCTGCGGGTCGGGGTTCGTCCAGGTGAAGACGACGTCGTCGCCTGCGGCTTCACCGACCAGGTCCGTGACGAGCGGCACCGCCTCCTCGTCCACCGCATCGACCGGCGCGGGGGTGACGATGGCCCGCTCCGCGGGTTCGCCGACCCCGCCGGGGGCGAGCAGGAGCGCCGTTCCGACACCGACGACCACGACGACGGCACCGACGCCGGCGAGTACCCAGCCGCGTCCACGACGTCGAGGAGACGAAGAGGCGGCGAGCGGCTCGGTCGACCCCGATGTACCACGAACGAGCGTCTCGTCCAACGGCGGCGCGACCGGCGCAGCGAGAGGCGGTGCGGCCGCGAGCGCCGGGGACGACGCGGGCCGCACTGCCGCGTCGCGGCTCACGGTCGCATCCATCGACCCGTCTTCGGCGGGCCCCGCCGGTGTTCTCTGCGGCATCCCCGCCGAGAACGACGCCGGCGCGGCATCCGACGGCGGGGCGGGCGTGCCCGTCGACAGCGGGTCGACGCTCAGACTCGTCGGGGGATCGATGACCGCGGCCGACTGGGCGTCGATACTCGTGACACCCCGGAACCGCGTGCGCTCCTCGCCCTCGTCTGCGTCCTCCTCGACGAGCTCCTCTTCGAGGACGTCGATCTGGGTCGCCTGCATCCCGTGCTCGATCTGCACGCGTTGCAGCGCACGTGCGAATTCGATGGCCGATGCATATCGCTGATCCGGCGACTTGGCCATCGCCCGCCCGAGCACCGCCTGCAGCTGCGGGGACACGTCCGCGCGGCCGGTCGACGGTAGCGGCATCGACTGGATGCGGGCCATCACATCGAGTTCGGTGTTCGAAGCCCCCGGAATCTCGAACGGGCTGCGATTGGTCAGGAGCGTGTACAGCGTCGCCGCGAGCGAGTACACATCCGATGACGGGTATCCCACCGGCGGGGTGCGTAGCGACTCCGGCGGCGACCACGGAATGCTCATCCCCGTCATCGCATCGTTCGTCGTGGCCGATATTCCGAAGTCGGTGAGTGCGGGGCGCCCGTAGTCGGTGACGAGGATATTCGCCGGTTTGATGTCGCGGTGCAGTATCCCCGCCCGATGGGCAGTCTCGATCGCGCCGGCGATCTGCACACCGACCCGCAGAGTCTCGGCTTCGGAGAACCGCTCCCGACGATGACGTGCCTGCAGATTCGGACGAGAGCAGAACTCCATGACGAGATAGGGACGCCCATCGTCCGAGACCCCGGCCTGGTAGACCGAGACGATCGACGGATGGGTCGCCAGCTGCGCCATCAGATTCGCCTCTTCGGTGAACCCCTCAGCGGTCGTTGTGCCCAGGCGTTCCTTCAGCAGCACCTTCACCGCTACCTGGCGCCGCGGATGCAGCTGCTGATACAGGAAGACGTCGGCGAATCCGCCGGAGCCGAGAAGCCTCACATAGTCGAACCCCGGCAGAGCCGGAGGCTGAGACGGGGGACGGGACGCCATCAGATGCCCTCGAACCCGAGAACCACACCGTCGCCGAGATCCAGGCGGTCACCCGTGACGAGCAGGGTCGGCTCGCCGGGGTGCAGCCTCACCGGCTCGGCCCCGATCCGCAGCAGGCGCGTGCCGTTCATCGTGTCGAGGTCGACCGCGATCACATCCGCACCCTCGACACGCAGCTCGACATGATTGCTCGAGATCTCCCTTTCGACGCTGGGAACGGTGACGAGATGTGGAACCGCTCCGGTGGCGCGGACCGCACGAGGCCTGCGCCCCACCACCGCGCTGCGATCGAGCAGCACGCGCTCCCCCGTCGACACGACCAGCACGGCAGCTTCGGTGCGCGGCGACGGTGTCGTCGACTGCCGGACCGGAGCCGACCCGCTGAGCTGTGCCCGCAGTGCCTCGAGCTGCTCGGCGGAGATCGTCTCGCCATCGTGGTCGCCGAGAACGGGCGCGGTCGGCGCCTTCGGGACACCGTCCACGAGATCTCCGCCGCCGAGCGGCGCGGGAGGCGCAGCGGCTGCGGCGAGAGCGGAGTCCGACGACGTCGAATCGGGGGCTTCCGAGTCCGGTCTCACCGCGGCGTCCTCAACAGACGACAACCTTGTCTCGCCGAAGATCAGATCGTCGTATCCGGTCGTGTCCTCGATCGGATGTGATTCCGGCTCCTCACGGACCAGGGGCGGTGCGCTCGGATCGTCGGCAGATGCAGCGTCCTCGGAGACGACCGGAGGCAGCGTCAGCTCGCTCGCGGCGCCCACCTGGGTATCCATCGAGCTCACGCGCGGCTCTCCCTCGCGGACTGGCTCGGGCTCAAGCACCGCCTCGGGCTCAGTCACCGGCCCGGGCTCAGGCACCGCGGGAACCGGAGGAGCCGCCGGCACCCCGCTCCGTTCGTCCGCCGGCCGCAGCGCCGTCGCCGCATCGATCACCCACTGCAGCTGCGACGCGGCGGCGACCCCGTCTCTCAGCGGCAGAGCCGTCGCCGAAGCGGTGTGAACCCCGATCGCGACGGTCGTCGCGCCGGCGATGGTGCGATCGGTCCAGGTCGGAACACCGAGCGCCGCCACGTCCTGACTCGCGCCATCGGCTGTGCCGACCCGCGCGGGGATCGCGCCGCGCACGATCACCCGGGCGTTTCCGTCCGACACCGTCGCCACGGCGAAGTCGGGAAGAGCAGCCATGTTCGGCCCGGCAGTCTCGAGGAGGACGCTCAAGACGACCGCGAACGCGTCGCCGTCGCGCATCTCCCGCCAGATTCGCGCGACATCGGCGGCGTCCGTCGCGGGCGGCAGCAGCGCGATGCCCCCCGAGTGGCGACGACGTGCCAGTCGCCGGGGCCGTAGGTCAGCATGCGGATGCCTCCATCCCTGGGCGCGGAGCGGTGTCGTCCGAAACGCGCGGCGCAGTGCCGGCGATCGGGAGCGTCTGTTCGTCGTCGGGCGCGAGCGCACCGTGAGCGTCGACGACCACGACCGTCACGTTGTCGCGTCCGCCGTGGACCAGCGCCTCGTGCAGAAGGCGGGTCGCGGCCGCCTGCGGGGATGCCTCAGCGAGGAGCGCAGTCCGGATCTCGCCGAACCCGAGCTCCTTGGGTAGGCCGTCGGAGCAGATCATCAACCGGTCTCCGACCCGAGCGGGCAGCAGCCAGTAGTCCGGCACACCGGCAGAGCCCGCCCCGACGGCGCGCGTCACGACATTCCTCTCCGGATGCGTCTCTGCGGCATCCTGAGAGATCTGCCCGCTCTCGACGAGCGCCTGAACCGCGGAGTGGTCGACGCTGATCTGCTCAAGCTCGCCTTCGTACAGCCGATAGGTGCGCGAGTCGCCGATGTTGAGCACGAGCCAGTACGTCGCACCCCCTGATCGCACAGCGCGGCGCCCGTCAGGGTCGTGCCCGCGGCCGATCTGTCGGTCTCGATCGACGCGACCCGCGCCGCCGCCGCCGCGAACGCCGCCTCCATCTCATCCACCGACACCGATGACTGACCGGCGAGCGCACGAAACCCCTCGATCGCCGCCCGGCTCGCCTCCGCCCGGCGTCGTGGCCTCCCATGCCGTCTGCGACGAGGAACAGGGGCGGGGCGGCCAGGAACGAGTCCTCGTTGGCCGCTCGCCGCAGACCACGGTCAGTTCCCACACCCCATGACAACTCGACGGTCACGTCGCACCCGCGTTCCCGCGCCTGCCGCGGCCCTGCGGTCGTGCCCGACCCTGCAGAGCCGCGCCGATGCGCCGCAGCACGGATGCCGGGAACATCAACGCCAGCATCCGCCGATGCCAGGGAACCGCACCGCGAAGCGACCTGCTCGCCTCATCGACAATCTGCCAGAACCGCTCTGCCTCTTCGGCGCCGGGCTCGCCGGCGCCGAAGACAGCGGCATCGGCACGCTCCGCGAGTGCGGCAGTCGCGACGTCCGGATATGTCGCGTCGATGGCTCCGGCCTGCTCGCGGCGAGTCGCACCGGCGGTGAGCGGCGCGCCGACATCCGTGGCCGTGTCGATGAGCTCCGCCCAGCCTCCGCCGACGCGATCCACCGTCGACGGTGTGCGCAGCCTGCGCTTGCGGCGCGTCATCCGTGCCACCGCAAGGGCCGCCGACGGTCCGAGCAGCGCGAGCAGGATCAGCAGCGACGCCCCCGTGATCTGCAGAGTCGCCCATAGCCACGCGAGGTCGACCTGCTCGTCCTGGGCCGCCGCCTCTTCAAGCGGAGTGGTCGGGGGAGCTCAGCCGGCTCCTGCGGCGACTGCGGCGGCTGGGCGACCTGCGCCTGGGGCTTCTGGCTCTGCTGGGGGTCTCTTCCAGCGGCACGCGATCCTCCGCGGGAGTCGGCGAGAACGCCACCCAGCCGAACTCCTGGAACGGCACCTCCACCCACGCGGCGACGTCGTCCCCGGTCACCCCGACCTTCGCGCCCGCAGCCTCGGGCTGGAACCCCATCACGACCCGCACCGGAATGCCGAGTTGCGCGACCATGAGCGCCATCGCGACGGCATACTGCTCATCGTCACCGATCATCTGCGTGCCGGCCAGAAGGTCGGCCTCACGGTCGAGGGTGTGACCGGAACGGGAGATCGCCTGACTCTCGAGTCCATCGCTGTAGAACCCCTCGCTCTGGAAGAAGGCCTCGATCGCGCGCACCTGCTCGACAGGCGTCGTCGCGCCCGCCGTGACTTCCTCGATCAGCGCGACGACCTCGTCGGGCACGGCGACCGGCACCGGCGTGGTGATCTGAGCGATCGTCGCGCCGAGCAGTTCCTCCTCGCTCGGGACCGCAAGCGCCGCGACATCCAGCCGATACACGTCGCCCGATGCCAACCCGGCCGTGACGATCGCGGTTCCGGTCGCCGAGTTGTAGTGCAGCGCTCCCCCGAGACGCGCGGAGTCGACACCCGAGAACTCGAAGCCCGCCGCATAGCCGACGGTCGGCAGCCACACGCCGGGGAGGTCCTGCACGGTGACCGTCACGGTCGCGCGCTCGCCCGCCGGTACCGGCTCGATCTCGCGGCCGACCCTCGCGAAGACACCGGAGCCGGCACCGCCGGAGCCCGACACCTTGTAGACGACGCCGTCGTAGAGGTCGAGCGTCGCGAGTCGTATCGGGGCCCCCGCGGGCAGTCCCTCGACGGTGAAGAGCGTTGAGTCCTCGCCGTCCCTCACATACTTGCGGTACGAGGCCAGGGGCGTGGCGTAGTCGCGCAGATCCAGCGGCGGCACCACATGATCGCGCAGCACGTCGCGGTCTCCCAACGACACCGCCGTCGCGGTGGCACCCCCGGCGACCAGCGCGACGACCACGATCGCCGCGACCGGGACGATGCTCCTCAGACCGACCGGCGCGACGACCGCCGTCTGGTCGGTTCCGGCCCGGGCCCTCTCCGCCCGACCGAGCGCGACCCGCCACAGCGCCCACACGAGAGCGACCCCGGCCCACACTGCGCCGACGGCCCCCGGCGCGCGTCCGGAGTAGGTGCTGAACGCGATCGAGAGGAGAAGGAGCAGCACGGGCGCGATGAGCGCCCATGGCCAGCGCCGCCGAAGCCGCAGGGCGAGGCTGCCGGCGACTGTCGACCCGAGCAACGCCGACAGATACGGCACGATCGCGAGCTGGTCGAATCCGCTGAACGGGGTCTGCAGCGTCAGGACCTGCTTCCACGACTGCACGATCCCGACCGCGAGAGAGGCGAGCACTTCGAGCGTCGGGACGACACCGAGGAGTGAGACGTCGCGGAAGACGAGGAGCCCCCCGAACACGAAATAGGCGCCGAGCGCCACCGCCCCCACGGTCAGCGCGTGCCAGCGCCACCGCGAGCCGACGATCGCGATCGCGATGCCGAGGAGGACTCCGCCGGCCGCCGCGATCCAGAACCCGCCGCCGCTGTACGCGCCCGACAGCGGCACGAGCGCCACGAGAACCAGCGCCGCCATCGTCGTCGCGTTCACGGCGACCCGCGCCGCGGTCATGCCGTCACCGCCCGCATCCCCCGACGCAGAGCGGGCAGGTCGGGAACCGATACCATCGCGAGGTCTCCGAGCGCGCGGCGCGACAGAGACTCGTCGGGCGCCGCACGCAGGCAGAGCGGACGGACGGTCGGAGGAACGCGAAGCGACGCCGCGCGGATGTCCGCCGGTGGCGCAGCAGAGCCGGTCACGAACAGCACAACGGAGGCGCTCGCTGCCGCTGAGACGACACTGCGCCCGACCTCGCCGATACGCCGATCGGCCGGGTCGGTCTCGACACCCGCGAGCTCGTCCAGCAGCTGCCCCGCGGTCCGCACCGCGAGCGCACCGCGCGGCGTGAGGAAGGTGACGGTCTTGCCGTCGCGGATCGCTGACAACCCGACAGAGCCGGCGACCGACACCGCCAGCTCGAACTCGTCATCCGACGCGTACTCGGCGTCGTTGGTCGACAGCGCGACCACCAGGTGAGACCTGCGGGTCTGCTCGAACTGCCGGATCATCGTCACTCCGGTGCGGGCCGTCGATCTCCAGTGCACATGCCGCAGGTCGTCGCCCGGCACATACTCGCGTAAGGCGTGGAACGAGACGTCGTCATCGGCCAGGTCTCGGGTCGGAAGACCCTCGAGGTCGCGCAAGATCCCGGTCGTGTCGCCGTCGAGCGGGACGACGCGGGGATGCACGTAGAGCTCGGTCGGCTCCGACCAGGTCACGCGACGCTGCAGAAGTCCCAGGGGGTCGCTGCGCACGGAGGTCACCGGACCGAGAGTGAGCACCGCGCGACGCTGGGTCGGGATGGTGAAGAGCTCGTCGTGCTCGGCATCGGGGGCAAGACCGGGAACGGCGAACTCGGGCCGCGCCTGCCCCACGGGCAGCTGAACGCGCGTAGAGGGAGATCGTCGATGCGCGACGTTGCGTACGACGAGCCGTCCTGCCGCGGGCTCGCCGACCACGACCCGCGATGACGCCAGCTCCACCGTCACTCGATACGTCGCAGATCTCAGCACGAAGGGTACGGCGATCACGAGCACGGCGGCACAGACCACCGCGATCGCCAGCATCTCCGCCCAGCCGAGGACTGCCGCGAACACCGTCGATGCGACTGCGAGGGCGGCGACGCTCCAGCCCAGCGCGGTCCCGATCCGCAGCGGCACCGCGAGGCGCCGCAGCGTGGGAACGACACGCTGCGACCAGAGGTCGACCGCCCGCCGGATCATGCCGCGTTCGTCCGCGACTGCGGAGCGGCGATGTCGGCGAGCACACGTCCGATGACGGATTCCGCCGTGACCCCGGCGAACTCCGCCTCCGGGTCCATGACAAGCCGGTGCTCCCACACGGGCTGGGCGAGCGCCTTGATGTCGTCGGGGATGACATACGTGCGCCCGTCCTCGGCAGCCCACACCTTCGCCGCGCGGATCATCGCGAGCATGCCTCGCACCGAGACGCCGAGACGGGTGTTCGGATCGGCGCGGGTCTCTTCCGCAAGCTGCGCGGTGAAGCGCAACACCGCAGGGTCCACATGCACTCCGGCGAGCAGATCGGCGATGTCGGCGATCGCCGAGGTCGTGATGACCGCCTGGACGCTCGATGACCGGTCCCGCGTCGCCGCGCCCCCGAGGATCTGCTCCGCAGCCGCCAGATCGGGGTAGCCGATGCTGGTCTTGATGAGGAAGCGATCGAGCTGCGCCTCCGGCAGCTTGTAGGTACCCGCCTGCTCGATCGGGTTCTGCGTCGCGATCACCATGAACGGGCGTCCCGTCTCGTGCGGCTGCCCGTCCACCGTGACACGCCCCTCCTCCATCACCTCGAGCAGGGCCGACTGCGTCTTGGGGCTGGCGCGGTTGATCTCGTCCGCGAGCACCACGGAGGCGAAGATCGGCCCGCGGTGGAACGTGAACTTGTGCGCCTGCTGGTCGTAGATCGTCACGCCGGTGACGTCGGAGGGCAGCAGGTCGGGCGTGAACTGGATGCGGCTGTTCGTGCCCTGCACCGTGGCGGCGAGCGCCTTCGCAAGCTGGGTCTTTCCCGTTCCCGGGGCATCCTCCAGGAGCACGTGCCCCTCCGCGAGCATCGCCGTGAGCACCAGCCGGATGACGCCGGGCTTGCCCAGCACCACCTGGCCCACGTTGTCGCTGAGTCGTTGGAACGTCTCCGCGAACCACGTCGCCTGTTCCTGTGTCAGTGTCATGTCTATTCCCCGCTCCATTCCGAGCTAGTTGAGCAAGATCGTGTTGGACCAGATCTCGTTGCCTACCCGCAGGTTCCCGTAGCCTCCGCCGGTCATCTGACAGGTCGAGGGCCAATCCCAGGTGCCGGATCCGGATCCATCAGTCGTCACGGTGAAGGAGCCGATGGAGTGCCCGCCCTGCCCGTCAGATCCCGGCATCACCCAGCACGCGACCGTCAGCGACCGGTTGGCCTCAAAGCCACTAACGACCAGCCGGACGCCGATACCGCCGTTCGGCTGGCTTATGGTCATGTTCTTGGGTGGCGGGTCGTTCGCCTGGCCCGTCTGGGATGCCGTCGTCGCCCCCGCCTCGTTCGTGTAGCTGAGGTTCAGCGTGTAGCTCTGGCTGGGCGACAAGCCGGTCGCTGTCCACGACAGGTTCCCCTCGCCCGCGACAGGAGCGCTCGACGCCGTGATCGGGCGTCCGTTGGCGCTGATCGTCCACGTGAACTTCACCGCGTTGTCCTGCCTCTCGGCGGTGAAGTTGTTGATGATCGGCTTGCCGAACGGCACGGCATCCGTCGACGACGTCTCGGCGCTGCGCGCCACTCCCTCGACAGACGACTGCGCCCAGACCGACACGGAGTACGTGGAGCCGTTCGACAGCCCGCCGATGACCGTGCCGCCGGGGCTGGCCGCGCCCTGCGCACCCGTCTGGTTCACCCGGTAGCCGTACGTGATGTCCGAGGCCCGGTTGCCGTTGCCCGCACCGGGGGTGAACGTCACTGTGACGCTCCCGTCCCCGGGTGTCAGGACGACGTTCGTCGGCGCACCCGGCGCGACCGCGGCCCGTCTCGGCGCCGAGTCGGCGCTCGACACTGAGCTCCCGGCCTTGTTCCGCGCCGACACCGAGAACGTGTAGTCGCTCTCGTTCGTGTCGACCACGACGTTCTGACTCGTCGCTCCCGTGACCACCGTCGTGATGACCGCCCCGCCCCGCTTCACCGTGAGGGTGTAGTCCGCCACAGGATCGCCGTTGTCCGAGGCCGGAGGAGCCCACGACACCGCGATCTGCGCCTGCGCGCCCACCGGCGTGGCAGCGGAGGTCGTCGGCTGGCCGGGCGCATCCGGCACGCCAGCGGGAATGACGGTCGCCGAGTACCCGCTCCAGTCCGACGGATCCGGGGCGCGATTCACCGCCTGCACCCGCACCTGGTAGGCGACGCCGTTCTCGAGCCCGGTCCACGTCAGCGCGTTCCCGGTGACGCCCGTCTTCTGCAGAGATCCGAAGGCGGGAGCGGGCGAGATCTCGAGGTTGTAACTCAGCACCGGCGATCCGTTGGAGCCGGGCGTCGCCCAGCTCACCGAGATCTCGCCGTCACCGAACACCGCCGTCGGTGCCCCCGGCGTGTCGGGCCGTGCGTCGGGTCGCGCGGGAGCGGACGACGGCGAAGGATCGGACTCACCCACCGCGTTCACGGCGATCACCGAGAACGTGTACTCCACGTCGTTGGTCAGACCGTCGAGGGTGCAGGTTGTCGACGCGCACGAGGTCGAGAAGCCCTGCGGTGACGTGACCCGGTACTCCGTGATCGCGGAGCCGTTGTTGGCCGGCGCCGTCCACGACAGCACGACCGTGCGGTCCTGGATCGAGGTGACCGAAGGCGTGCCCGGCGCGTCCGGGCGCCCCTGAACGGTCAGGAGGATTCGACCGTCCACCTCGCGGTCGGCGCTCTGGGTCGCATCCGCGATCCGGTACGTGACGATCATGGTGCCGAAGAAGTCCGACGCGGGCGTGACCTCGACGCGTTCTCCCTGCACCACGGCTGACCCTCGGCCGCTGTCCACGCGCGCAGACACGACAGTCAACGGTCCACGATCCTCGAACGGGTTGTAGTCGTTCGCCAGCACGGCCACCGACTGCGTCTCACCCTGGTTCGCTTGCGAGATCACATCGTCGTTCGCCACGGGGAACGGCCGCTGACTGGTAACGGTCGTGATCGTGACGGTTCCCTCACCGGGCTCGGAGGTGCCATCGCTCGCCGCGATGCCGACCTGCGCCTCGGTGCCCGGCGCGGTATCGGCGTCCGCAGCCACCGTGAGAGTCTCCCCCGACACCGAGACCTGGAATCCCGCCGGGATATCGCCCGCGATCGAGAAGCTCAGCCGGCCCTGGTCGCCCTCATCGGGGTCGAAGGAGAGCTTGGCGAGGTTGAGGGTCGCCGGCTCTTCGCCGGGCGCGACCGTCACCGCAGCGTTGCGCAGGGTCGGCGACTGGTTCTCGATCGGCAGCACCGTGATCGGTATGGCGACGAACGCCGACAGGCCCTCCGGATCATCGGGACCGGACCCGTCGGTGACGAGAACTCCGAGAGTGTCGGGGCCGTACCAGTCGACAGCGGACGTGTACTGGAGCGTCGTCTCGTCGACGATCGGCGACGAACCGTCGGAGTGCCCGGTGCGGATCGAGTCGGCGGTCGCGACGCGCGCAGTGCGACCGGAGCGCACGCGCACGTAGTCGGACAGCTCGATCATCACCGATTCGCCGCTGTCGACGACGATCGGTTCGGCGGAGAGCAGCGTCGGCACCAGGCTCGACGAACCGGGGACGAACACGAAGGCCTGCCCGACGTTCCCGTCCTCATCGGTCACCGCGTACCGGACGATCCGGGAGCCCTCGGTCACCGGGATCGTCACCGTCCCGTCGGCGGCGACCGTCACATCGTCCGCGGCGACGGTCACGGTGAGGGCCGACGCCGTCCCGTCGGGATCCTCATCGTTGTCGAGAACAGCGACCGCGACGGTCAGATCGTCGGCGACATCGAGGATCGACACATGGTCATCGCGAGCGATCGGCGCCTGCAGACGAGCATCCGGATCGACCGTCACGAGCAGCACGCCCTGAGCGCTCGCGCCGAACGTGTCAGCGATCGTGTAGGTGATCGTGTAGTCGCCGGGCTGGGTGGGCGCGTCCACGAGGATCCGACCCGACGACACGGATGCGTCGATGCCGTCGGGAACGACGAGGTCGTCACTGAGCGTGATCTCGTCCCCATCGGGGTCGGAGTCGTTCGCGGTGACAGCGACGGCGACCATGCGACCGGGCCGGATGCTCACGGCATCCTTCGCCGCATACGGGGCCTGGTTCTCGTAGCCTGCCGGGGCGACACCCACCGTAACGGTGCTCTCGGCGGTGGCGCCGAGCCGGTCGCGGACGGCATACGTGAAGGTGTCGCGGCCGAACGCATCAGGGAACGCCTCGTAGGTCAGCCAGCTGTCGCCGACGGTGACACGTCCCTTCGAGGGCGTCGATGCCACACCGACCAGCTCGACCGAGTCCCCATCGGTGTCGATGCCGTCGAGGGGGATCGCGATGCGCTCGGTCGTCCCGGCCACCGCCCGCGCCGTGACCGCCTGCGGTCGCGGCGGGGAGTTGGTCCCCTCGTCCGCGGGCAGGACCTGAATCGTCACGTACCCGGCGGTCGAGTTCTGTTGCGAATCCCTGATCTGGTAGGTCGCATGCACCGTCCCCGGCGTATCGCCGGCCTGGTACCGGATCGTGTCGCCCGCGACGAAGATCGTGGACGGATCGTCGACATCGGTGTCGACGAGCTCCGGATCGAGGTCGATGGCGTCGCTGTCGGGGTGGTAGTCGTTCGCCAGCACGGGGATCGTGACGATGTCGCCGGCGCGCACGACCGCGCGATCCTCGACGGCGACGGGCGGCCGGAGCTTCTCGGGCAGGGCGACCGGAAGGACGACGACCTCGCCCGTCGAGCTCTGAGAGCCGTTGGACACCGTGTACGACAGCGTGATGCTGCTCGCCAGTCCTGCCAGATCGGTCACCCGCAGGATGCTGTGGTTGAGCACCTCGACAGAGATGCCCGCGCCGCGCGGCGCCTTCGCCGCCTGGACCACGAGGATGCCGCCGGCCGGGTCCGTATCGTTGCCCAGAACGTCGACGAGAACGTCGCGGCCCGTCGGCAGAAGCGCGAGGTCGCGAACGGCAACGGGCGCTTGCGCCGCCGAATCTCCGTCGACCACGTCGATCCGCACCAGCCCCACCGCTGAGCGCGGTCCATCCGTGACGAGATACTGCACGTAATAGGAGCCCGCGGCATCGGATGCGAATTCGAACGAGTGGTCGCTGTAGTCCGGTACGAGCCTCACCCCCGGAAGAGGATCGACCTTCGACAGGCGCAGTTCCTCACCGCTCGGGCTCAGGTCATTGCTCAGCGGCCAGACGGTGATCGGCACACCGGCCACCGTCGACACCCGGTCCGAGTTCGCGACCGGATCGAGTGAGTCGACCGGACGCACGTTGACGCGCAGGATCCCCTGCTCCTCGTCGCGCCCGTCCGACACCGTGAGCACGACCTCCTTGACCCCGACCTCGCCGCTTGTCGCGGAGAACTCGATGACACCGTTGCTGCGATAGGACACGGTGTCAGTGCCGTCGACGGTCGCGTGCTTGAGATAGATGTCGTCACCGTCGGGATCTATCCATCCGTCGAGAGCTCCGTAGGACATCGAGGCGCCGACCTCGACCTGCACGGTGTTCACGCGCGTCTGCCTCGGGGCGGCGTTCACGCTCGCGTCGTGGATCGCCAGCGACACGGTCGCCGTATCGGTGCCACCGCGGCCGTCATCGATCTCGTAAGCGAACGACGTCGAGCCGGATGCGTTCGCGGGCACGGCGACCTGCAACGACGCACCACCGAGAACAGGGGAGATCTCGTAGCCGGTGGGGGGCGTTCCCGCGATCGCGGCGCTCAGGAGGTCGCCATCCGGGTCGGTGTCGTTGTCGGTGACGGGAAGAAGAACGGTACGCCCAGCTCGGGCTCCGTACTCGTCATCCACCGCGGTCGGCGGGTTGTTCTCAGCGGAGCGCTCGGGAAGCTCGTAGAGGGGCTCCTCCTGGTTCTCCTCCTCCTCGGCGTCGTCATCGGCAGGCGGCGTGACATCCGTCCAGTTGTCGACCTTCTCGATCTCGCTCTCAACCACCCAGACCGTGCCCGCCGTGATGTCGTTGACGACCACGACCCGCCGATTCGCGCGCAGAGTCAGCACCGCCGTGGCAGCGACATCGATCTCCTTCATTACGGGTTCGTCATCACCGGTGCACCAACGGGCGTACGCACCCGACCCGCTCCACACGCTGTAGACGCAGCCGTTGAGCCAGACCGGGGCCGCAGGCGTGCCCTTCTCAACGGTAGCCAAGACCTCCGGCTCTCCACCTCCCGCCCCGACGCGGACGAGTGCGGTCGGTGTCGCGACGAAGACCGCGTCCTGTCCGACGCCAGACTGCTGCAGCCTGCCCTCGGCACCATCCGGGATGTCGACCATCGACCCGTTCGCGAGATACAGCGCACCCGTTTCGCGGTCGAAAGCCACCCCCTCGCTCCCGATAGCAGCCACGTCGAGCTCGGCGTCCCGTGAGACGCTCCCGAGGTCTGTGACCCTGGTCTCCGGAAGCGCGTCCGACGCCGTCGACGTCACCGATGTGAGCGTGCCCTGGCTCGCCGAAGCCGCGAACACCGTAGCGCCGTCGCTCGAGACGGCGACGTCGCCGTCGGCGGCGACGTCGGCGATCGCGGACTCTTCGGAGAACGTGGCGCCGGCGAGGGCGTCGGTGTCGAGGATGTAGAGAGCACCACCGGCGGCGACGCCGAGCGTTCGCCCCCGAGTGCCACATCCGAACCCGCAGGGATGGACACCGGGTTCGCGAGCTCCACGGTCGCCGGGTCGACCATCGCGAGGGTCGTGTTGGTCTCGTCATGTACGAGGACGGTGCCGCCGTCCTGCAGCACATCGAACGTTCCGGCACGGGCACGAGCAGCGCCGTCGAGGAGCCGGGAGGGATAGTTGAGGTGTCCGACGAGCAAGTCGTTGCTCTTGGTGACCCACACGCCACCGTCGTCGAGCTGGACATCGGCGGTGGGGACGCCGGGGTAGACGACGGCAAGAGTGGAGATCGCGACAGCGGCGGCAGTCAGCGTCGCTCCCGACGCGAAGGCACCACGATGCCTCGCTATCGCACCCAGCAAGTTCACCACTTCGAGCCCCCAGAGCTGGACGGCCCCCTGCCGTCGCGGTTCGTTCATCGTGTTCGTTTGTCAAGTAGACCCCAATGACGTCCCCACGCCGTATGGGGAATATTCCCCATGGATGCCGTTGCCGAGTGAACCAGAACGGTCCTTATACGCAGCGGCGGAATCGTCCGATCCGAACGATTCGGAAAACTCGGAGAGAGCATGTCGGCCCGGGAATCCGGTGCTTCGCCGAAATCCCGCTGTGGTATAGCTAGTCCCCTAGCCCGAATGAAGACGCCACGCACCTTGGGGGGTACGATGTCGCCGGAGTCCAGCGAGCAAGCCGCAGACTCGATAGCGAAGCTCGCAGCAGATCTACGCCGGCTCAAGCTTGACGCCGGAGGACCGACTCTCTCCAAGCTCCAGAACGAGACCGGTGTATCGCGCTCGGTCATCTCCGAAGCGCTCGCCGGCAAACAGCTCCCGTCCGAACGAACGGTCGCGTCGCTCGTTCAGGCACTCGGTCAAGATCCGACCCCGTGGCTCGCCCGGCGCGAGGACCTGGCTCGCATCGAGCGGCCCACGCCGAACACCGATGAACCTGGTCGCGCGATGGGTATGTCCGTGCGCACCGGTGCCCTCATCGGAATCGCGTCCTTCCTCGGGGGAGCCCTCGCGACGGCCGCGGCCGCGTTCGCCGTGCTTCCTCTGCTCACTCCCTCACCATCGGCTGCCGAAGCCAGCCAGCAGATCGTCGTCGAGACCGGCGAGGACCCCGCACTGACCGCCTGTGTCGACGATGCGCGCGTCGCCACCGGGGACACGCGCGCGGACAACTCCCTCCTTGAGATCGTCTGGTCGGACAAGTGCCAAGCAGGGTGGGGGCGCATAACCCGCTACGACGGCCTCTACCAGGGGAACACCGTGACGATCGCGATCTACCCGCAGACCGCGCCGGACGGACCGGATCGACAGGAGGCGACTGAGCACGACGTTCAGGGCGCCTACACGACGCTCGTGGTCAGACCGTCCCGAGACACGCTGCTGTGCGCGGAAGGCAGCTTCACCGTCGACGGGAAGCGTATCGATCTCGGCGATCCGCTCTGCATCTGAGCCAGCCGCCTCGAGCCTGAGCACCAGCGAACGCGCGGTGTCGCGCCGGTGAACAACGGGCGTGTGCAAGGCTGGAGGGGTGCGCTCCACGGGTGAGCCACGACCGTGGCATGAGAGTTACCGCACACGACTGGTGATCAGCGACGCCGTCGTTCTGGTGTGGGTCGTTTACGGTACCCAGATCGTCTGGTTCGGCACCGGGAACGCACAGCTCTCCCTGCTGCGCGACCTGCGCTTCACCGCCGTCTCGTACTGGTTCGCCTCCGCGATCCTCGTCGCGCTGTGGCTGCTCGCACTGAGCCTGGCCGACACCCGCACGCCCGGCGTCGTCGGCGCAGGCACGACCGAGTACGTCCGCGTCATCGACTCGTCCCTGGTCCTGTTCGGCGTCATCGCGATCGTCGCGTTCCTGTTCCGCGTCGACATCGCCCGCGGCTACCTGCTCATCAGCCTTCCCGCCGGCATCCTGTTGCTCCTTCTGGTCAGATGGCTGTGGCGACAGTGGCTCGTCGCCAAACGCCGCGTCGGCAAGTGCGCCTCCGGTGTCATCCTCATCGGCTCGCCCGCATCGGTCGCCCAGGTGGGCACCGAGCTGCAGCGTCGCCGCGACACCGGCTACCTCGTCGTCGGAGCCTGCCTCCCACCCGAGCTCTCACCCGAGCCTCCATCTGGCGATGATCCGCTGCCGGATGCCGATATCCCCGTCCTCGGCACGTTCGACGACCTCGCCCGCGTCCTCGCCGAGACCGGCGCCGACACTGTGCTGGTCACCAGCAGCGACGCCCTCCCGCCGGAGAAGGTCAAGCAGATCTCGTGGAGCCTCGAAGCCGGCCGCCAGCACCTGCTGCTGGCACCGGGCATCGCCGACGTCGCCGGACCCCGCATCCACACCCGCCCGGTCTCGGGCCTGCCCCTCGTCCATGTCGAGACGCCGCGCTTCTCGCCCGGCCAACGCTTCGGCAAGCGCATGGCAGACCTCATCCTGTCGCTCGTCGCCGTTGTCGTGATCAGCCCACTCCTGGGCATCCTGGCCCTCGCCGTGAAGCTCTCGTCGCCCGGCCCGGTCTGCGTCCGCGAGACCCGTGTCGGCTACCACGGCCGCCCGTTCCGGATGCTCGCCTTCCGCACCACCCGCTACGACGGTGCCGACACGTCGCCCACAGCGCTCGGCCGGTGGATGCACCGCCATACCCTCGATGACCTACCGCAACTGTTCACCGTCATCGGCGGGACCATGTCCCTCGTCGGCCCGCGCCCCCCGCTGCCGAGCGAGGTCGAGACCTACACCGACGCCTCACTGCGTCGGTTCCTGGCCAAGCCCGGCATCACGGGCCTCTCCCAGATCAGCGGACGCGAGAACCTCGCGTGGGAGGATGCGGTACGCCTCGATCTCTCCTACGTCGAGAACTGGACCCTCGCCGGTGACATCGCGATCGTCGTCAAGTCCGCCAAGGCCGCTCTGCTCGGCCGCGCCGCCCGGTGAGCCGACGCTGAGTCCTCAGGATTCATCCCGACGCGAGCGCGACGTGCGGGCATCCAGACTCACGCCGATCGCGAGACCGATACCGATACCGATACCGATACCGATCGGCAGCCACAGCCCGACGCTCTGCGTGATGACCCCCACGACAACGCCGAGACCCGCTCCGAGCGCGACACCGAGAGCCGTTGCCGCGCCAGACCGCTTCGATGATCCTGCCGTCATTGCAGCAGCAGCAGATAGGTGACCCAATACGCCGCGACGCCCAGAGCGACGTTCCCGACACCCGCCAGAACGATACGCCCCGCGGACCACTTCTTCTTCTCGACCGGCTGCTCGCTCACGCTTCCTCCTCGACGCCCGTATCCCACGCACACGCGTGCGCCTGGCCGACGTTACCCACCCGGCGTGGCACATTAGTGCCATTGGCCACAAAGCGCCTCGAGGAGAGCTCATGACCGACAAGCGCGCACTGGTCGTCCTCGCCGCGGCCCTCCACGACCCGGATGCCGACCCGACCACCCTCGCGACCCGGCTGGGCCTCGACGAGGCCGACCTGCGAGAGCATCTATCGACACTCGAGCGTCGCGGACTTCTCAAGGTGACAGGAGACTCGATCGCTCACCGCAGGCCGGACTTCACGATCGCCACGGCCATCCAGCAGGTCATCGACGACGGCGTCCGCGAACTCACGGATGCCGCCGCCGCCGCGCACACCCTGGCCGCCAGCATCCCCGAACTCCTCCAAGCGTGGAACGCCGGCGAGACGGCGGACCGGACCGGCACCTCGACACCGCCCACCACCGTCCAGGGGACCTGGGCATTGGCCGACATGTGGCGCACCCAGTCCTCACGCCGCGCGCCTCGGTCGGCGCAGTTGTGCATCCCCTCGACGCAGATCCTGCGCGACGCCGGCCTGGACTACGCCGAGACGCTGTGGGCAGCCCGACCGATCGGCGGCGAGAGCCGCATCCGCGTCATCCTCTCCGACGAAGACGCCCTCGATCCCATCAACCGCTGGCACCTCGACAACGAACTGGCGGCCGGCACCTGGATCCGCACCCACCCGGCCCCGCCGAGCTTCTTCTGGATCATCGACGACGACACCGTCACCCTCCCGTCCGTCTGGGGCGATCCTCATCCGACCCGCGTGCTCGCAACGAGCGCCGAAGAAGTCGTCTCGCTTGCTTCCTGGGTCTTCGAGAAGCTGTGGGCCGAGGCGACCGCGGTCGACCAGAGCGAAGAGCCGCGGGCACCGATGCTCGCCCTCATGAGCCGGGGCATGACCGTCGAGGCAGCCGCCCACACACTGGGCTTGAGCCCTCGAACCGGCAGACGCCGGGTGGATCAGGCGATGCGCCACTTCGGTGTCACCGGCCAGTTCGCCCTCGGAGTCGTCTGGGGCGCGCAACAGGCCGGCCGCGGACGCCTGCCCTGATCGGGCTAGCCGAACGCGCAGCCGCACAGCAAGCCCTGCAGCCTCCGGCAGTCTTTCGCTAGGGTCGGTCGGGACCGCCGACCCGGGAGGCCTTCCGTGACCGAAACCCCACGCGACAGTTTCGCCGGCGCGATGCGCGAAGCGCAGCGCCCGACCGGCCCACTCGTCGGCTCGATCGTCGCGATCGTGCTCTTCGCCTCCGTCATGGCGACCAGCATCCTGCTCGCGATCATCCCCGGAATCACAACCCTCGGCCTCACGATCGTGAGCGCCCTCGCGTTCCTGCCGGTCTGGATACTGCTGTGGGTCTGGCTGCGCTTCAAGGAACGGCGCCCCTTCCCGAGCATCGGATTCCGCACCCCCTCTCGTGCCCCGCTGCAGATCGCCCGCGGCGCCGCCATCGCGCTCGGCGCCATGGCGCTCGCCGTCGCGGTCGCCGTCCTGACCGGAAACATGGAGTTCCTCCAGACCGAAGACGGCGCATACGCCTACTGGCCCGCAATCGGGTGGGTGATCTTCGCGCTCGTTGCCTTCTCGATCCAAAGCGGGGCCGAAGAACTCATCTCCCGCGGCTATCTCATCCAGTCCTGGATGCCGCGCGCCGGCATCCTCGGCGCCATGATCGCCCAGAGCGTCTTCTTCACCCTCGCCCACTCCCTCAACACCGGCCTGAACATCATGTCGGTGTTCTCCCTCGTGCTCGTCTCCCTGCTCCTCGGGTTCTGGGCGCTCAGCGAGGGGGCGCTATGGGGAGTCATCGCCTTCCACGCCACCTGGAACTGGGCGCAGAACAGCCTCTTCGGCATCCCGGTCTCGGGCATCCCGGCAGAAAACTCCCTCTACGCGGTTGTCGAGACGACGGATGCCAACCCCCTCGTCTCGGGCGGACTGTTCGGCCTCGAGGCGAGCGTCACCACGGTCGTGATGCTCGCGATCATGACCGCAGTCACCGCCGTGTTCTGGGCGCGCGGTCGTAACAATCGCGAGGGATAGCCCCGCAGAAGTACGGCGTCCGACGTAGGCCAACCGTCCGGAATCGTCCGGAAACGACGCAAAAGCCGCGTATCTCTCGTGCCCTAGATGAGAGTTCACACAGTTTGTCTTGCCGCACCGCGCGGATCACAGACAATAGTGGTCAACCCGAGAGCGCGCAACATGGCTCACCTGACTCAGCACCAGGTTGGAACATGGACAGTAATTCACTCATCACCCTCATGATCGGTTTCGGCGTCGTCGCCGTACTGGGGCTCGTCGTGGGCTGGGCGATGTGGGAGAGCAACAAGGCCGAGGCCACCGCCGACCGCCACGAACCCGCTCAGCGGGTGCCGCGCTACCCCGACCTGAGCAGCCCCGCGGTCACCACCGCGACAGTCCGCACAGTCGCGGGGTCGCGGGCCGCGATCGGGACGCCGATGTCGCACCCCTACCCCGCCGCACCCGTCCCGTACCAGCAGCAGCCGCAGGCACCTCAGATCGCCGTGCCCGAGCCCGCGCTCCCCCGGCCGCCGGAGTGACCGAGTACGTCTTCGCGCCGGTCCCCCCGCCCAACCCGTCAACGTCGCCGCCGCCGTCGACCCCGCCCCGACCGCTTTCGCCTCCCCGCCGCCGTCGACTCCGCAACCGCCTCCGCGATCCGAGGCGGTCAACGACCTGCCAACCCCGGCCGGGAGCTACACGACCCCGAGCGAGAGCTTTCCCGCGCCGACCGAGGGCTTCGCAGCGCCCCGAGAGACCTACCTTCCCCCTGGCGAGACGTATCCGGCTACGCCCTCATCAGAAGCGACCGCGGCACCGGCGGCACCGGCACCGACCGCGGCTCCCGCTTCTCCTGCAGCGCACGCCCCAACGACCCCGACCCCACCCGCGCCAGCACCCCGGATGCCGCCCAGCTCAGCCACCGAAGCGCCGGCGTCCGGCTTCACTCCGCCCTACACGATCACGCCGCGCGCGCCGCACACGACTGTTTTTCGGCTTGGCCGGGTGCTCTGGGTCGACGACGACCCCGACAGTCACGTTCCGGACGTCGTCGCACTGCACCGCATGGGCCTTACGGTCACGGTCGCCCGGCACGGCGAGGCGGCACTGGCCTATCTCGCCGCGGAGAAGTACCTTCTTGTCGTGACCGACTGCGGCCGCGCTGACGACACCCTGACAGCAGCCGATTTCATCCGCACGGTGCGTCGCAACTACCCCGGCGTCCCCACGATCGCCTACGCGCCGGGCTCGGTCGTCACCGGCCCCGGCGCGCCGGACCTGCCCCACGACCAGGTGGTCACCACCCCGGCGAACTCCCGAGCGTCGTCGGACGGCTCCTCGGCCGCTGATTCGCAGCAGATCATCCGTCGCCGAGCCGCGCATTATGACACTGCGGTGAGGCGCTGACAATCCCCCGGCACGATGTCACGAACCGTGCCACTCTCGGTGTAGCAAGACCGCGCGCCGAGTGTTTCGGGTCACTCGTGCATAGCGAAGGTACGCCTCGCGTACTGCCCCCGGCTCGGCAGCCCCAGATCGAGCCGGGGGCCTTGTCGTTTCCGGGATGCCTCCTCAGCGAACGGCGGCTGTCACGGTCGTCAGATGATCCAGCACCTGCGTACTGACCGACCCCAGCAAGAACCGAGCGAACCCGGTACGCCCGTGCGTTCCGACAACGGCCAGCCGGGCCGAAGCCGCCACGTCCGTGATGACGGCGGCCGGGTCGCCCTCATCGACGTGCACGATGATCTCGAGGTGCGGGTAGTCCTTGCGCACATCATCGGCCATCGACTGCGCGAACGCCTCAGTCGTGCCCTGCAGATCCGTGAGGTACATGTCGGGGTAGGGGGCGATGTCGCCGGTGTAGACGACCGGCATCCACGTCGATACCACCGTCAACGGCTCGGCGACCCGCGACGCCTCCGCGGCAGCGAACGCGAGCGCCGCGTGAGAGACCTCTGAACCGTCGACGCCGACGACAACCCCGGAGCGCCCCGTCGTGTCGATGTCGGGCACAACGACGACGGGGCAATTCGCGCCCGCGACGATCCGCGTCCCGTGCGGCCCGCGGTGCTTGTCGGTGCCACCGGTGTGGTCGCTGCCGATCACGAGAAGCCCGGCATCCGTCGACGCCTCGACAAGCTCCTTCGTCGGGTTCCCGTGCGTGACATGAACCGCGACCTCGATCCCGCGGGCCGACAGCGCCGCCGCTTCGCCGCGAAGAAAGGCCTCCTCGGAGTCCACGGCCCGCTGCACGACTTCCTGCTCACCGACGGCACCCACGGCGCCGCCGATGACCGAGACCAGTTCCAGGCGAGCGCCTGTGCTGGCCGCCCGATCGACGGCCCAGTCGATCGCGCGACGCGAACCAGGCTTGCTGGTCGCACCGACGACGATCGTCGCGGGAGCTTCGGGGCGGAGGGCTCGGCGTTGGCAGGGATGTCGGTCATGCCCTCACCCTATTGCGGGCGCCCATCGCTCGCGAGGTCCGATTGACCCCATTCCGACGCCGGCGACCGGGCATACTGACGTCATGGAGATCGACACCGGCTTTGTAACGCTCGTCCTCGGCTTCGTCGGGGTGATCGTCCTCACGGCCCTCATCGGCGTCATCCTGTGGGTCCGCCGCTCGTCCATCGTCCGCGTCCCCGCAGGGCGACTCTCGAGCATCGAGATCACGCTCGCGCCCGAGGACCGCGAGGCTGTCGCGACGCAGCTGCGCGAAGCCCTCGCCGCCCGCGGCCAGGGCAGCGGCATCGTCCTCAAGCTCCCCGAGCGACTCCACCCGGGACGCGTGCTGTGGGTGGACGACGATCCCGACACCACCATGTCCGAGACGATCGCCCTGCAGAAGCTCGGCACCGCCGTCGTCAAGACCACCCACGCGGATGCCGCGCTCGCCTACCTGTCCGCCGGCACCTACACGGCGCTCGTGTTCGGTATCGTCCCCGACAGCGACCTCGCCGCCATCGAGTCGTTCGTCTCTCGCGCGCGCACCAGCCAGCCGGGAATCCTCACGCTCGGCTACGCCGCCCCCGGCGTCGCACCGGATGCCGCCGACGTCACCCTCGTTCGTGACCCCAGCGAACTGGTCGCCGCCGTCATCGCGCCGCTCACCGTCGCCTGATCAGCCCAGGAGAGCCCGCAAACCGTCACGGCGATGACCGATCGCCGCATCCATGGCCGCGAACTCGCTCTCGGCGAGCCCCACCCGCCTGGCGACCTCCGGCCACGACTCCACCGCCGCGAGCACCTGCGTCAGCGAGCGCTGCCATGACGATCTCTTGATCCCGAGTTCTCCGGCGAACGCAACGAGAGCCGCAGGTGCGTCATCCGGGTCGACGACCCCGACGATCGCGGTCGAACGCGGCCGCTCCTGCACCGGGTCGGGTTCGATGTCGAACACCGGGCACAGCCGCCATGCTGCATCACGCCGGAGGAAGCCCAGGTTGCGAAGGTGGTCGTCGGTGCAGTGCACGGCAACGGCGAACGCGACGCGACGCCACAGGTCCCGCAGCTGCGCCCGCACGACGTCGCGGGGCGCCTTCATCTCCAGGATCACCCGCGCGACATCCAGGTAGTCCCGCCCGTCACCGGTCGCGGTGCGCGCCGACCAGTACGGGATGCGCAGCTCGCCGGCACCACCGGTCGGCAGATCCTGCGCCGCAGCATCAGCCTTGCCGACGCGATCAAACCGATCGACCACGAGCACCGCGTGCTTCCCAATCTCGACCGTGCGCACCCGGGAGGTGGCAAGACCGGCGGCGTGAGCCAGGTGCAGGGACACCGCCTCCCACCGGATCGCGTCGTGTTCGTCATCGGGCGCAGGGAATTTCGCGAGCAGGGCCCGCCCCTTCCGCCGTACGAGCGCTTTCGGTCGAGCACCGCCGAGAACCGCCGTCCCGGCATCCAGCAGCTCGGCGATCGCATCCTCGCTCGAGGTCTTGCCCGCGCGCGTCCGATCGGCGGCTGCCCGCAGGTCCCGCAGGTCGAGCGTGACCGGAACGCGCGCCGCACGCTCGGCCAGATACGTCGTTCCCGCGCCGGCATCCGTCTGCTGACGGAAGCGGAACGCCCCCGTCCGCGCCTCGTCCGAGATACCCAGCAACGCATCGACGTCCGAGAGCATCGTGACGCCGCCGGCTCGCAGCTGACGACGGATCAGCTTCTGACCCCACGAGTCAGCGCTGGCATCCACGAACGCACCGGGCATCGACCCGAGGTCTCGGGAGCCCGCCTTCACCGGCAGCTCGGGCGAGACCGCATACGCGTCGGGCCGCGCGCGATAAGCGGGGTCATACGCGAACGTCACGCCGACGGCCTTCTCGGCCACGGTCACGACATCCATCCAGCCGATGGGTCCGGGCGCGGCATCCGGGGTCGCCGCCGCGTCCACCCAGACACGCTGGGTCGTCGCGCTCGGCGTCACCATGGGAGCCAGTCCCCTCGTCGTCCAGCTCCCCACCCTATTGGTGTTCCAGCCGGCACTCTCATCGTTCACTCGAACGCGGACGAATAGGCTTCCGTGAGGACAGGAAGGCACGCGACCCATGCATGATGACGCGGCGACACCCGAGGACACCGCACCCGAGGGTTCTGGCGATGACGAGATCACCGCCGCGCCTGGGCGCGACGAGTCCAGCACCGCCGCGCCAGGGCGCGACGAGACAGACACCGCCGAGCCAGGGCGCGACGAAGACAACACCGCCGCGCCTGGGCGCGACGAGTCCAGCACCGAGCTCGCTGCCACCCGGCGGGCCGTGGATGCCGAAAAGTCCCGACGGGCCCGGGCCCGCTCGCGCCACCGCCGCGAGCGCACGGCGGGGATCGTCGCCGCGTCAGTCCTCGGCGCCTTCCTCCTCCTCGGCGTCGCCGGCGTCGCCTGGATCGGCATCCGTGGCGCGCTCGCCTACGGACATGTCGCCGACGCACAGCGCGCGGCCGAGAATCTCGCGGGTTCCCTGACCGACCCGGCCGCGGCGGCCGAAGCCGTGCCGGGCATGACCGCAGATACCTCCGCTGCTCGCGCCCTCACCTCCGACCCGGTCTGGAACGCCGCCGAGCACCTGCCCTGGGTCGGGCCGCAACTGTCCGCAACCGCCACCGTCATCGCGGCCGTCGACGACGTCGCCGCGACTGCGCTCGAGCCGCTCGCGCAGGCAGCCTCCGGGTTCTCGCTCGATACCCTCCGACCGCAGGGCGGGGCTTTCGATGTCGCCGCCATCGCGAGCCTCACGGATGTCGCGACCACCGCAACCGACAGTCTTGCGGCAGCCTCGGCATCCGTCGACGCGATCGACACGACCCAGCTGCTCCCGGCGCTCGCCGCCCCCGTCACCGAGGTCAGCGACCTGCTGACGAACGGACTCACCGCGGCCGACGCCCTGCGCCGCACCGCCCAGCTGCTCCCCCTCGCCCTCGGCGGCGAGGGTCCGCGGAACTACCTCGTCATGTTCCAGAACAACGCGGAGTGGCGATCCCTCGGCGGCATCGTCGGCGCGATGGCGATGATCCACACCGATGGCGGCCGCATGGATCTTGTCGATCAGGGTTCGTCGTCAGATTTCACCCGCTACCCCGACCCTGTCCTGCCGCTGTCGGATGAGGTCCTCGGCATCTTCGTCGACAAGCCCGGCGTCTACATCCAGAACGTGACGCAGATCCCCGACTACACGGTCGACGGGCCGCTCGCCCGAGAGATGTGGCTGCGTGAGACCGGGGTCGCCGTCGACGGCGTCCTCGCCCTCGACCCGGTGACCCTGTCGTACCTTCTCGAGGCGACCGGCCCGATCACCCTCCCCACCGGCGAGCAACTCACGAGCGAGAACGCCATCCCGCTGCTTTTGAACGACGTCTACCTCCGCTACCCGGAGCCGCGCGACCAGGATGCGTTCTTCGCGGCGACCGCCGCTGTCGTCTTCCAGACCATCGCCGATGGTGCTGCCGACCCGGCCACCCTGATCCAGGCTCTGGCCCGAGCGGGAAGTGAGCGCCGACTGTTCATGTGGAGCGCCGACCCGGCCGAGCAAGCGATTCTCGACGGGACGACCATTCAGGGCGGCCTGTCGGTTACCGACGACACTCGCACCCAGTTCGGCGTCTACCTGAACGACGGCACGGGGTCCAAGATGGATTACTACACCGAAGCGACGGCGTCAGTCGGGTGGTGTGCTGCGAGCACCGCCTTCACCGAGAACCTCCGACCGGGCGAGTATCTTCGCGAAGATCCCCTTGCCACGGTGTCTGTCACCCTCCAGAGCACCGCCCCGGCCGATGCCGCCACCAGCCTTCCCGAGTACATCACGGGAGGAGGAAGCCATGGTGTGCCACCCGGGGTCACGAGAACCATCGCCTACCTCTATCTCCCGACCGGGTCCGAGGTGGTCTCGAGCGTCGCCGGTGACGACAAAGCGGCAACAGTGTTCGGAACCGGCACCCACGACGGTCGTGACGTGCTGATCTGGGAGACCTTCCTCGACCCCGGAGAATCGGCGACCGCGACGATCCAGGTACGCACACCCCAGACTCCAGTCCTCGAAACGCTCATGACGCCGACGATCGGTGGCAGCGGCCTCGTGGCCGCCCGCGCCTGCCCGATTCCGACGGCCGCCAACGAGGGATAACCCTCCCGTAACACGCGCGTCACTCGCGCTCTGCCCGATCTGGCTAGGATCGGGCATCATGAGCAGCCCCTATGAACCGCGAGGCCCCCGCACGGCCCGCAACTGGCTGCTCTACCTCGGAGTCGCGCTGCTGGCCTCAGGAGTCGGTGTACTCGTCTACGCGGCGTTCATGCACTACGCGGCAGCGATCCGCTGAGGCCACGGCCCCACGAGCCCGCGTCCGACGCCGGAATCTCACGCCACGCCGCTCGCGGCATCCGCGGGCGCCGCCCCCGAACCAGGCGTCGGCTGTGCCGTCACGAGGATCGGCAGGTGGTCGCTGAGTCCCTGCGGAAGGGTGCGCACCGTATCGATCGTGAAACCGACGGACGTCGCGAAGTCGTAGTGCCCGCGGAAGAATCGGTACCGCGTGTAGGTCCGTGAGTCACTCAGGTTCAGCTCGTACCCCTGGTCGCGGACGTGCTGCCCGAGTCGCTCCTTGAAGACGGGGTAGTTGTAGTCACCGACCATGAGCTTCGGCAGGCCCTCGCCCAACAGGTCGAGCTCGGTCAGAGCCGTACGGATCTGATGCCGACGCAACGAGTTCAGGGCCGTCAACGGCGCCGCATGGAAGGACGCGATGACGATGTCGCTGCCGGCATCGATATCGTGCAGACGAACCCCCAGCATCCGTTCTTCGGCGGGCTTGAGGACTCGATCGTGCAGCGACTTCTTCAGCGCGATCGCTCGCACATCGACGGCGCGATACGTGTTCGCGCGGTAATAGACGGCAAGGCCCAGGCGATTGCGCTGGGTCGAATCGGCGAGCACGAGCCCACCGATGTCATCGGGGATGTCGGTCGTGTCGGCTTCCTGCAGACACAGCAGATCCGCACCGTGGCGCTCGACGAGCTCTCGCAGCTCGGTGGCCGCGCGGTGCTTGCGCAGGTTGTACGAGATGACCTTCATGCCACTCCCCACGATAGAGGGACAGGGCTGCAGGCCGCGCCCGCTGCGCTGGACATATCCCCAGCGTTTGTCATCTCTTCCCCGCGGGGGATTGTTCCGCTGGGTTCCTGAGGATGCTCCGGGGTGCTCCGCGCTAGAGTTTCGTCGTGCCCTCCCCACGCGCCACCGCGGTGCAAGACCAGCCTGAGCCCGCTGAAGCGCGCCCCGATTCGCAGCCGAAGATCCTGCCGGGCTGGGCGATCGCGACGATCGTTTCGGTCGGCGTGCTTCTTCTGGCATCCATCACCGCGACCGTCTGGATGTTCCTGAACCACTGGGTCCGCGACCTGACCGCTACCGCCCCCGCCGTGGGCACGACGATCATCGCCCCGAGGAATCGAAGGCGGCCCTCGCGCTGCCGACCCTCACCGAGGGCACCGACGAGTTCGCGGCGACCGACTACCTGGCAGCCCAGCCCACCGCGTACTGGCTGACCCCCGAGATCGACCCGGTCAGCGAGGTGGGCGCCCGGATGACGAACCTCCTCGACGAAGCACGCACCCAGGGCAAGCCGCTCGCGATCGTCGTCTACGGCCTCCCCGAGCGCGACTGCAGCGCGGGCCTCTCCTCGGGCGGACTCGACGATGCCTCCTACGACGAGTGGACCCGGATCATCGGCGACGCGCTGCACACTGCCCCCGACATCCAGAAGACCGTCGTCCTCGAGCCCGACAGCCTCGCGCTCGCCCCCGAGTGCGGCAACATCGCCGACCGCACGGCGCAGCTGCGGGATGCGATCGCTCAGATTGCCTCAACCAACACCTGGATCTACGTCGACGGCGGCCACTCGACCTGGCTCCCCGCGTCGCGGATGGCCGAGCTCATCAACGGTCTCGGCATGAACGAGGTCATCCGCGGCTTCGCCACGAACGTGTCCAACTACAACGACACCGCTCTCGAGTTCGACTACGCCCACCAACTCTCCGGGCTCACCGGCGGCCTGAAAGCGATCATCGACACCTCCCGCAACGGCGCCGGATCCAACGGCGAGTGGTGCAACCCCCGGGCCGGCTTATCGGCGCACCCGGCGGCACCTACGGCGACGACGTTGTCGACACGAACCTCTGGATCAAGCCGCCCGGTGAGAGCGACGGTACGTGCAACGGCGGACCGATCGCGGGGGCCTGGTGGCCGGCGGCGGCTGTCGAACTCACCCGCAATGTCACCCTCCCCTGAACCCGGTTTCACCCTCCCCACGACCGCAATCACGCGTCGCGTCACCCAGCGACGAGAGTGCCACGCCGACGGATGACCGCGCCGGCCCCCGGCACGGCTGTGTACGATCAGGAGAGATGGCCGTGAACGCCTGGGATTGTGCGGCCCGAACCACACTGGACCTGGCGCGACGCGAGCTGCGAGACGCTGCCGTGAACATCACCCGGCCCGACGCGAGAGAGATCACTGAGCATGAGCACTGACGCGGGGGTGAGCAAGACCGCCGTCATCGTCGAGGATGATCCGCAGATTCGGCACATCCTCGCCGAAACACTCGAGGCGGCCGGATTCTCGACGGTTTCGGTCGGCAACGGCATCGACGGCGTCCGCGCGGTCCTCTCCTACCAGCCGCTGATCACGACTCTCGACGTGAACATGCCCGGCATCGACGGGTTCGAGGCAGCCCGCCGCATCCGTGCCCAGAGCGATACCTACATCATCATGCTCACGGGCCTCGAAGATGAAGCGGATGTCGTCCTGGGCCTCGGCGCCGGAGCCGACGAGTACATCGTCAAGCCCTTCCGTCCGCGGGAACTTCGCGCCCGGATCGAAGCCCTCCTGCGCCGCCCGCGTCAGTCGCCGACTGCCGCACAACAGCCCGTGCAGGCGCCGTCCGGACCATCGTTCCCAGGTGCGCGGCCCGCGATCGTCGCGCAGCCCGCGGTAGCGCCCGGCACCATCCCGGCATCGCCGCAGCAGCCGTTCGCCACCGTCGATCCGAGCGGGGCGGTCACTCCTGGCGACCCCGCCCAGGCCCCGGGCCAACACCCCTCGCAGGCTCCTGCCGGCTACCCCGCAGGGCAGCAGCCGCCCTCGGCTCCGCCGCAGCCTGGATATCCGGCCCAGCACCCCGGCTACCCGCAGCCGGGAAGCGGACAGCCGTACTACCCGCCGACTCCCCAGGGCCCTGTCGACCCGCCGGGTGCCGGAGGTAACCAGCAGCCGCCCGGATCGCAGCTCGTCGCGCGCACACCGCCGGGCGCGCCCATGCCCGGTCCCGGTGGGCACCAACTCAGTCCCAGCACACTGCGCCATCGTGACCTCATCCTCGACCCCGATTCGCGGATCGTGCTGGTCGGGAACCGCGAGGTCGAGCTCACCCGCACGGAGTTCGAGCTGCTGGCGACCCTCATGGAGTCCAAGCGACGCGTGCGCAGCAAGGCCGACCTGACGCTCGTGCTGCGCGGCGAGTCCTACGTCACGTCCTACTTCGTCGGGGATGCCGACAAGCGCGCCATCGAGGCACACATGACGAATCTGCGCCGCAAGCTCGGCGACGACCCGAACAACCCGCGCTACGTCGAGACCGTGCGTGGCGTCGGGTACCGGATGACCTCCGAGAACGTCGCACCGCCGCCCGGCCAGTGACGCCGTCGCTCCTGGCGGGCGCTGGTCAGACCTTGTAGCCGTACTGCCGGCGGAACAGCTTGAACGCCATGAGCAGCGTCTGGATGACGGTGACGACACCGACGATCGGCCAGCCGACCCACAGGATCGAGGACTGCACGACCGGGTCCAGCAGGTTCCAGATCAACGTCATGGCGATCGCCGTCAGCACCAGCAGGATCATGGGCACCCAGTGCCCGAGGGAGAATCCGCCGCCCCGCTCGGCTTTGGCCTGCGCCGCCCAGTTGTCCACCTTCTTGCGCGACAGGAACGACGACCACGACCGCAGGAAGTGACCGATCCTGATCCACATGAAGATCTCGGCTGGGAACACCAGCGCCGAGAAGAGGATGTCTCGCTGATTCACGTGCTTCATCGTCAACGCGACACGCAGGTTCAGCAGCGTCGCGACCAGCGGCGGGATGAGCCACCACGGTGAGAAGACGAAGGCGTTGATCGAGAGCGAGGCGGCAAGCAGCGTCAGGAACGCGACACGCACGAACAGGTTCGTCAGCATGCCGAAGTTCTCAAACCACCGCAGCCGCAGGTTGGGGTGGAAAGGCTGCCCCTTCGTGTCACCGCGCTGACCGGGCCACATGAGCTCGATAGCGCCGTAGGTCCACTTCACCTGCTGGGCGTCATAGCCCTTGAGGGTGGTCATGCCACCCACGCTTGCCCTCGCGTAGGGGCTGATCTTGGTGAGGAAGCCGGCGCTCTTGATCTGCAGCGAGAGCAGCGAGTCTTCCACTTCGCTGTCTTTGACCCACGGCGTGCTCTGGTGGTTGGCACGCATGACATCGCGCAGTGCGGCAGTCGAGAAGATCGAGAACTGACCGCCGAGCACCGCCATGTTGCGGCCGCGCAGCAGGTTCTGCAGGTTGAAGGCCGCGAACTGGGTGCGCTGACCGGCGATGAGGAACTTGCCGATCAGACCCTTGATGGGGCGATCGTCGATCGTGTAGATCGCCGAGATGCCACCGATACGGGAGTCGCCGACGGCTTCTGTTTCCAGGTACTCGACGGCCCGCTCATCCGCGATGGTGTCGCCATCGACACCGAGCAGATAGTCATACCCCTCAACCAGCGCGTAGCCGTAGTTCAGTGCGCCGACCTTCTTGTCGGGGTTCTTACCGATGTCGTGGATGAACACCTCGGTGAACTGCTCGCCGAGGTCGGTGACGACCTGGTGCGGGCCGGCGTACTGCGAAGCGATCGCGACTGTCGCGTCAGTGGTGTTGTTCACGACGACATGGATGACGTCGGGCACCCGCGTCTGGTGGAGCAACCCCTCCAGCACGCCCGCGATGGACTCTTCCTCGTTGTAGCAGGGGATGACGCAGCCGATCGTGGATCGGTGCACCGAGATGCGCTCCAGTACCGACTCGAACTCGTCGGTGAACTCGGCGTGAGAGGTCTCGACCTGCGCGCTCGGAAACCGGGGGTCGCCGTACGAGGGCTGCGCGTACTGCTGCTGGCCGTATGCCGGATCCGCGTACTGCGGATCCGCGTACGCCGGGCCGGGGTACTGCCCGATCGCGGGCTGACCCTGCTGCGGGTACTGAGGAACGTACGGGGCTTCCCAGTGAGACATCAGCACGCTCCTTCCATCGATCCGCGCGCCATCCGAGGTGCTAGTACCACACTGCTACACTCGGCTCAAGCATCCGGTCTGTTGTCGAAGAGCATCACCTCAGGTTTTCCTCAAGAAAGCCTCCGGTGAACACCCGAGGCCCCGAGAAACAGAAGTGCAGAATGAGTGTACTGGAGTTGTCTGCCGTCCTGGCGATCGCGTTCGTGATCGCCGCACCGGCGCTCGTTCAGGCTCATGCGCACCCGGTTCCCAACGGAGGACGGGCCACTCGCCGGTACTTCCTTCGATTCGCGGCAGCTGCGGCCCTGAGCGGAGTCGTCGCCGGCCTCGCTTCCGCCCTCGTGCCGGCCCATCCGGTGCCGATCGTGATCGCGACGGCGAACGCTGCGCTTGTCGGAGGCCCCGCGTACTTCTGGGCCGGAATGCGGCAACTGCGCAACCACTCGATCACGCCCGGCTGGGTCGCCTCGGGCGCCGTCGGGGTGACCTTCATCGCGAGCGCGACGGTCACCGCCGTGATCGGCGGTCCCACCGACGGGTTCGTGCTGCGGCTGATCCTCGTCGCGGTCGGCTGCGGCGGCATCGCGATCGAAGCCTTCTCGCTCCCCGCGCGCGCCCTCGCGCCCTTCCGGCTGATCGGTTCGGTCTTCGCGTTCTACGCCGGCTACTCGGCGATCCGCACGGTCATGTTCTTCGCCGTCGGCGAAGACTCCCCCGCGTTTCAGGCGTTGTTCTCGGCGCTGACGGCATCCGCGATCAGCATCCTGCTCGTGGTGACCCTCTGCGTCGCCGTGTGGTGGAGCGAACGCGCGCTGGAGACCCGGGCCCGGCAGATCGAGTACCGCATCGACGCACTGCGCTCCGATATCGCCGCCCACGGCGCGGTGACCGTGTACGAGGTGGACATCCCGGACCTCGCGCTCATCCGCGCCGCCTTCGGCGGGCCCGCCGCGACAGCTGTCGACCGCGCAGCCTCGATGTCTCTCTATGAGCTGTTGCCCGATGCGACGCACCGGGGGCGCACCGGGCACCACGTCGTCGCGCTTGCCGGCGACCACCGGATCGACAACCTCGAGACTGTCGTGAAGTCGGCAACCGCCCGCGCCGTGCCGAATCTGGACTACCGCGAAGCTATCGAGATCCGTGTGACACGCTTCACGGTGCATTCCGACGAGGAACTCACCAGGGTGTGGCCGGATGGCGCGCCCACGGGAGCAATATCGACCACGCCGAGCCCGGCAGGCGGCGCGCTGGCCTGACGGATCCGCGGCGTGGCGATCGCTCAGCCCTGGGGCGCGCTCGTCGGCTCGTTGGACACGATGTTCAACGTGCCCTGGTCGTTGTAGATCGCGATCGGCAGGTACTGATAGATCGTCTGCTGCGCGAACGACGCATCGTCATTCGCGGTGCCTTCGACGTAGATCCCGAACGAGAACTGCAGCGTGATGCCGTACGTGTCGGCCGGGAGCATGAAGATCGTCGTCTCGGGGACGAGCAGCCCACCCTGGTAGCTATTGAGCAGCAGCCCCCGGTCAGACCGGAGCGTGTCCGGCGGAACCAGCGTCCGCGGGTCGGCGGCGAACTGGAACGGCTGCTGCACCATCCCCGACGTCTGCGCCGTCTGGGAGGTGATCGAGATCGACGAGATGTAGACGCGACGCTTCTGCGTCAACACTGCCTTGTCATCGACGCGGCGGTCGTAGGCGTTGATCGCGAAGCCGAACACCTTCTCGTTGTTGGGAGTCCACTCGCGCGTGCGCTTCGGGTCAGCCGCCCACACATCGAGGACGACCTCGAGGTCGGATGCGACATCCGTCGTCAGCGACACGGACCCGTCGTACGAGAACAGCGAGTCGAAGTCCATCGTCGCCGTCGTTGAGACCGGCTGAGGAACCGGCGTCGCCGTGGACGCGGCACCCGGAGGTCCGCCCTGGATGGAATTGAACGCTTCGGCGATCTGCTGGCATCCGGTCAAGGACGAGGCGCCCAAAGCCAGTGCGGCAGCACCGAGCACGACGCGGCGCACGACGCGCGACCGTTGCGGGGCGGTGGCCATGGTTTCTCCTTGAGCGGTCCGTCGAGCAGGGTGCCTCGAGGGCTGAAATTCCGCGGTCTTCATGGGCTTATGGCGGGTTCCACAAGCCGGATGCGCTGGAAGTATACGATACGAACAATGGCTCGAACTCAACGCTGTCCAAGGGGAGCACAAGGTGAGCGCAAGAGACGCGCAATTCCGCGACGTCGACGGCGCGACGATGCGAGTGAGGTCCATTTGGCTCACACAGCTCTCCCTCGGCGTCTCCATCATCATCATTTCGGTGGTGGCGCTGGGCTACGAACCCGAGCTGTTCGAGTCGTGGCTCATGCTGACCGGCGTGGCAATCGTGGTCGCCGCAGCAGCTGCCACTCTCGTGATCCCCTGGGCGCGCACACCCCGGTGGGTGCCGCTGATCATCCCGTTCGCCGATATCGTCGGGATCGGCTTCATGTCGGCGTCCTCGATCCTGCCGCTCGGCTTCTTCTGGGTCTTCCCGATCATGTGGATCGGCCTGCACTTCACACGATGGGCCCTCGCGGCGGCTGTCGCGACCATCGCCGCATCCCTCCTCACCGAGGCGGCGACCTCCACCGAGCCCCCGGAGCCGTCGAACTGTTCACGGTTCTGCTCGGCGTGACGTTCCTGGGTGTCACGGCGAACATCACGATGCGTCAGACCCGCGCGTTCAAGCGACTGCTCCTCGGGCAGACGCGGCGGCTGGAAACCACCCTCGACCGGGTCTCGAGCGCCGAGCGCAGCACGATCGAGCTGATCAACGGCGTGGATGTCGGCATCCTCCGCTTCGCCCGTGACGGTTCACTCCTCGCCGCCAACACCACGTACGCCCGGCTCTACGGCACCAATCCGGACGACCCGAACTCTCCTCCCATCTCTGTCGAGTACGCGGCCCTGCAGGGCACGGCGCTCCCGGTATCCGAACGCACCTTCACGCGTGCGCAGCGCGGCGAGATCTTCGAGGATGCCCGCGTCTGGCTCTTCGACGCGGAAGGCACCTGGCGGGCCCTGTCGGTGACGACCATGCCGCACACCTCCTCAGCCGACGACTCGGCCTCGACGATGCTCGTCGCCCACGACATCACCGCGGTCACCGAGGCCGAGCGGGAGCGGGAACGCATTGCCGCGGTGGCCTCCCACGAGCTGCGGCATCCGCTCACTGTCATCATCGGTCATGCCGACCTCGCGCTCGAAGAAGAGGACGAGCTGACCCCGAAGATCCGCGAGCATCTCGAGACGATCCTCTCGGCCAGCGAACGGATGCTCGGCATCGCCTCGACGATGCTGCAACGCTCGCGCAGCGGGTTCACTCCGACCCAAGACCGCCGCTCGTTCGACCTCGTTCCCCTGCTCGCCGCCGTAAGCGAAGCGTTCGCGGCGACAGCACGCGAACAGAGCGTAGCGCTGGACACCGACCTCCCTGACCACTTGCGGATGGATGGCGACGTGTTCCGCCTTCGCCAGGTGCTCGACAACATCGTCAGCAACGCCGTGAAGTACACCCCCGCTGGCGGGTCGGTTCGCGTCTCGGCGGCTCTGGATGACGACACCGCCATCATCGTGGTCGCCGACACGGGTATCGGCATCTCATCTGAGGATCTCGAGCACGTGTTCGATCCCCTCTTCCGCAGCACCCGTGCGCAAGAGCATGCGCCCGGCACGGGACTCGGACTCGGCATCGCTCGGGAGATCGTGACAGCGCACGGCGGCACCCTCACAATGTCCAGCGAGCTCGGTCACGGCACGACGGTGACCCTTCGCCTTCCCCGTTCGGTTTCCCCGGAGTCGTGATGCTCTTTCCTGTTCCTGTCGATCTCCACTGGCCGAATCTCGGCGGCGCGAGTATCGGCGTCGCCCACGCCACCGTCGCGACTCTCGGCACCATCCTGTTCGTCGGGCTGGCGTTTCTCGCTCGACCCCGCCGCTCCACACTGCTGTGGTCGCTGACGTTCATGGGTGTCATGGTGGCCTGCTTCGGCTACCTCGCGGCGACCGCCGCCGAGTCCGAGGAACTGCGACGAGGCGCCCTCGGACTGCTGATGGGCGCTCCCGCTCTGCTCTGGTCGGGACTGCGCGCTCACCGCACGGTACGGACCTACGCGTGGATCAGCGCGGTGGTCGCTGCGATCGCCGTCGTTGCCTTGATCGCACCGGGCGATACCGGCTGGTACGGCTTCGCCTACCGCGTGGTGTTCGCCGGATCTGCTGTCTTCGGGGTGCTGTTCCTGCTGGAGTGGCGAAAGATCCCCGAGAGATCCGAACGCCTCTTGTGGCCCATCGTCGTCGCCTCGGGGATCTACGTCGTCACCGGCGCCACCGTGCTGTTCGGTGCGGTGTTCTCCCCGCTGGCCACCTCCGACGCGTTCGCCTCGACGCGCATCTTCAACGCGATCGGGATGCTCGTCTACATGGTCTGCGCGCTCGTGTCGCTCGTGCCCCTGGTCACTCCGGGCTCGCTCTCGATCAATACGGCGACCGGGAACGATGACTGGAGCCGGTTTACAGCCACCGCTCACGATCGTCTCGAGCGCGCACGCGCCGCGAACGACGCCACATGGTCGCTCCTGCGTATCGAACTCGACGACGCCGACGACCTGCACGCCGCCGGCGGCACCGCCATCTTCGGTCGCCTCATCCGCGACATCCGGACCCGTGTGGGCACGGTGTTCCCGACGGATGCCGACATCGCCGTCGCACCCGACAGCGCCGTGATCGTGCTGATCTCACGCCCGGAGGCGGTGATTCGAGAGCTCGTGCGCGACGTGTTGCGCACGATCGCCGTTCGCGACCCCGCGGCGCCCATCACCGTGACGACGTCGGCAAGTGTCGGATGGGCAAGCGCCCGAGCATCCGACTACGACCTGGATGCTCTCCTGGCCATCACGGCCGAGGCCTCGGCACGGGCCCGAGCCCAGGGCGGCGACCGCTGGGAGCGCGTCCCCTCCTAGCCCCGATTTCCACTCCGGCGAACCCACATCACATCCGGCGTACCCACACATCTAGGGCAGCCAAACGCGTGGGTACGCGCGCGAAAGTGTGGGTTCGCCGGCCGGTGGGGAGTCCCCTCCGGGCCTACTGCTGGGCGATCGCTATCGTGAGCGTGTCTGAGGCCGTCTGCTTCGCGTACTCGCTCGATGTCGGCGTCGTCTGCACGAGGAAGTCGTAGGTGAACTGCACCGTAACCGAGATCGCGTTCGACGGCACCGGGCCGACCGTGAAGCTCTGGGAGTAGCTGTAGGGCGAGAGCACGAGGTATCCGGGGTTGACGCTCGCGGCATCCACCTGGGGGTCCAGAGGAGGGAGATCTCCGGTCTCGCTCTGCGGCACGGCAACCATCGTCGCCCGCTGGAGGTACACCTTCTGCCCGTTGTCGGGTTCCACTGTCGTGATCAGCGACAGACTGATCGGCTTGAGCGCGTCGGCTGTCCACTTGTCCATCGACAGCGTCGACCAGTAATCGACAGTCGCCTTCACGGCACCGGCCTGCATCTCCCGCTGCGTCGCACCGCTGGACAAATCGTTCTTCACCGGCGGCGCGACGGTCTGGCGGGTGAAGGTGGGCGTCGGACTCGATGTCTCGTAGCCCCAGTTGTTCCACGGCGCCGGGCCACACCCGGTGAGCGCGATCGGCAGCGCGACAAGCCCCGCGATGACACCGGCCCTCGCGGCAGCCAGCCTCCGACGACCGACGCGGATGCCGACGCTCGCGTCCTTGCGACCAACGGCCTTCATCTCATCCCCCCTCGGGATCACGAACCTCACCCCGCGCGGGGGTGGGATCAGTCTACGCATCCGTGACGTGCAGGCTCCGTCAGTCGGCGTCGAGGTCCCGTCGCGCGCGGGTTTGCGACGCCCGCTGGGCGAGCAGATCGTCGGCGGGGTATCCCACCTCGGTGAGCGTGAGGCCGCGAGCTGCCAGAACCTTGACCTCGGGGACGCGGGCCAGCTCGTCCCGGATCCGCACGAGATCCCCAACGCTCAGCCGCCCCTCACCGACCGCGACGCATCCGCCGACCAGCGCGCGCACCATGCTGTGGCAGAACGCATCGGCCCGGACGGTTGCCACCAGCACACCGGACGCGTCCCGCACCCACCCGAAATCGAGGAGCGTGCGGATCGTGGTCGCTTCCTCCCGCGGCTTGCAGTACGCGGCGAAGTCGTGGAGCCCGCGCAGAGCGCCGGCTGCCGCATCCATCGCCGCGGCATCGAGTTCCCCGCGCACGACAGTCGTGCGATGGCGCTCGAGCGGGTCGTACGGCACGAGGTCGTCGGCGACGCGGTACTCGTAGCGGCGCCACACGGCCGAGAACCGCGCATCGAAGCCCTCCGGCGCGATCGAGGTCCGGGTCACCGCGACATCGGCATAGGCACCGAGGACCCCGCGGATGCGGCGGGCCAACGCACTCACACCATCCTCGGACTCACCGCGTCGACGGGTGGATGCGAGCCGCCTGACCTGCCCCTCGTCGAGATCCAGATGCGCTACCTGCCCGGTGGCATGCACGCCGGCGTCCGTTCGTCCGGCGACAACCAGCCGCGGATCGCCGCCGAGCACGCGGGAGAGAGCACCCTCAATGGTTCCCTGGACGGTCCGCTGATGCGGCTGCCGCGCCCACCCGCGAAAGTGCGAGCCGTCGTAGGAGATGTCGAGCCGGATGCGCACGAGGTCAAGCCTAATCAGCACCCGGTTGCGCCCCAGGGAACTCCCGCCGCGCGGACGTAGACTTGGGTTCCCGAACCGCATCGCCGCGGCTCATGCTCCCCCGAAGAGCAGCCGCACCCCGCCCCCATCGAGCCGCCGATGTCCAGCCCCCTCCCCGCCGACCGCCCTGCCGTCAGCCCCACCGCTGACGCTGGCTCCGGTACCCGGCCCAGCACCCGCCCCAGCGCGCGGCTGCCGGGCCTCGATGGGCTGCGCGCCCTCGCGGTCATCCTCGTGGTCGTCTACCACCTGTTCCCGCAGTGGTGGTTCGCTGGCGGGTTCATCGGGGTCGACGTCTTCTTCGTGATCAGCGGCTTCCTCATCACGACGCTTCTGCTGCGCGAACGCGACGCCTCGGGCCGCATCAGCCTCGTCGGTTTCTGGCGACGGCGCGCCCGGCGTCTCCTGCCCGCGCTCATCCTGCTGCTGCTCGTGTGCTCGAGCGCCGCGTGGCTCATCGGCGGCGACGTCCTCGTCCGTCTGGGCGCCCAGATCGTCGGCGCCCTTACGTTCAGTTACAACTGGATCGCGATCCTGATCGGCGAGGGTTACTTCGGCGGCACGACCCCCGAGCTGTTCCGGAACCTCTGGTCACTCGGGATCGAAGAGCAGTTCTACGTGCTGTGGCCGCTGATCCTCCCGGTGATCCTGGTGCTGCCGCGGGCGTGGGCGCGTGTCGCTGCCGTCGGCGCCCTCGCGGCAGCATCGACCGTGTGGATGGGCGAGCTCGTCGCCACGACGGATGCCGTCAGCCGCGCGTACTACGGCACCGATTCCCACGCCTTCGGCATCCTCCTCGGCGTTGCGCTCGCGTTCGGACTGCACCGCACGCTCTCGGCGCCGACGCTCTGGATGCAGCGCACCACGGTCCGGCGCGGGGCGGCGATCGTCGGGGGCGCCGCCGTGCTGGGACTGATCGCGATCTCGCTGGTCCCGCCCACGGACTCGGTCCGCACCTTTCCGCTGACGATCGCCGCGGCCAGCATCCTGTCGGCGATCGCCATCGTCGCAGCGGTGTGGCCGCACGCCCGGCTCGGCCCGGCGCTGGACGCGCGCCCGCTGCGCTGGATCGGCGAGCGCTCGTACGGCCTGTACCTGTGGCACTGGCCGCTGCTGGTGCTGCTGGTTGCGGCCGTGCAGGGCAGCGCACCGGAGGCGGGAGTTCCGGTCTGGGTCGGGCTTGTCACGCTCGCGCTCACGGTCGTCATCGCCGAGGCCTCGTACCGGTTCCTCGAGACGCCGGTCCGGCGCGCGGGCTTCCGTGGAACGTGGCGGGCGGCGCGAGCGAAGGTCCGCGTCGAGTCGGGGGCGCTCTGGGGCTCCGTCGTCGGGGACTTGCCACTGCCGCTCTCGTGGTCGGAACACTCGCGGGCGCGCTCACAGGAGCGAGCGTGTCATCCGGCGAGGCCGTCGTCGCCGAGGGACAAGCAGCCGTCGACGCTGCCTCCGCGAGCCCGACCCCGTCGGCAGATGCCCGGCCGGAACCGGATGGTCCCGCACAACCGGGGGCGCTCGCCGACGGCGCCGTCCGCCCACCGGCCCCCTCGCCGACGCCGATCTCGGGCGGCGAGGTCACCGCCGTCGGCGACTCGGTCATGCTCGCGGCGGCCCCCTCCCTGTATGAGACCCTTCCCGGCATCCGCGTTGATGCGGCGGTATCGCGGTCCTCGTGGGCTGGTCCGGGCATCGTCGATCAGCTCGCCAGCTCGGGACAGCTCGGCCGCTACGTCGTCATCGCGCTCGGCACGAACGGTCCCATCAGTTGGGATGCCTATGAGCGCATCGCCACGACCGCCGGCCCCGACAGGACCCTCGTCCTCGTGAACGCCTACGCGCCGCGCGACTGGATCCCGGGGGTCAACAGCGACATCACCGCGTTTGCCGCCGCGCATCCGGGAACCATGATCGCCGACTGGGCGGGCGCCATCGACCCGCATGTGGACTACCTCGCCGGCGATCGCATCCATCCCGGCACCTCCGGCGGCAGGATCTATGCCGACGCCGTGCTCGGCGCGATCCGTCACGCGGAGAACCAGCGGGCGATTGACGTCTACCTCGCCGAAACCCGCGCCTACCGCGAGGCAGCCCGCGAGGACGCAAGAATCGCCCAGTAGCCGCCGGGCATCCGCCCCCGCTCCCCGCCCCGGCGTGCAGCCGAACCCACACGAAGGCCACCGAGCCCTCACCGTTCGCGCGGAGAATCCTGTGGGCGCGCGTTCGCAGGTGTGGGTTCGGCGGGATCGGTGAGGTCCCCGATGCTCGAAGCTCAGAACCGGGCGACCATCGCGACCTCGCGTTCGGTGGCCTCGAACCCGAGCCTGCCGTACAGGCTGTTCGCCCCCGTCGGACTCTCGGTGTCGACATCGAGGTTCACCTTCTCGAGCCCGGCATCCCGTGCCGCCGTCAGCATCGCCGTGATCACCGCGGGAGCAAGTCTGCGCCCCCGATAGTCGCGGACGACACCGATGAGACCGATGTACGCGGAGGTGTAGCCCTGCACCTCCCAGTCGTCTTCGTTCACGGTGACCAGGGCCAGCGCGACGACGCGGTCCCCGTCGACGATGATGCGGGAGAGATCGTCGCGGAACTGGGCGCCACCGACAAACCGCTCCCACCGCTCGCGCGGCGTCTCCAGGCTCCCCCAGTGGTCACGGAAGGCGTCGTTGCGCGCCGCGCGCGTCGGCTCCCACCACTGCGGACCGAACGCCTCGATCCGCAGCTCGGTCGGAACCTCGGGGATCGGATCGCTGAGGTCGCGGAGCATCGTCGTGAACCACCGCTCCTCGGGCATTCCGCGGCGAGCGCCGAGGGCCCGCGCGTCGGCGTCGTGCTCGTACGCGTGGAGGAAGATCGCGCCCGGCACCGCGGCATCCGCCTGCGCCAGCTCGGTCTGGGCCGTCTCGTACTCCCAGCGCAGCACGTCCGTGCCGATGCCGCGGCGGCGCCACCGCGGATGGACCATACCGGTGCAGTAGACGTAGACGTGCGCGTCTTGGGAGGGATGCACGAGGATGCCCGCCACGGCGACAAGCTCACCCTCGGCGGTGAAGCCGAGTCGCGTGTGGCGCCGCGGGTCGATGTGCGAGAGCTCGAAGATCTCCTCGACATCCTCCCGCGGCGTGAGCCACGTGGGGTGGTCGACCCGGTCGCATGCGTCGACGAGAACGACCATCTCCTCGATGTCGTCCGGGGTCGCGGGGCGCCAGGTGGCGACATCCGGATGCTGGATCTCGGCGACCGTCTCGGGTGCGTCAACGCGCTCTGCGAGCGGTCGCGTGTCAACGGGCGCGGCGTTCTCGGGGATCGGCGCGGGGGTGGTGCTTTCGTTCACCGTCCTACCCTACGGCGCCTGCGCGCGCGCCTGCGAAGCACCCAAACAACGCAGAAACACCGCATCCTCGGTGAGACTCGCCCCAACGTGGGGTGTCTCACCGAGGATGCGGTGTCTGACGAACCTGCGCCGCGGAGACGGCGCAGGTCACGGGGTCTTACTTGGCGTCGTCCTCAGCCGGAGCGTCGACGACAGCGTCCTCGGCGGCGGCCTCAGCGGCAGCACCCTCCTCGGGCGACTCGGCGCCGGCATCCGTGGCCGTGTCGATGGACTCTTCCTCGACCTCGGGGTCGGGGCCTCGGCCTCGGCAGGTGTTTCCTCCGCAGCCGGAGCCGCGGCGGCGGACTTCTTCGCCGACTTCGGCTTCGGGTTCACCGGCTCGAGCACGAGCTCAATAACGGCCATGGGAGCGTTGTCGCCCTTGCGGTTGCCGACCTTCGTGATGCGGGTGTAGCCACCCTCACGGTCCGCGACCAGCGGCGCGATCTCGGTGAACAGGATGTGCACGACTTCCTTGTCACCGATGACCGACAGCACCCGGCGACGGGCGTGCAGGTCGCCGCGCTTGGCGAAGGTGATCAGTCGCTCGGCGAGCGGACGTAGGCGCTTGGCCTTGGTCTCGGTCGTCTTGATCGACTTGTGCGTGAACAGCGCGGCAGCGAGGTTCGCGAGCAGCAGGCGTTCGTGGGCGGGGCCGCCTCCGAGGCGGGGACCCTTGGTGGGCTTGGGCATGTCAGTTACTCCAGGAAAAGTCGGTCAGGATGCCGCGGCATCCGTCACAGGTACCGGTCAGACGGTCTCGTCGTCGTAGCCGCCGTAGAAGTGCGCGCCGTCGAACCCGGGAACCGAGTCCTTCAGGCTCAGCCCGAGCGAGATGAGCTTGTCGCGAACCTCATCGACCGACTTCTGGCCGAAGTTGCGGATGTTCATGAGCTGCGTCTCCGACAGGGCAACCAGCTCCGAGACAGTGTTGATGCCCTCGCGCTTGAGGCAGTTGTAGGACCGGACCGACAGGTCGAGGTCTTCGATCGGCATCGACAGCTCGTTCGACATGACCGTCTCGACCGGCGCGGGGCCGATCTCGATACCCTCGGCCTCGACGTTCAGCTCGCGGGCGAGGCCGAACAGCTCGGTCAGCGTACGACCGGCCGAAGCGACGGCGTCGCGCGGGGCGATCGAGGGCTTGGACTCGACGTCCAGGATGAGCTTGTCGAAGTCGGTGCGCTCACCGGCACGCGTCGCGTCGACGCGGTAGCTGACCTTGAGCACCGGCGAGTAGATCGAGTCGATCGGGATCTGACCGCTCTCGGCGTACTCGTTGCGGTTCTGCGTGGCCGACACGTAGCCGCGACCGCGCTCGATCGTGAGTTCGAGCTCGAACTTCGCGGTCTCGTTGAGGGTCGCGATGACGAGCTCGGGGTTGTGCACCTCGACACCGGCGGGAGCGGAGATGTCGGCGGCGGTGACCTCACCGGCGCCGGTCTTGCGCAGGTACGCGGTGATGGGCTCGTCGCGCTCGCTGGAGACGACCAGCTGCTTGATGTTGAGGATGATCTCGGTGACATCCTCCTTCACACCCGGAATGGTGCTGAACTCGTGCAGCACGCCGTCGATGCGGATGCTGGTGACGGCGGCGCCGGGGATCGACGACAGGAGGCTGCGACGCAGCGCGTTACCGATCGTGTAACCGAAGCCGGGCTCAAGCGGCTCGATGACGAAACGGCTGCGGAACTCCCCGATCTTCTCCTCGGTCAGAGTGGGACGCTGTGCGATGAGCACGATGTGTTCCTTTCGATCACGTGCCCGCTATATGACACGTGCAATGGGTGAGGTGTTGAGTTTTTCTCGGGAGATGCCGAGGCGCGGCAACGCGCACCCCGGCACCCGAATGCTTCACCCGGGAGGCAATGAGCCGGCCCGGAACGGGACTGTCGTCAGACGCGGCGGCGCTTGGGCGGGCGGCAGCCGTTGTGCGCCTGGGGCGTGACGTCCTGGATCGAGCCGACCTCGAGGCCTGCGGCCGTCAGCGAACGGATCGCGGTCTCACGACCCGAACCCGGACCCTTGACGAAGACGTCGACCTTCTTGACGCCGTGCTCCTGCGCCTGGCGGGCAGCAGACTCGGCTGCCATGCCGGCGGCGTACGGGGTCGACTTGCGCGAACCCTTGAAGCCGACGCCACCCGAGGACGCCCAGCTGATCACCGCACCCGAGGGGTCGGTGATCGAAACGATCGTGTTGTTGAACGTCGACTTGATGTGGGCCTGGCCCACGGCGATGTTCTTCTTCTCTTTGCGGCGCGGCTTGCGCGCTGCGGACTTGGGGTAGCCATGTGCGTTTTCTCCTAAACCTTCCGCGCCTTACTTCTTTCCGGCCTTCTTCTTGCCGGCGACGGTGCGCTTCGGGCCCTTGCGGGTACGCGCGTTCGTCTTGGTGCGCTGTCCGCGCACCGGCAGGCCGCGGCGGTGGCGCAGGCCTTCGTAGGAGCCGATCTCGACCTTGCGGCGAATGTCGGCGGCAACCTCACGGCGGAGGTCACCCTCGACCTTGTAGGTGCCTTCGATGTGGTCGCGGAGGGCGACGAGCTGGTCGTCGCTGAGGTCCTTCACGCGGATGTCCTCGTTGATCTCGGTCGCCGCGAGGATCTCGTGCGAACGAGTACGGCCGATGCCGTAGATGTAGGTGAGCGCGATCACCACGCGCTTGTCGCGCGGGATGTCGACACCGGCAAGACGTGCCATGTCGGTTCTCTCTTTCCCCTGGGTTGCCCCGTGGAGTATGTCGAAGGTGTGGAGCAGGATCGGTGCCCGGGCCTTCGTCCCGAGGTGTCCCCCGCTTCCGGCATCCGGATGCGGGCTCTGACCCTGCCTATGTATTCAGTTGTGAAGCCTGTGACGTCTTAGCCCTGGCGCTGCTTGTGGCGCGGGTTGGACTTGCAGATGACCATCACGTTGCCGTGGCGGCGGATGACCTTGCAGTGGTCGCAGATGGGCTTGACGCTGGGGTTGACCTTCATGATGTTCCTGTTCGCTGTCTTCGCCGGGCGGATGCCGCAGCATCCGGGGCGTTACTTCTCGACCGGCCTAGCGGTAGCGGTAGACGATGCGGCCGCGGGTGAGGTCGTAGGGCGAAAGCTCCACGACGACGCGGTCCTCGGGGATGATGCGGATGTAGTTCTGCCGCATCTTTCCCGAGATCGTTGCGAGCACCTTGTGTCCGTTGGTCAACTCAACGCGGAACATCGCGTTGGGCAGCGCCTCGGAAACTGTGCCTTCGATCTCGATGACACCGTCTTTCTTGGCCATAGCCTCGCTCACGCTTGTGCAGACCGGTCGGTCTGCGGTGGATGGGGATGGATGCTGCGCTGACCCTGACGGGAAGCCCACCCGGACACGCCAAGGCAGGCGCAAAGCACCAAAGATCAATAGTACGTGATAGTGAACACCCCGGCAACCTCGGGCGTGTCGCCCCGGTGTGTGGGCAGGTGAGACGCGGAATCTCCGGCGCGACACCGCATCCGCCACGAGACGCCCCGTAAGGCGGAGTGTCTCACGCTCCGTGAGGTGTCTCGCGCTGGCACCGCGGGTGCACCCGCCCCTCCTCCCCAGGTCGTCCAGGCCCGGAGACGATGGGGACGGATGCCGCACCCGTCTTTGCGTCTGGGGGCGAGGATGCACCATGAACCATGATCGTCGTTCCGGCACCCGGCTCCTTGCTCCGGCCGAGTCCCGCCGTGCTGATCCAGACAGCGGATGCCGCACTGGCCGGCGTTCGCCTGAACGACCATGTTCGTGTCAGACCCGGTGTCCACACGCCAAGGCCGGAGTGGGAACGGCTCCAGCCCTGGGAGCACTACCTCGCGAGAGTGCATGTCTATGCACTGGTGAACCCCCGCGCGGTCTTCGCTCTCGAGTCTGCCGCCGCACTGCTCGGGCTTCCCCTCTTCGGCCATCCGCGGCACATCCACACGCTTGACGTCGGTGGCACGTCCCGGGCCTACGGAGATGTCCGGGTCCACGCGACAACCGACGGGGTGCGCACGGTGACCGATGCGGGCATCAGCACGACCGCGGTGGGCGAGACGTCCATCGCGCTCATGCGGGCCCTCCCCCTGGCGTTCGGACTCGCCGTTGGGGATGCTGCACTCGCCCGCGGCGTGGGCATCGAGCAGCTCTGGGCCATCGCGGGAGGAAGTGCTTCGCGGCGCGGCAGCAGATCGCTCAGGTGGCTGCTTCCCCGCGTCACCGCCGACTCCGAGTCGGTCGGGGAATCTGTCAGTCGAGCCGTGATCGAGTGGTGCGGCTTCGCGACCCCGGAGATCCAGACGCAGCTGAACGTCGAGCACCATACCTACCGCCTGGACTTCTTCTGGCGTTCAGCCCGGATCGCAGGCGAGTCTGACGGCTACGGGAAGTACGCCGGCGACGCCTCGACCGCGACAGCTGCCCTCATCCGCGAGAAGCAGCGTGAAGACAGGCTTCGCCGTCATCTTGCTGGGTTCGCCCGGTGGACCCTGGCGGATGCTCTTCAGGTCAGGCCGCTCCGGGACACACTCCTGGCTGCTGGCGTGCCCCTCGTGGCCCCGCCGCGCACCGCTCTGCTGACAACAATGAGCCGCAACCCCCGCTCCCTGTAGCCAGGCATCCATCTCTCCGCGACGCAACTCCCACCAGCGGAGACACCCAACCCGGGCCCAGACACGCAGCCCGGCGCGCGACACTCAACCCGGCGCGAAACGCACAACGCGACGCGAGACACTCAACGCGGCACCAAACGTGCGACACGGCTCCAGACCCGCCACACGACGCGAGACACCGCACCTGGCGCAGTGTCTCGCGGCGTCTTGAGAGTCTCGTGCCGTCGACCCGGCGCCTGCAGCGCCCCACGCGCCGGCATCCGAGCGAGACGGATGCCTGCGCGTTGGGCAGCGGGCGGGCCGGGGGTCAGGGCTGGGTGCGGGTTCCTCGGCGACGGATGACGACCAGCGCGAGTCCGCCGAGCAGCAGCGCCCCGGCTGCCCACGGCAGGAGGTTCAGCGACTCAGCAGTTCCGCCGGTTGCGGCCAGCGCCTCGACCTGGACGTACACCCACCCGATGACCGCCCCGGTCGAATCCGTGACGACCAGGCGGTGCGTCCCGACCGGCATGTCCGCAGGGATCGTGAAGGATGCCGTCCCGGCAGCGCTCACCACAGCCGACCCCAGGTAGGTCGGTGTCGAGAACAACCAGCCCTCCACCGTCTGCCCGGCGTACTGGGTACCGACAGTGATCGTGACAGTCTGACCCTGCTCGACCGTCGTCCCGCCCTGCGGCGTGATCGCGCCCTCCGTCTGCGGGGTCAGGTCGCCCTCCGCCGGCGGGTTCGAGCCGCCACCCGCACCGGGATCAGTTGGCTCGAGCGTGCCGGTCACGGTGAGCGGCGAGCGCACAACCGTGCCGCTGGGCTCGATGTTGACGACGAGCTCGGTGTTGACGGGAGCATCCGCAGGGACGATCACGTCGATCTGCGCGATACCGTCGACCACGGCGATCGGGTCGAAGACCTCGTCACTGCCGGTCAGCGAGACCAACGCTGTCGTGTTCTGCGGTGCCCCGAGCGATGTCAGGTTCACGCCCGACACCGTGACCGAGAGAGTCTGGCCCTGCGCGATCGACGCGGGAACACCCGTGATCTGGGCGCTGCGGGAGGCGAAGTCAGGCGTCACCGGCTTGTTCTTGTCGAGATACGCGATCCACGCGTCACGGTCGATCAGGCCCGAGTCCCGGGTGTCAGTTCCTTCGGCCAACACCGTGAAGTTATCGCCGCCCTGGAGCAGGAAGTTGAACGACCCCACCCGATACTCGGCATCCATCACGATCGGCTGCCCGTCGATCCAGATCCCCGTGATCCGATCCCCCTTCGCCCGGGACGCGTCGTACGTGTAGAACACGTTCTCCGACACCCCCAACTGCAGGTACGGACGTGAGGCGCCCTCCGGCTGCCACTGCTGCTCCAGCACCGCCTTGAACTGCGCGCCCGTCACCGTCGTGGTCCACAGGTTGTTCACGAACGGCAACACCGCGTTGGCCTCCGCGTACGTGATCAGCCCGTCCTCGCCGTAGTAGAGCTCGTTTCGCAACCCACCCGGGTTGACCAGACCGATCTCTGCCCCGCCACGCAGCGGGTCCGACAGAGACGCGACGAGCGAATCGGCGACGAGGTTGCCCAGAGTGGACTGCGCCGCACGGTTGTCCCGACCATCCGGAGCACCGTCCTTGAGCTTGGGCACGTACACACCATCCACGTACGACCCGCCAGCGAACGCGGTCGTGATGTCAGCACTCACCGACCCGATCTCCTGAGAACCGACCTCAGCCGCATCTGCCAACGCGGCATCCACAATCGTCTTCACCTCGGCGACGCGGGGGAAGGCGGCGGCAAGCACCCCGTCATCCGTGCTGGTGCGGGCGACGTTGCGCACGTCGTATGCCGTGACGTCGCCGGTCAGCGGGTCCACCCACAGGCGAACCTGCCCGATGTTCTCGCCGTACGAGCCGGTCTGCAGCACCGGACGGGTGCCGTCCTCGCCGGGGATGGGGCCATCCCACGCGTACTCCTTGTGCGTGTGCCCGGTGAAGATCGCGTCCACGGCCGCGGACGTCTCGGTCACGATCCTCGCGAACGCACCACCCGCGGCGATCTCCTCCTCGATCGATGCGCCCTCCTTCACGCCGTCGACCGACCCCTCGTGATACTCGGCGATGATGACGTCGGCCTCGCCGTTGCCCTCGTCGCCGTCGGTGAGCTGGCCCGCGACGCGGTTCACGACATCCACCGGGTCACCGAAGTCGATCGTCTCGATACCACCGGGAGACACCAGCGACGGGGTCTCCTCGGTCACCGCGCCGATCACCGCGACCGTGAGCCCGTCGACCTCGAAGGTTGCGTACTCCGGAAGCACCGGCGTCTGCGTGCCCTTCTCGTACACATTCGCGCCCAGAATCGGGAACGCGGATGCCGGGACCACCCGCTCGAGGAGGTCGGTCAGGCCCTTGTCGAACTCATGGTTGCCGACAGCTGATGCTGCCAGGTCCAACGCGCCCAGCACATCGATCGTCGGCTTGTCGCCGACGTACGCCGAGGCGAACAGCGAGGCACCGATGTTGTCACCGGCCGAGAGGAAGAGCGTGTTCTGCTCGCCGAATGCCGCGCGCAGCTGCTCGATCGTGCCCGCGAACGTCACCGTGTTGCCGTCGATCCGGCCGTGGAAGTCGTTGATGTTCAGCAGGTTGATGAGGGTGTCGTCGCCGCCGTGATAGGCGCCGCAGTAGATCAGCCCCTCGCGCAACGAGATGCCGCCGGTTTCGTTGTCGTCAGCGTAGAACGTGGGGGCGACACCGTTCGAGCAGGTGCCGATCGCGAAGCCCTCGTTCGCGATGCCGTCATCCATCCCGGCGGGGTTCGCGTACGAAGCGACGTTCTGGAAGGTTCCCGCGAACGGCCCGCTCTGCGCGATCGCCATCGCGTGGATCTCGCCGTCACAGGCTTCGTCGCAGACCGCGTAGAGCAGACCGGATGCCGCGTCATAGGCGACCTCGGCGACCAGAGCGAGCTTGGGGTCGATCGTGGCGACGAGGCTTGCAGCCCCGCCCTCCTGCAGCGCGACCGCATAAATGCGCGCCGTGCCCTCGACACCGACGAAGAACAGGCCGTCACCGTGCCCGGCATAGCGCGCCGGGTCGTAGGCCGCGCGCGTGTTCTCGTCCAGGAAGCCGCGCGCCGTCAGGTCAGCATCAGGGATCCAGGCGATTCCCTCAAGTCCGCCGTTGGCCGACAGCGTCGGGAGGATGTCGACAAGGTTCCACTCGGCACTCGCCGTGAGTTCGGTGCCGGAAGCCGACACGTCGAACAGCAGCACGGACGGACGGCTGACAGAGCTCGCGGCGTTGTCGCGCTCGGTCGAAACGTAGACGCCGTTCGCGGAGCTTCCCCCGACCAGGCCCACGCCCTCGGCATCCACCGCGCCGCCACCGCCGGGGTAGCGCAGCGTCTTGCCCGCGCTCCAGTCGTCGTCGGATGCCGGGAGCCACTGCCCGGCCTCGGCATTCCACAGCAGCTGGTAGAGGGCTCCCGAGCCGTTGTTGACAGCCCAGAGCGTGCCGCGCCCGACACCTGTCGCCTCATAGGCGAGGCCGCTCATGTCCTTTCCGAAGGCGTTCGGCGCCGAGACGGCCGTAACACCCGCGTTTCCGGGCCAGGGGCTGACCGGGACGATTCCGACGCAGTCGTTCGCCTCGCCCTTGGTCACACTCTGCGAGACCTCGAACGCGCCCACGCGGTCGGGGCACCGCGCCCACGACGTGTCAGCGTGCTCGGTCCAGGTCGTGCTTCCCAGCAGTGTCGTCCCGTCGGGGCGAACAGGCGGGCCTGGTCGGCCCCGCCCAGGCCGAAACCGCCGTCCACATCCACGTCGACGGTCAGGTACTCACCGGACGCCATCGTGGTCCCCGCGGCGATCGCTACCCCGTTCGGGTCCTTGTCATCGCGCAGGATGTAGCCCGAGACGTCGACGGGAGCATCGCCGACGTTGACCAGCTCGACCCAGTCGACCGGATCTGCGTTCTTCGAGTCGACCTCGTTGATGCGGATCGGAGAGCAGTCGTTCGCGCCACCGGGCGTTGAGCCGAAGGTGTCGACGAACTCGCCCGTGCCGTCGGGGCAGCGCCCATGGGTGATGTCAGCGTGTTCCGCGTACGCGTAGCTGTCGACGAGCGTCACACCGCCCGGAAGGAACAGCCGCGCCTCATCGGCGTTGCCGAGTCCGAAGCCGCCGGCGACATCGGTGTAGACGACGTGGAAGCCGCCCGCCGCGATCGTCGTCCCCGGCTCGATCGCAAGGGTACGTCCATCCTGGTTGTCCTTGACGATCCACGCCGTCAGGTCAACGGCAGCGTCACCCGTGTTGTAGAGCTCGATCCAATCGCCCGGCTCGCCGCCACTGGACTCGACCTCGTTGATCACAACACCGTCCCAGCCGGCAGGCGGCGGGCACTGGTTCGCGGCGCCCGGGGTGGCCGCATCGGTCTCACCGAAGGCGCCGACAGCGTCGGGGCAGCGTCCCCAGGTCTCGTCGGCGTGGGTCGTCCAGCTCGTCTCGTCGATGAGCGTCATCCCGTCCGCGGTGAACAGGCGCGCCGAGTCGGATCCGCCGAGACCCGTGACATCCACGGCACGGTATCCGCCGGCCGGCACGATCGAGCCGGACGGCAGGGTCACGGTGTTCCCCTCCCCGGAGTCCTTCGCCACGAGCCCGGTCGCGTCGAGGTCGACCGTGGTCGGGTTGTAGAGCTCGATCCAGTCCGACCCCTCGCCGCTGGACTCGACCTCGTTGAGCACGAGGTCTGCGGGTGATGCGGTCGGGCAGTCGTTCGGCTCGCCGGGAGTGGGCGCCGCGGTGTACCCGAAGGCTCCGGATTCATCGGGGCAGCGCCCCCACGACGGCGTGGTGTGCTCGTCTGGCCATGTCGTCTCGTCGATGAGCGTCACGCCGTCCGCGAGGTACAGGTGGAACTGATCGCCCTTGCCGAGACCGAAGGAGAAGTCGACCCCATTGGTCAACAGCAGGTAGCTGCCGGCGGGCACCACGGTGCCAGGCTTCAGTGCTTCCATGTCAAGGTCGCTGTCGCGCACCTTCCACCCGGAGATGTCGACAGCAGCATCGCCCGCGTTGTAGAGCTCGACCCAGTCGGGGTTGGGGTCGCTGGAGACCTCAGTGATGACGATGTCGGCGGCGCCCACCGGAGGTGTGCAGTCGTTGGCCGCGCCCTTGGTGACGGATGCCGTCAGCTCGAACTCCCCCGTCCCGTCGGGGCACCGGCCATAGCTCGTCGCCGCGTGACCGCCGCTCCACGCGTACTCATCGATGAGTGTCGTGCCGTCGGCGGCGAACAGACGGGCCGAGTCATCTCCGCTGAGCCCGAACGCAGCATCCCCGAGCGTTGCCTTGTCGTCGACGACGAAAGCCTCGAACCCGCCCGCCGGAATGACCGTGCCGGCCGGGATCACAAAGGTGTGCGTGTCATCACTATCGCGCAGGATCAAGCCGCTCGCGTCGACATCGAGGATCGCGGTGTTCATGATCTCGATCCAGTCGGCCGGGTCAGCATCCGTCGAGTCGATCTCGTTGATCACGAGGGCATCCGCCGGGTCGACGCCACACACGTTCGCAGCACCGGGCGTCTGCTCCGCTGTCAGACCGAACTCGCCGGTCCCGTCCGGGCAGCGCCCCCAGCTTGTCGCCGGCTGGCTTGTGAAGGTGTACTCGTCGACGACCGTTCCGTCCGGGAGGGAGAGGTGCACCTCGTCGCCACTCTTGCCGAGGCCGAAGTCGAAGTGGTCCTTGTTCGAGAGCACGAGGTAGCCGCCCGCCGGAACGATGAGGCCCTCGCGCAGGGTCGAGCTGGAGTCGGGATTATCGTCCCTGACGGTCCAGCCGCTGATATCGACATCCGTGTCACCCGTGTTGGCCAGTTCGATCCAGTCTTCAGCGACCGCGTCGTCCGGCTGGACCTCATTGATCACCACCGACGGGATCTCGATCGGATCCGCGTTCGCAGCCCCGGGAACGGCGACAGCGAGCGAGAGACCGAGGATCACGGACAGGGCGGCGGCGAGACGTCGGCGCATGGGGGATGCTCCTGCAGATAGGTGCGGCGGATTCGCGCCGGATCAGCTCCCGGGGCGAGATGATGCCCGAAGCTGTGGCGCCCCGCCAGCTTCACGACCGAAGGCAACGTCCGGGTGAACGAATCACGAACCGGACGTGGTCGCTTGGCATCGCCCCGGGGAATCGGCGCGTCCCGCGAGCGCCAGCCCGAGTACGCCGACGGCGCGACGACGCCCCCGGGACCGAAGTCACCGGGGGCGTCGTCGCGGGCGAGGATGCCTTAGTTGAGGCGATTCACGATGTCGGCGTTCACGTCGCCGGTCAGGGAGATGTACTCGCCGTTGATCACGAGCGTCGGCGTGCCCTGGCCGCCCGACGGGCTGGCCGGGATCTCGCGCGTCTGGGCATCGACGTAGTCGACATACGTGCGCTTGGTGATGCAGTCGTCGATTCCCGTGACCCCGGAGTCGGCGGCCAGGGAGATGAGTTCGTCATCCGTCCACCCTGCGCCGGTGACATCGGCAGTCAGCAGTGTCTGGGTGAACGCGAAGGCAGCATCAGCGTCCTGCGTCGCGACACAGTAGAGCGCGCTGGCCGACCGCTCGGAGAAGTCAGTGCCGGATGCCGCATTCAGACCCGACAGCGCGACCGGATGCATGTTGAGGGTGATGTCTCCCGACGAGACGAGTTCCTCGAGCGTCGGGCCGTACACGTCTTCGAAGTCCTGGCAGTGCGGGCAGTAGAAGTCGAACCAGACATCGACCTCGTTCGCACCGTCCCCGACCATGATCGCTCCGGTTGAGGAGTCAATACCCGGGCCCTCGGGGCAGCTCCCGGAGCCGCAGCGGAGTTGTTCATCCACACCACGAGTGCCCCGGTCAGCACCAGCGCCGCGACCACGGCCACGCTGATCCAGATCACGAAGTAGTTGTTCTTCTTGGTAGTAGTTGCCATGTCCTCTTTCTCCGGATGCTAGGTCTTGTGCCGAGCGCGCGAGCCTTAGTTCAGGCGCGAAACGATGTCGGCCTGCGGGTTATAGGGGGGCTTGAGCGGGACGTACTCACCGTTGACGACAAGCGCGGGTGTGCCCGCCCTACCTGTCGCGGGGTCGGCCGGCAGATTCTTCGTCATCTGCGTCGCGAAATCCATGTAGGTGCCGTTGGTGATGCAGGAGGAGGAGTTCGTTGCACCCGCGCTCTCGGCGATCGCGACGATCTCATCGTCGCGCAATCCGGGCGAGTCTTCCGCCGGCTGGTGGGCGTACATGGCACTCACGAAGTCCAGGACCACGTCCGGATCCGACTCGGCCACGCAATACGCCGCACTGGCAGACCGCGTCGAGAACTCCGTACCCTTCGAGATCCGGTCCAGAATCGAGACGGGATGCACATTGAGCGTGATCGATCCGTCGTCGATGAGCCGCTTGATGGTCTCGCCTTCGGCCTGCTCGAACTGGTTGCAGTAGGGGCACATGAAATCGACGTAGGTATCGACCGTGTTCGGTCCGGCACCAACCGCGATCGCACCCGTCTCGGTGTTGACGTTCGCGGCAGCAGGCACGGGTCCTGACGCGGAGTTGCTGTTGTTCATCCACACGACAAGGGCGCCGACGAGGACGAGCGCCGCTACGACCGCGACGCTGACCCAGATCGCGAACGAGTTGCTCCTGTTCGCGGTAGTTGCCATGTCCTCTTCCTCCGGATGCTGTGTTCTACCAGCTCGCGCCGGCTCGGGCCTCTCAGGCCCCCGCGATCGGTTGCGGGGTGACACCGAACGGAGCGAGCTCCGCGGCGCCACCATCGGGTGCCGTGAGCACCCAGATACCACCATCGTGCACGGCAACGCTATGTTCCCAATGTGAGCCGTCTGTGCCATCGACGGTGGAGACGGTCCAGTCGTCGTCCTCGACGAAGGTCGCCTGGTCACCGGCAACGACCATGGGTTCGATAGCGAGAACGAGCCCTGGCCGGACTTCTGCCCCCGGGTCGCTCGTGCGGTAGTTGAACACCGGCGGCGCCTCGTGCATCTTCCGCCCGATACCGTGACCGATGTAGTCGCGCAGGATGCCGTATCCGCCCTCCGGCGCGTGATCTTCGACGTAGCCTTCGATCGCTGCGCCGACGTCCCCGACGTGCGACGCCGTCGCCAGCGCTGCCACCCCTGCCCACAGCGAACCGCGGGTCACGTCCGAGAGACGCTGCCGAGCGGCGACCAGGTCGGGGCGCTGGGAATCGGGCAAGACGACCGAGAACGCAGAGTCGCCGTTCCACCCGTGGTACTCGGCTCCGGCATCCACCGAGAGGATGTCGCCGGGCTGCAGCACGTAGTCACCGGGGATGCCGTGAACGACCTGCTGGTTCACCGAGGCGCACACCGTGTGCCGATACCCGCGCACGAGCTGAAAGTTCGAGCGGGCGCCCCGCCCGGTGATCACCGTGGATGCCACGGCATCCAGCTCCAGGGTCGTCACTCCCGCTACGGCACGCTCACGCACAGCGTCCAACGCGGCGGCGGTGATCAACCCAGGCTCGACCATGGCCCGCAGCTGAGCGGGGGTCTTGTAGATCGATCGACGCAGCACGACGCCCGGTCAGCCGGTGATGCCGCGCGCCGCAAGGGCGGCAGTGATGCGGTCTGCGATCTCATCGAGCGAGCCGACACCGTCGATCGCGTCGACGATCCCGCGCTCGCGGTACACATCGAGAATCGGAGCCGTCTCGCGCTCGTAGATGGCGAGACGGTTCGCGATGACCTCTTCGGTGTCATCGGTGCGTCCCTGCTCGAGGGCACGCTGCGTCAGACGCGCGATCGACTCCTCGCGCGGGACGGAGAGTTCGATGACGGCATCCAGTGCCTCGCTGCGGCTCTCGAGGAAAGCGTCGAGGTCGCCGACCTGACCGAGGTTGCGGGGGTAGCCATCGAGCAGGAATCCGTTGCTCGCGTCATCCTGCGTGAGGCGGTCTCGCACGATCTCGCTCGTGAGCGAATCCGGTACGAGGTCGCCGGCTTCGATGATGGCCTTGACCTGCTGGCCGAGCGGGGTCCCAGCACTCACGTTCGCGCGAAAGACATCGCCGGTCGAGATGACGGGAATCGAGAGCGCCTCCCCCACACGAACACCCTGCGTTCCCTTGCCCGAGCCTTGCGGACCCACGATCAGGAGGCGAGCGGAGGGAAGATCGGCGGAGCGCGTCATCGGAGGAGCCCTTCGTAGTGTCGCTGCTGCAGCTGAGCGTCGATCTGCTTCACGGTCTCAAGACCCACACCGACGATGATCAGGATGGATGCGCCGCCGAACGGGAAGTTCTGGTTCGCGCCGACCAGCGCCAAAGCGAACAGCGGAAGCAGCGCGATCAAACCGAGGTACATCGAGCCCGGGAGCGTGATGCGGGTGAGGACGTAGTCGAGGTACTCAGCGGTCGGACGTCCAGCACGGATGCCGGGAATGAACCCGCCGTACTTCTTCATGTTGTCGGCGACCTCAACGGGGTTGAAGGTGATCGCCACGTAGAAGTAGGTGAAGCCGACGATGAGCAGGAAGTACACGACCATGTAGATCGGGCTGTCGCCGTTGGTGAGGTTGTTGCTGATCCACACGACCCACGGCGCCGGCGCTTCGCCCGCCTGCGGCTGGTTGAACTGGGCGATGAGGGCCGGGATGTACAGCAGCGACGAGGCGAAGATGACGGGCACGACGCCGGCCATGTTGACCTTGATGGGGATGTAGGTGTTGGTCCCGCCGTAGGTACGACGACCGACCATCCGCTTCGCGTACTGCACCGGGATGCGGCGCTGCGACTGTTCGACGAACACCACGAGGCCTACGACGACGATTCCGACGGCGATGACGAGCAAGAAGGTCTCAAAGCCGCGCGACTGCCAGATCGCCCACAGCGAGGCCGGGAAAGCGGCGGCGATCGAGGTGAAGATGAGGATCGACATCCCGTTGCCGATGCCGCGCTCGGTGACGAGCTCGGCGAACCACATGATCAGACCCGTACCGGCGGTCATCGTGATGATCATGAGCAACTGCGCCCACCAGGCATCGTTGGTGAGCAGCTGCTGGCACTCGGGCACACCGGAGGTGCCGAACAGCTGGCCGCTGCGCGCAACCGTGACAAGCGTCGTGGACTGCAGGAGCGCGAGCGCGATGGTGAGGTAGCGCGTGTACTGGGTGAGCCGCGCCTGACCCGCCTGGCCCTCCTTGTACAGGGCTTCGAAGTGCGGGATGACCACGCGGAGCAGCTGCACGATGATCGTCGCGGTGATGTATGGCATGACGCCGAGCGCGAAGATCGACAGCTGCAGCAGCGCGCCACCGGAGAAGAGGTTGACGAGAGCGAGCACGCCCTCGGTGCCGCTGGAGTCACGAAGACACTGCTGCACGTTCGGGAAATCCACGAACGGTGTGGGTACGTGTGCGCCCAGGCGATACAGGGCGATGATGGCCAGGGTGAACCCGATTTTGCGACGAAGGTCGGGAGTGCGGAACACCCGCGCGATGGCGCTGAACAAGAGGATTCCTCCAAGGGGGATGCCGACACGCTCAGGCGCGCCAACGTCCAGGCTAACCGAAAGAGGGGCCGGAGATATCTCCGGCCCCTCTTTCTGGGTACTACTCTGCCGAGGCTGCGGCCTGGACGGACCCGCCAGCAGCGACGATCTTCTGCTCGGCCGAACCCGAGACCTTGTCGACTGTCACGGTGAGCTTCACCGAGATGTCGCCGTCTCCGAGGACCTTGACCTTCTCGTTCTTGCGAACGGCGCCCTTGGCTACGAGGTCACCCACGGTGACCTCACCGCCCTTCGGGTAGAGCTCAGCCAGGGTCGAGAGGTTCACGACCTGGTACTCCACCCGGAACGGGTTCTTGAAGCCACGGAGCTTCGGGGTGCGCATGTGCAGCGGCATCTGCCCACCCTCGAAACCGACCTTGACCTGGTAGCGGGCCTTCGTGCCCTTGGTACCACGGCCCGCGGTCTTACCCTTCGAACCCTCACCGCGACCGACACGGGTCTTCGCCGTGTTGGAACCGGGAACCGGACGAAGGTGGTGAACCTTGAGCACACCAGGACGGGTCGCAGGTGCGACATCCTTCTTCGCTGCCGTCGACTTCGCGGGAGCCTTCTTCGCGGGCGCCGCCTTCTCGGCCGGAGCGTCGGATGCCGCAGCAGCCTTCGCCGGAGCCTTGCGCGCGGGCGCCTTCTTCTCGGCGGGCGCGTCAGCAGCGGCCTTGGCCGGAGCCTTACGCGCGGGCGCCTTCTTGGGGGCCTCGGCCGCGTCGGCCTCGACCTTTTCGTTGTCTGCCATTAGTCGATCTCCTCAACCTTCACGAGGTGAGCGACGGTCTTGACGTAACCGCGCGTCTGCGCGTCGTCGGGACGGACGACAGAGTCGCCGATCCGCTTGAGACCGAGCGAGCGCAGCGTGTCACGCTGATTCTGCTTCTCGCTCACCTTGGACTTGACCTGCGTGACCTTCAGTCGAGCAGCCATCAGGCACCTACCTTCTGTGCAGCCGTTGCCTCGGCGTCGGCGCGCACGAGACGGGCGGGTGCGACCTGGTCGAAGTCGAGACCACGACGGGCAGCGACCGAGCGCGGCTCCTCGAGCTGCTGGAGGGCCTCGACGGTCGCGTGCACGATGTTGATCGTGTTCGACGAGCCGAGCGACTTCGACAGAACGTCGTGGATGCCGGCGCACTCGAGCACGGCACGAACGGGACCACCGGCGATAACACCGGTACCGGCTGCGGCGGGGCGCAGAAGCACCACACCGGCGGCTGCCTCACCCTGCACGGGGTGCGGGATGGTGGAACCCGAACGCGGCACGCGGAAGAAGTTACGCTTGGCCTCTTCGACACCCTTGGAGATCGCCAGGGGAACTTCGCGGGCCTTGCCGTAGCCGACGCCGACCACACCATTACCGTCGCCGACGACGACGAGGGCGGTGAAGCTGAAGCGACGTCCACCCTTCACGACCTTCGACACGCGGTTGATGGTGACCACGCGCTCGAGGAACTGGTTGTCGCCACGGTCGCGCGAGTTGCGCTCACGGTTGGGGTTGCGCTCACGGCTACCGCGACGCGGCTCGCGCTCGCGCTCGGTGGTCGTGGCGGTGCTCTCGGCCGCAGTGGCCTCGGTCGCAGTGGCCTCGGCAGCAGTGGCCTCGGCCGTCTGCTCGGTGCCCTCGGCAGCGGTCACGTCGTTCTCCACGGGGTTGTTGTTCTCGCTCACAGGTTCAGACCTCCTTCGCGGGCGCCGTCGGCGATTGCCGCGACACGTCCCGCGTAGCGGTTGCCGCCACGGTCGAACACGACGTCGGCGACGCCGGCTGCCTTCGCGCGCTCGGCGACGAGCTCGCCGACCTTGCGGGCCTTGGCGGTCTTGTCACCGTCGAACGCCCGCAGGTCGGTTTCGAGGGTGGATGCCGAAGCCAGCGTGTGGCCCTTGCTGTCGTCCACGACCTGCACGAATACGTGACGGGCAGAGCGGGTGACGACCAGACGGGGACGCTCGGTGGTGCCGACGACCTTCTTGCGAAGACGGGTGTGGCGACGCGCGCGGGCGTCGGACTTCGTCTTGACGCTCATGGTTACTTACCAGCCTTTCCGGCCTTGCGACGCACGACCTCGCCGGCGTAGCGGATGCCCTTGCCCTTGTACGGCTCCGGCTTGCGGATCTTTCGAATGTTCGCAGCAACCTCACCGACGGCCTGCTTGTCGATGCCGCTCACGGTGACCTTGTTGTTGCCCTCGACCGTGAAGCTGATGCCGCTGGGCGGCTCAACGACGACGGGGTGCGAGAAGCCGAGGGCGAACTCGATCGAGCCACCCTTCTGTGCAACGCGGTAACCGGTGCCGACGACCTCGAGGCCCTTGGTGTAGCCCTGGGTCACGCCGATGATGTTGTTGTTGATCAGGGTGCGGGTCAGGCCGTGCAGCGAACGCGACTCGCGCTCGTCGTCGGGACGGGTGACGAGCACCTGACCCTCTTCGACCTTGACCTCGATGGGGCGCGCGACGGTGAGCGACAGCTCACCCTTCGGGCCCTTGACGGCGACATCCTGGCCGTCGACGGTGATGGTCACACCGGCGGGGATGTCGATGGGAAGACGTCCAATACGCGACATGTCAGATCACCACACGTAGGCGAGGACTTCCCCACCCACGCCCTTCTGCTCGGCCTGACGGTCGGTGAGAAGACCGGAGGAGGTGGACAGGATCGCAACGCCGAGGCCGCCGAGAACCGTGGGGATCTCGCTGGACTTCGCGTACACGCGCAGACCAGGCTTCGACACGCGCTTGATGCCCGCGATCGAACGCTCCCGGTTCGGGCCGTACTTGAGGGTCATGGTCAGGGTCTGGCCCACACGGGCATCCTCGACCGACCAGTCCGAGATGTAGCCCTCCTGCTTGAGGATCTCGGCGATGTGCGTCTTGAGCTTGGAGCTCGGCAGCGACACGGAGTCGTGGTGCGCCGAGTTCGCATTGCGCAGCCGGGTCAGCATGTCTGCGACCGGGTCTGTCATGGTCATGGGGTTCTTCTTTCTTTCACCAGGTTTCGACGCCCGTTACGCGGACGCCGACCTGTGGTGGCGAAGTCCCGGAGGTCCCGGGGCTTCAAGGGTGGATCAGGCCTGCTGCTCGGCTGCCCGGAAGGGGAAACCGAGGTGACGCAGGAGGGCGCGACCTTCGGCATCCGTCTTCGCCGACGTCACGATTGTGATGTCGAACCCGCGGACGCGGTCGATCTTGTCCTGGTTGATCTCGTGGAACACCGACTGCTCCTGCAAGCCGAAGGTGTAGTTGCCGTTGCCGTCGAACTGCTTGTCCGAGAGGCCGCGGAAGTCGCGGATGCGGGGCAGCGCGAGGTTGACGAGGCGGTCCACGAACTCCCACGCGCGGTCGCCACGGAGGGTGACGTGCGCGCCGATGGCCTGACCCTCACGCAGCTTGAACTGCGCGATGGACTTACGAGCCTTCGTGACGACCGGCTTCTGACCGGTGATCTTGGTGAGGTCGTCAACCGCGCCATCGATCACCTTGCTGTCGCGAGCTGCCTCGCCGACACCGGTGTTCACGACGACCTTGACCAGTCCGGGGATCTGCATGACGTTCGGGTAGCCGAACTCTTCCTGCAGGGCCTTCTTGATCTCGCCGTTGTACTTCTGCTTGAGGCGCGGCTGGGTTTTGCCAGCGGGCGCAGCAGTTGCAGTGCTCATGTTCAGAGGTCCTTGCCTGACTTCTTCGCGTACCGCACACGAACCGTGCGCTTCACGCCGTCCTTGACCTGCTCCTCGACCCGGTGACCGACCCGCGTGGGCTTCTTGGTCTCGGGGTCCACGAGCTGGACGTTGGAGATGTGGATCGGCGCCTCGATGGTCTCGAGACCGCCCGTCTTGGTGCCGCGCTGGGTCTGGCCCACGCGGACGTGCTTGGTGACGTAGTTCACGCCCTCGACAATGACGCGGTCCTGTTCGGTGAGTACCTCGAGGACCGTGCCCTGCTTGCCGCGGTCGCCACCACGTTCGGGCGTCGGGCCCGAGATGACCTGAACCAGGTCACCCTTCTTGATGTTCGCCATGATCAGATGACCTCCGGGGCCAGCGAGACGATCTTCATGAACTTCTTGTCACGAAGCTCACGGCCGACCGGCCCGAAGATACGGGTGCCGCGGGGCTCCCCGTCGTTCTTCAGGATGACGGCGGCGTTCTCGTCGAACTTGATGTAGGAACCGTCGGGACGACGGGTCTGCTTGACGGTGCGCACGATGACCGCCTTGACGACATCGCCCTTCTTGACGTTGCCGCCGGGGATCGCGTCCTTGACGGTCGCGACGATGGTGTCGCCGAGACCCGCGTAGCGGCGGTTGGAGCCGCCCAGCACGCGAATGGTCAGCAGCTCCTTGGCACCCGTGTTGTCCGCCACCTTGAGGCGGGATTCGTTCTGAATCATGAGATCACTTCGCCTTCTCGAGGATCTCGACCAGACGCCAGCGCTTGGTGGCGCTCAGCGGACGGGTCTCGTTGATGACGACGAGGTCCCCGATACCGGCGGTGTTCGCCTCATCGTGCGCCTTCACCTTGGACGTGCGGCGAATGACCTTGCCGTAGAGGGGGTGCTTCACGCGGTCCTCGACCTCGACGACGATCGTCTTGTCCATCTTGTCCGAGACGACGTAGCCGCGACGGGTCTTGCGGTAGCCACGGGCGTTCGGGTCGCGCACGTCGTGCTCGGCCCGCTCGTGACCGGCCTCGGTCGCCACAGCGGCGACGGTCTCTTCGGGCGCAGCAGCCTTGGCCGGAGCCTTCTTGGCCGGAGCCTTCTTGGCAGCGGGTGCCTTCTCAGTGGTCTTGTCTGTGGTGGCCATCACTCAGCCTCCTCCTTGGCGGCGTCGTCTTCCGACTTCGCAGCCTTCGTCTTGCGGGCCTTGGTCGCCTTCTCCACGGGAGCGGGCGTGGCACGGATGCCCAGCTCGCGCTCGCGGATGACGGTGTACAGCCGCGCGATGTCGCGCTTGACCGCACGGATGCGGCCGTGGCTGTCGAGCTGGCCGGTGGCCGACTGGAAGCGCAGGTTGAACAGCTCTTCCTTGGCCTTGCGCAGCTCCTCGACCAGGCGCTGGTCTTCGAACGTGTCGAGCTCGCTCGGGGCGAGCGTCTTGGTGCCGATCGCCATTACGCGTCGCCCTCCTCGCGCTTGATGATGCGTGCCTTCAGCGGCAGCTTGTGGATGGCACGGGTCAGGGCCTCACGAGCGAGCTGCTCGTTGACGCCGGCGACCTCGAAGAGGACGCGACCCGGCTTGACGTTTGCGACCCACCACTCCGGTGAACCCTTACCGGAACCCATGCGGGTTTCGGCGGGCTTCTTGGTCAGCGGACGGTCGGGGTAGATGTTGATCCACACCTTTCCACCACGCTTGATGTGACGGGTCATCGCGATACGAGCGGACTCGATCTGACGGTTGGTCACGTAAGCGGGCGTCAGGGCCTGGATGCCGAACTCACCGAACGACACCTTGGTGCCACCGGTGGCCTGGCCATCGCGACCCGGGTGGTGCTGCTTGCGGTACTTGACCTTGCGGGGGATGAGCATTATGCCGACGCTCCTTCTGCGACCGGGGCCTCGGCGGCGCGGTTGTCACGGCGGGGGCCACGACGGTCGCCACGCTCGCGCGCGGGCTTCTGGTTCGCCTGCTCGCGGGCCAGTTCCTTGTTGGTAAGGTCGCCCTTGTAGATCCAGACCTTCACGCCGATGCGACCGAAGGTGGTCTTGGCCTCATAGAAGCCGTAGTCGATGTTCGCGCGCAGCGTGTGCAGGGGCACACGGCCTTCGCGGTAGAACTCCGACCGGCTCATCTCGGCGCCGCCGAGGCGGCCCGACACCTGGATGCGGACACCCTTGGCGCCGGCACGCTGAGCACCCTGCAGACCCTTACGCATCGCGCGACGGAACGCCACACGAGCAGACAGCTGCTCGGCGATGCCCTGCGCGACCAGCTGAGCGTCTGCCTCGGGGTTCTTGACCTCGAGGATGTTCAGCTGGATCTGCTTGCCGGTGAGCTTCTCGAGGTCGGCGCGGATGCGCTCAGCCTCGGCGCCGCGGCGGCCGATCACGATGCCGGGACGCGCGGTGTGGATGTCGACGCGAACGCGGTCACGCGTGCGCTCGATCTCGATGTTGCTCACACCGGCGCGGTCGAGCTGCGTCTTGAGCAGTCGACGGATCTTGATGTCTTCTGCGACGTAGTCGGCGTAGCGCTGACCCGGCTTCGTCGAGTCCGAGAACCACCGCGACACGTGGTCGGTGGTGATGCCCAGGCGGAAGCCGTACGGGTTGACTTTCTGTCCCATTACTTGCTCGCCTTCTTGGTCTGGGAAGCGGGCGCGGTCTCAGCGACCTCGGGCGTCGCGAGGACGACCGTGATGTGGCTGCTGCGCTTCTTGATCTGGAACGCACGACCCTGCGCGCGCGGCTGGAACCGCTTGAGCGTCGTGCCCTCGTCGACGAACGCGTTCTTGACGAACAGCGCGCCCTCATCGAAGTACGTGCCCTCGTTGTCAGCCTTCACGCGAGCGTTGGCGATCGCCGAGGCGACCAGCTTGTAGATCGGCTCGCTCGCGCCCTGCGGCGCGAACTTCAGGATCGCGAGGGCCTCCTCGGCCTGCTTGCCCTTGATGAGGGCAACGACACGACGAGCCTTCTGAGGGGTCACGCGGATGTGTCGCACACGTGCGATGGACTCCACCATTTCTCTCTCCTCTCAGCGCCCCCGCGTCAGCGGCGGCGGCCCTTCTTGTCGTCCTTCTCGTGGCCGCGGAAGGTGCGGGTGGGCGCGAACTCGCCCAGCTTGTGGCCGACCATGGTCTCGGTCACGAACACGGGGATGTGCTTGCGACCGTCGTGGACAGCGATCGTGTGGCCGAGCATCGCGGGGATGATCATGGACCGACGCGACCAGGTCTTGATGACGTTCTTGGATCCGGCTTCGTTCTGTGAGACGACCTTGCGAAGCAGGTGCTCGTCGACGAAGGGGCCCTTCTTGAGACTGCGTGGCATCTTCTGTTCCTACCTACTTGCGCTTCTTGCCGGCCGTGCGGCGGCGAACGATGAGCTTGTCGCTTTCCTTGTTGGCGTGGCGCGTACGGCCCTCCGCCTGACCCCACGGCGAGACGGGGTGACGACCACCGGAGGTCTTACCCTCACCACCACCGTGCGGGTGGTCGACCGGGTTCATCGCGACACCGCGGACGGTCGGGCGCACGCCCTTCCAGCGCTTGCGGCCGGCCTTGCCCCAGTTGATGTTCGACTGCTCGGCGTTGCCGACCTCGCCGATCGTGGCGCGGCAGCGGGCGTCGACGTTGCGGATCTCACCCGAGGGCAGACGCAGCTGCGCGTAGGGGCCGTCCTTGGCGACGAGGCGCACAGCGGCACCGGCCGAGCGAGCCATCTTCGCGCCGCCACCGGGGCGCAGCTCGATGGCGTGCACGACGGTACCGGTCGGGATGTTGCGCAGGGGCAGGTTGTTGCCCGGCTTGATGTCGGCCGAAGCGCCCGACTCCACGATGTCGCCCTGCTGCAGCTTGTTCGGAGCGAGGATGTAGCGCTTCTCGCCGTCGACGTAGTGCAGCAGCGCGATGCGCGCGGTGCGGTTGGGGTCGTACTCGATGTGTGCGACCTTGGCGTCGATGCCGTCCTTGTCGTTACGACGGAAGTCGATGACGCGGTACTGGCGCTTGTGTCCACCACCGATGTGGCGGGTCGTGATCCGGCCCTGGTTGTTGCGACCACCGGTCTTGGCGATGGGACGAAGGAGCGACTTCTCGGGCGTCGATCGGGTGATCTCAGCGAAGTCCGCCACCGACGAGCCGCGGCGACCAGGGGTCGTGGGCTTGTACTTGCGAATTGCCATGTCTCTAGTCCTCTATTCCGACTGTCAGCCGACGGCCGTGAAGATGTCGATGGAGCCCGACTTCAGCGTGACGATGGCGCGCTTGGTGTCCTTGCGCTTGCCCATGCCGAAACGGGTGCGACGGGCCTTGCCGACGCGGTTGATCGTGTTGACCGAGGCCACCTTGACGCCGAAGATCTTCTCGATCGCGAGCTTGATCTCGGTCTTGGTCGCGCGGGGGTCCACGAGGAACGTGTACTTGCCCTCGTCGATGAGCGAGTAGCTCTTCTCCGAAACGACCGGCTTCAGGATGATGTCGCGCGGGTCCTTGTTCACAGCGGTCATGCCGAGACCTCCTGGGTGGCGCCGGACTTCGACGCGACGAAGGCGTCGTAGGCGGCCTTGGTGAAGACGATGTCGTCCGAGACGAGCACGTCGTAGGCGTTGAGCTGGTCGACGTACAGCACGTGGACATACGCGAGGTTGCGCACGCTCAGGATGCTGGTCTCGTCGTCGCGCGTGATGACCACGAGCACGTTCTTGGCCGGGGCGAGGTTCGCGAGGACCGCGACAGCGGCCTTCGTGGACGGCGTGCCCTCGATGCCGAACGAGTCGACGATGTGAAGACGGTCGCCACGAGCGCGGTCGCTCAGCGCACCGAGGAGTGCGGCAGCGATCATCTTCTTGGGGGTGCGCTGGCCGTAGTCACGCGGCTTCGGGCCGTGGACGATGCCACCGCCGGTCATGTGCGGCGCGCGGATCGAACCCTGACGGGCGTTACCCGTGCCCTTCTGCTTGAAGGGCTTGCGGCCAGCACCGGAGACCTCACCGCGACGCTTGGTCGAGTGGGTGCCCTGGCGAGCCGCCGCGCGCTGCGCGACGACGACCTGGTGGATGAGAGGGATGTTCGTCTTGACGTCGAACAGCGCGGCGGGCAGCTCCACGGAGCCAGCCTTCTTGCCGTCAGCCTTGTGGACGTCGAGCGCGAGAGTCGAGTCAGCCATGATCAGGCACCCTTCACTGCGTTGCGGACGTAGACGATGCGGCCACGAGCACCGGGGACGGCGCCCTTGACGAGCAGCAGACCCTTCTCGGCGTCGACGGCGTGCACCGTGAGGTTGAGAACGGTGACGCGCTCGCCACCCATGCGGCCGGCCATGCGCATGCCCTTGAAGACACGGCTGGGCGTCGAGGACGCGCCGATCGAACCGGGCTTGCGGTGGTTGCGGTGAGCACCGTGCGAAGCGGAAACGCCCTTGAAGTTGTGGCGCTTCATGACACCCGCGGTGCCCTTGCCCTTGCTCGTGCCGACAACGTCGACGAGCTGGCCCGCTTCGAACACGCCGTCGACGGTGAGCTCCTGACCGAGTGAGTAGTCAGCAGCATCCGCCGTGCGCACCTCGGTGAGGTGGCGGCGCGGGGTGACGCCCGCGGCCTCGAAGTGGGCCGAGAGGGGCTTGTTCACCTTGCGGGGGTCGATCTGGCCGTAGGCGATCTGAACGGCGTTGTAGCCGTCCTTCTCGGGGGTACGAACCTGGGTGACCACGTTGGGCGCAACCTCGATCACGGTGACGGGAACGAGCTTGCCGTTCTCATCCCAGACCTGGGTCATGCCGAGCTTGGTGCCCAGGAGTCCCTTGGAAACTTTTTCGTTGATGTGTGCCATGGTCGAGGTCCTCAGAGCTTGATCTCGATGTTGACGTCGGCCGGCAGGTCAAGGCGCATCAGCGAGTCGACGGCCTTGGGCGTCGGGTCGATGATGTCGATCAGACGCTTGTGGGTGCGCATCTCGAAGTGCTCGCGGCTGTCCTTGTACTTGTGGGGCGACCGGATGACGCACACGACGTTCTTCTCGGTCGGAAGCGGCACGGGTCCAACGACCGTCGCGCCCGCTCGGGTCACGGTGTCGACGATCTTGCGCGCCGAGCTGTCAAGCCCCGCGTGGTCGTACGACTTCAGGCGAATGCGGATCTTCTGTCCCGCCATTGTCTGCTCACTCTCTTTTCTCGCGTCTTACCTCTGGACCCCGATCGGTTCGGGGCACGGGCATTGGACGCACCGTGGCGCTTGCGCGCCGTGGCACTTCACTCCGCGTGTTGCGGATGCTGCACCGCTGTTCTGATGTCAACCCGGACACTCGCGCATCCGGTCCCGCACGACACGCACGCGTGTCACCCTGGCAAGCAGGGATGATGTGTGGGAAACGTGTTCTGCTGCCCGCGGCCTAGACTCTGCGCTTGCGCGCGTTCTATGCACTGCCCTGGCAGTGATCCGAGCGCACGTCAGTGCGCATCAGAATGTGGAACCTGAACAGTCTACGTGCATCCCGGGCGTGTCGCAAACTCGGAATAGGAGTTGTTCCCGCTCATCCCGCGCACGACGAAGGCCCCCGCCGAAGCGGGGGCCTTCGCTGAGATGTTGCGGTGGCGCTTAGGCGTCCTGGCGCTCGCGGCGAGCCGCGAAGACCGTGACGAGCACGCCGCCGAGCAGCAGCACGCCGCCACCGATCCAGACGCCGAGCATCGAGCCCGCGTCGAAGCCGGTGCTCGCGATCGTCGCGTTGATCGTCAAGGAAATGCTCTCGCTGCCGAGCACACCCTTGAGCTCGTACGAGCCCTGAGCGTTCGTGGGCAGAGTGACCTTGACGGTTTCACCCGCTGCCTTCGACACGGCGGTCGAGGTCGGTGCGGCCTTGACCATGGCGAGGTTGGCCGGGCCGACACCCTCACCGGTCAGCGTGTACTCGACGGTGCCCGTGCCGCTGAAGTCGAACAAGAAGGTCGCCGTTCCCCAGCGGGAATGCTGGTGGTCGCGCCGGACGGCCCAACGGGCGTGTAGGCCATTGCTGCCGTAGGAGCAGCAATGAGGGCGACGATAGCGATGGCTGCCGCCGCGATCTTGGTACGAAGGCTCTTCATGGTGTCTCCCCGAAGTATGGAATAAGTCTGTTGTTGTGGTGTGCCGACATGGTGCGTGGGGCGTTGTGCGCGGAGGCAATTGCTTCCTGAAACAGCCCTCGGCCTCCCCGAGTTCTCCCAGGCTACCCACAGTTTCGTGAATACCACAATCCGGGTCCCGAAGTGGGACGCAATGTTCACCGATTCGAAACACAATGCCGACACCGGATGCCATCCCCAAAACAGGGGGTTCACGGCACGCGAAAGGGGGCCGCCCGCAGAAGCGGACGACCCCTTGTCGACAGGTGTCGAAGATTACTTCAGGATCTTCGTGACCGTGCCGGCGCCGACGGTGCGGCCACCCTCACGGATCGCGAAGCCGAGGCCCTCTTCCATGGCGATCGGCTGGATCAGCTCGACCGTCATGTCGGTGGTGTCACCGGGCATGACCATCTCGGTGCCCTCGGGCAGCGTGATGACGCCGGTCACGTCGGTGGTACGGAAGTAGAACTGCGGGCGGTAGTTCGTGAAGAACGGGTTGTGACGCCCACCCTCATCCTTGGACAGGATGTACGCGGTGCCCTCGAAGTTGGTGTGAGGGGTAACCGAGCCGGGCTTGACGACGACCTGCCCGCGCTCCACGTCCTCGCGCTTGGTGCCACGAAGAAGCAGACCACAGTTTTCGCCGGCCCACGCCTCGTCGAGCTGCTTGTGGAACATCTCGATACCGGTGACCGTGGTCTTCTGCGTCGGGCGGATGCCGACGATCTCGACCTCGGAGTTGATCGCGAGCGTGCCACGCTCGGCGCGGCCGGTGACGACAGTGCCACGACCGGTGATCGTGAAGACGTCCTCGATGGGCATGAGGAACGGCTTGTCCTTGTCACGCACCGGGTCGGGGATGGACTCGTCGACAGCCTCCATGAGCTCGACGATCGAGTTGACCCACTGCTCGTCACCCTCGAGAGCCTTCAGGCCCGAGACGCGGATCACGGGAGCGTTGTCGCCGTCGAAGTCCTGGCTGGAGAGCAGCTCACGGACCTCAAGCTCGACGAGCTCCAGGATCTCCTCGTCGTCGACCATGTCGGCCTTGTTCAGCGCGACGAGCAGGTAGGGAACACCGACCTGCTTGGCGAGCAGAACGTGCTCACGGGTCTGAGCCATCGGGCCGTCGGTGGCGGCGACCACGAGGATCGCGCCGTCCATCTGGGCAGCACCGGTGATCATGTTCTTGATGTAGTCAGCGTGACCCGGGGCGTCCACGTGTGCGTAGTGACGCTTCGGGGTCTCGTACTCGACGTGCGAGATGTTGATCGTGATACCGCGCTGGCGCTCCTCGGGAGCCGAGTCGATCGACGCGAAGTCACGCTGCACGTTGGTGGCCGACGGGTACTTGTCGGCGAGCACCTTCGAGATCGCCGCGGTGAGCGTCGTCTTGCCGTGGTCAACGTGACCGATCGTTCCGATGTTCACGTGCGGCTTGGTCCGCTCGAACTTGGCCTTAGCCACTGGGTCCTCCTCAGGACGGTCATGTAGAAGCTCCGGTCGCTGGATTGCGACCGGCTCTCTACGGGGATGTCTCTCAGTCTAAGCGAGAGCGTGTGTGTGTTTCTGGTGTGAAGTTGTAACCCCGAAGAACCGGATGCCGCGGGCGCGGCATCCGTGGGCGATTACTCGCCCTTGTTCTTCTGGACGATTTCGTCGGCGACGGCCCGGGGGACCTCCGCGTAGCTGTCGAACTCCATCGAGTAGACCGCGCGGCCCGAGGTCTTCGAGCGCAGGTCACCGATGTAGCCGAACATCTCCGACAGGGGAACCAGGGCACGGACGACCTTGACGCCCGCGGCATCCTCCATCGACTGGATCTGACCGCGACGCGAGTTCAGGTCACCGATGACGTCGCCCATGTACTCCTCGGGAGTACGCACCTCGACCGCCATGAGCGGCTCGAGGATGACGGGGTTCGCCTTGCGGATGGCCTCCTTGAAGCCCATCGAACCGGCGATCTTGAACGCCATTTCGGACGAGTCGACGTCGTGCGACGCGCCATCCATCAGGGTCGCCTTGATGCCGACCATGGGGTAGCCCGCGAGCACACCCACGTTCATCGCATCCTGGAATCCCTGGTTGGTCGGCTCGATGTACTCGCGCGGGATGCGGCCACCGGTGACCTTGTTCTCGAACTCGTAGATCTTCTCAGCCGTGACCTCGAGGGGCGCGATCGCGAACTGGATCTTCGCGAACTGACCCGATCCACCGGTCTGCTTCTTGTGGGTGTAGTCGTGACGCTCGACGGTCTTCTTGATCGTCTCGCGGTACGCGACCTGCGGCTTGCCGACGTTGGCCTCGACCTTGAACTCGCGCTTCATGCGGTCCACGAGGATGTCCAGGTGCAGCTCGCCCATGCCCTTGATGACGGTCTGGCCGGTCTCGGAGTTCTGCTCGACGCGGAACGTCGGGTCCTCTTCGGCGAGCTTCTGGATCGCCAGACCCAGCTTCTCCTGGTCAGCCTTGGTCTTCGGCTCGATCGCGACCTCGATCACCGGCTCCGGGAAGGTCATCGACTCGAGGACGACCTGGTTGTCGGCATCCGAGAGCGTGTCACCGGTCGTCGTGTCCTTGAGGCCGATGACCGCGTAGATGTGCCCCGCGGTGACCGAATCGACCGGGTTCTCCTTGTTCGCGTGCATCTGGAAGATCTTGCCCACGCGCTCCTTCTTGCCCTTCGTCGAGTTGACGACGGCCGAACCGGAGTCGAGGTGACCCGAGTAGACGCGGATGTAGGTGAGGCGGCCGAAGAACGGATGCGAGACGACCTTGAACGCGAGAGCAGCGAAGGGCTCCTCGCGGTCGGCGTGACGCTCGATGACCTTCTCTTCGTCCTTGGGGTCGTGCGCCTCGATCGAGGGCACATCCAGGGGCGAGGGCAGGTAGTCCACGACAGCGTCGAGCATCGGCTGCACGCCGCGGTTCTTGAACGCCGAGCCGCACAGGACGGGGTAGGCCTCGCCGGCGATCGTGAGCTTACGGACGGCGCCCTTGATCTCTTCGGGGTGAGCTCTTCGCCACCGAAGTACTTCTCGAGCAGCTCGTCGTCGGTCTCGGCGACAGCCTCGAGAAGCTTCGCGCGGTACTCCTCTGCCTTCTCGACGAGGTCGGCCGGGATCTCCTGGACCTCGTACTTGGCGCCCATCGTCACATCACCCTTGGCGTCACCGGGCCAGACCAGCGCACGCTTGTAGATGAGGTCGATGACGCCGACGAAGTCGTTCTCGACACCGATCGGGATCTGCAGCACGAGGGGCTTGGCCTTCAGGCGGCTGATGATCGTGTCGACCGTGAAGTAGAAGTCCGCGCCGAGCTTGTCCATCTTGTTGACGAAGCAGATACGGGGGACGTTGTACTTGTCGGCCTGACGCCACACCGTCTCGGACTGGGGCTCGACGCCCTCCTTGCCGTCGAAGACGGCGACGGCACCATCGAGCACGCGCAGCGAGCGCTCCACCTCGACGGTGAAGTCGACGTGACCGGGGTGTCGATGATGTTGATCTGGTTGCCTTCCCAGAAGCAGGTGACTGCTGCCGAGGTGATCGTGATCCCGCGCTCCTGCTCCTGCTCCATCCAGTCGGTGGTGGCAGCGCCGTCGTGGGTTTCGCCGATCTTGTGGTTGACACCCGTGTAGAAGAGGATGCGCTCGGTCGTCGTCGTCTTGCCGGCGTCAATGTGAGCCATGATGCCGATGTTGCGGACCTTGTTCAGGTCGGTGAGCACTTCTTGTGCCACGGGGTGTCCTTACGTGTGGTGAGGGATGTCGCGGACTCTGCCGATCCCGCAGGTTCGTGGCCTGCGGGATCGGCAGAGGGGTGTTACCAGCGGTAGTGGGCGAATGCGCGGTTCGACTCGGCCATCTTGTGCGTGTCTTCGCGGCGCTTGACCGCGGCACCGAGGCCGTTCGAGGCATCCAGGATTTCGTTCTGCAGACGCTCGGTCATCGTCTTCTCACGACGACCCTTCGCGTAGCTGACGAGCCAGCGCAGCGCGAGCGTGTTCGCACGGTGCGGCTTGACCTCGACCGGAACCTGGTAGGTCGAACCACCGACGCGGCGGCTCTTGACCTCGAGGGTGGGGCGCACGTTGTCGAGCGCCTTCTTGAGGGTGGCAACAGCGTCCTGGCCGTTCTTGGACTCGACGCCCTGGAGAGCGTCGTAGACGATCGACTCGGCGAGAGACTTCTTGCCGTCGACGAGGATCTTGTTGACCAACTGCGTGACGATGGGAGCGCCGTAGACCGGGTCGTTGACGACGGGACGCTTCGGGGCGGGACCCTTACGAGGCATTGTTCTCAGCCCTTCTTCGCGCCGTAGCGACTACGGGCCTGCTTGCGGTTCTTGACGGCCTGGGTGTCCAGGGCGCCGCGGACGATCTTGTAGCGCACACCGGGAAGGTCCTTCACACGGCCGCCGCGCACCAGCACGAGCGAGTGCTCCTGCAGGTTGTGGCCTTCGCCGGGGATGTAGGCGGTGACCTCGGTGCCGTTGCGCAGCTTCACACGAGCGACCTTGCGCATCGCCGAGTTCGGCTTCTTCGGCGTCGTGGTGTAGACGCGGGTGCAGACCCCGGCCTGCTGCGGGTTCGACTTCAGCGCGGGAGCCTTGGTCTTGCTGACCTTCGGCGACCGCCCCTTGCGAACCAACTGCTGAATGGTTGGCACGTTCTCTCCTTGATTGTGCTGCACGGTGACAGCTCGTGGTTTCACCACAGATCCACCGGCGCGCCAGAAGTCTGTCGCGAGTCGTGTGGTGGATATGCCGTGGGGGTGGCCTGTTCGCAGGCCGTTCCCTGATGCGCGGACTGCGCTTTCCTCGAGCCACGCCACGGCGCAGCACAAGTGGCGCGCAGGCGCACACCCGATCAATGATACGCGCGATGTGAGAGGTCGGTCAAACGCAGGCAGATGCCCGGCCCTGTGTCAACGCGACGCGCGGACCAACCGCAACTCCAGGTCGCCCAGAAGCAGGCGCTCTGCCGCTGGGGCTTCTCCCCCGGGGGCCAGCTCGACCTCGGTCCCGGTGACCGAGACCACGACGACGCCGTTGGTGGAGCCGAGATCGACGACGTGCCACTCGTCGCCGCGCAGCTCGAGGCGAGCATGCGTCTTCGAGACCGTCACGTCGTCAAGCGCGACGAGCTGGGCGCCGGAGTGCGCCGGGTCGGGGGACGGGCGTCGCCCGAGGATCACGACCTGCGAACGCAAGGCGAATTCGTCGCCGCCCGCCGTCACCAGCGACCACCGCGGCCGGTTGCGGTGTGCCAGCAGCGTCGCGTCGAAATCGCCGTCGTCATCCGCAGACGCCGATACCGCCGAGCGGGCCATCCTCGGCGAGCCCGCCACCGGAGAACCGACGATCGCCGACACGGCGCCGGATGTCTCGGGGAACGGTTCCGCATCCGGCCCGGTCGCCCAGTGCTCCCCGTCCGCGACCGGCGGGAACAGGGGCGCGTCCTCATAGGGCGAGCGACCGCTGACGGCCGACACCGGCGCGGGAGCGCCGGGAACGGCATCCGTCACATCGTCGATCGGCTCCCCGACGGAGCGAGCCCGGTCGCGCCGGTCTCGGCCGGGCGCGCCGCACGCGCCGGCGGAGCGAACGGTTCGGGCACGGCCGCCGGTTCGCCCGTGCGCGAGGATGCCGGCTCGTGGTCTCCCGAGGGCGCGGCGATCGCCGGGTCGTCAGCGTGCGACTGCGCGGGCACGGATGCCGCGACGGGTCGCTCCCCCGCCGCAGCAGCGACCGGGGGCGGCGGCGTCGAGGCAACGGGGGAACCGGGGGCGGCGGGCTCTGCTCGGCCTCGGTGAACTCGGAGAGCAGGTCCCACTCGTCCTCGGCAGGGTTCTCAGCGGCGGGCTCGGAGCGGATCTCGGGAGTGGGCTCGGCCCGCGCGAGTGAGCCGACATGAGCGTCGGATACCGCCGGACGATCGAGCGGCGGCGGCGCGAACGGCGAGACCGCGGGCGGTGCCGGTGGGGGCGGCGGCGACGCCGTCACGAGAGTCTCGGGGGCGCCGAAGCCGGTGGCGTCCGGTTCTGCTCCGCGGCGCCGGCGACCTTCTCGTCCGATCCACCGCGCCGAACCGAAGCCGAGGACTGTCGCCCACACCGGGAACAGCAGGGCGGCCAGCACCGTCATCCCGCCCCCGTAGCCGAACGACAGGTTGACCCGGTGAGCTGCAACGATGACGAGAACCGCGACGATGAGCGCACCCAACCCCGGAAGAAGCAGCAGCAGGACCCACCATCCGGGAATTCCGCCGAGAACGAGCAGTGCGGCGAGATTCACGAACGGGACCCACGCCTTCCAGCGCGGCTCACCAGACTTCACGAAGACAGCACCGAGCGCGAGGGCGCACCAGACGTAGAGCGCGATCACCGTCACCGAAACGGGGATCAACAGAATCAGCGCCTGGTTCACCGCGATGCCGTCGGTCATGGCATCCACCCTAGGCGGCGGCGTCCCCCAGGGACGCGACCCGTCGAGCGGAAGCCCTCACTCCCCGATGGCATCACGAGGATCAAACGGCGCGTCGAGCGATCGAGCGAGGTCATCGAGCATCGCCGTGATCTGCGGTTCGACGTACTGACTCACCCCTGCTGGATGCGCAGCCGGTGATGAAGCAGGATCGTGCAGACATCGCGACCGATCATGTTCGCGTAGTCGTCGGCGAGACCGACCTCCTGGCGCAGGGCGGCTTTGGCTTCGGCGCTCAGGGGCGGGAGAGCCGGAACATCGGCGTCCGCCTCATCGGCAAGGCCCGAGATCGTGAACAGGAACGGAGCTCCCGGAACCGGATCGGGGTCCAGGGGCAACCCCTCGAACTCCGGCTCCAGGCCTTCGGCCGGGCGGTAGCTTCGCGCGCGATTGCGGGCCGCCTGCTGGTCGAGTTCGGCCTGCAGCATGGGAAGGTTCTGGGCGGTGTAGTCAGCGACGGCGTGATCGACGATGGTCTTGATGCGCGTCGACAGGCCGTGCTGCACGCCATGCGGAACGTCGGCGCCCAGCCCCGCGGCCGACAGAATGGGCGACCCGAAGCACCGTCGACAGGGAGCCACCCGCCCACGGTGCGTCGCAGGCTCCCAGCGCGGAAGCCAGCGCAGCCAGGCATCCACTGCCTGGCTCACTTCCGTCTCGAGCGAGCGCTCCACCCCTCTACGGTAGCGCCGGAGCCTGCGCGCGCCGCGGCGTTCTCGCACCGTGCGCGTGTCGCTCGGTCATTCCTCGTCCTCCCGCTCCCACGTCCACCGGGCATTCTGGTCTGCCCCGCGCGCCACCGCGACAGCCATTGCCGCAGCGACGACGGCGGCGGCAATGACCACGAGACCGGGCCAGGTCGTCGCAGCACGCCCGACCGCCGACAGCGCGAGCACGGCATCCCCCGAGGCCACGACGGATGCCACGCCCAGCCCACCGAGATACCCGAGGAAGGCAGCGAGGGCGGACCACCCGAGAGTGCCCCACACGCCGGGCGCCGGCATCCGCGCCCAGAGTGTGCCGGCTACCGCGGCAAGCGAGGTCGCGACGGCAACCACCCCGGGAACCTGGCCGAGCCCGGGCGTGACGATCACGTCTTCATCGAGGAGGAGACTCACGATGCCGAACGCCGCGATCAGAACCGCGGCGTACAGCACGGCGCCGGCCGCGGTTGCCGCAGCTCGACGAGCGCTACTCACGATCCACTCGTCCGCTCGGAACCGGATGCGTACGGCTCAGTACTGGTGCAGCTGCGGACCCGCCTCGAGGGTGCGCTCGTACTCGCGGCGCGCTTCGACATTCAGCTCGGTCATGCGCTTGCCGCGGGCGGCGACCCACGAGCCGAACCAGATCGTGAGCTCGCGGCCGATGATGAAGGCGGCGATCGCGAGCGGAGCGAGCAGCTGCCCCTCGACGAGCTCGGCACCCTCTTGGGCCGTGAGGGTCCAGAACGGGGCCTGGAAGAGCTGCCCCAGCAGATGGCCACCGTAGGCTGCGGCACCGACGAGGAGTCCGAAGATCACCCACGCCGCCCAGCGGCCGCGGTTGATGATCGCACCGAGCAGCCAGAACGCGATGAAGAACACCACGACCGGAACCCACAGCGACCAGGTCGCGAGGGCGGCAAGCAGAGCGGTCCCGATGCTGCTGACGGTGACGGAACCGTCGACCAGTCCCAGGCCGACCCACACCGCGAGGTAGAGGACCCCGAACGAGAGCGCCGCGAGCAGGCCGATCGCACCCGCTGCCGCGCGGTTGCCGCGCGGACGCGGCGCTTCGGGGGCCTGAACGAAGATCGGCTGAGCACCGTAGGCGCCGACGCCCGGTTCGCTCGCCGTCACCGCGGTTGCGACAACGGCGGCTTCGTACGCTTCGGTGGGCGCTGCGGTCTCCGCGGCCGCGGACTCGACAACGACGGGCTCCGCCGCGACGGTCTCGACGACCGCGGGCTCGTCAACGCTGGGCGCGGACTCCACGACGACGGGCTCGACCACGACAGGCTCGGCTGCCGGTTCCTGGTCAGACGCGGGTGTTTCCGGCGAACCGGCGGCTTCGGCATCCGCGAGGCTCTCGCGCGCGCTGCCGACGACGTCGTCGACAGGGGGCTCCTCGGCGACAGGCTCGCCGACCGGTTCCTCCACGGGCTCGCCGGGTGTGGGCTTGTCGTCACTCATGCGAAACTCCTCCCGAGGTAGATCCTCGGCTCGCAGACTACCCCGACCCTGGTTCAGATCCGGGGAACGAGGCCGCGCGGATGCTCAGATCGTTCCCCCCACGACCGTTCTGGTGCACCACCGGTCCGCTGACGTCACTGCCAGAGGTGGGTCGCGATCCGTTCGTCATAGTCCTCGGGGTACCACGCGCTTGCCACCGTCGTCACCCACAGCGACCCGTGCACCGCCTGGTGCTCGTCGCCGGCATCGGTTGCGGAGGCGCACACCAGAGTGCCATCCGTCGTCGTGCAGGCGAAACCCTGCCCGCGCAGGGAGGCTTCCGCCATCCCGGCGGCATCCTCGGCGACCGTCGCAAAGGTCGTGACGACCTTCTGCCCGCTGCTGTCGGTCCATGTGCAGGTCCGTGCCGCCGTCGGCGCGAGCGCGGTGACGAGGTCAGTCATGGCCGTCGCCGGTCCCGCCGTGGACTGGCTCAGGATGGCGTCGGATGTCCACGTGAGTTCGTTCCACAGGTCGTTGGGGTACAGGTCGCGGCAGTCGGACGCGGAGACATCGAGTCCCTCGGCAACGACCACATGCGGGGTCGGGGTTGCCGCGAGCATCGTTGCGGCGTTTCCTGCCGTTCCCCCGCCCATGCCACGACGATCGGCATCGCGGGGACGGCGAACCAGACGAGCGCCCCGACGATGGCAAGCGAGAGCACCATCACGGGGATGGCGATGCGGTTGTCGCGACCGGGAACGCGAGCCATGGTGACCTCCGCCAGCAACCGTACGACGCGGCGGCCCGGGAAGCTGGCCGGAACGCTCGCTACGCGCCGAAAAGGTGGCGCGATGTGTCACCAAACGCGCCGTACGCGACAACATGCGCCAACTTTCCCCGATGCCTCCCCGTAGCCAAGACGTAGCGGCATGCCCTGCGCGGGGCTGGCACCGGGTCTGGCAGGAGCCGGCGCCAGCCGGCGAGGGCATGTCCCCGCGCAGGGCACGCCGCGAAGCCGGAATCACGAGCAGAAGCGAGAGTCTCGGGCACGCCGCGGAGCCGGACTCTCATACAGGCGGCACAACCCTCAAGGCATCCGAGCCCCCGGAAAAGGAGCAGGGCCCCGGGAAATCCCGAGGCCCTGCCGTAACCGTGACGACCGTCAGTTGTAGTTGCCGGTGAAGTCGTCGGTCGAGAAGCTGTCGAAGTCGACGAAGCTCAGGTCGGCGTCGCTGTATGCGCCGTCCGAGGCGAAGATGCGGTTGGGGTACCGCTCGCTCTTGGCCTCTTCCGTCGCCTCGACCGCGACGTTGCGATACTTCGCAAGTCCGGTTCCGGCGGGGATGAGCTTTCCGATGATGACGTTCTCCTTGAGGCCGATCAGCGGGTCGCTCTTGCCCTCCATCGCAGCCTGCGTGAGCACGCGGGTCGTCTCCTGGAAGGAGGCGGCCGACAGCCACGACTCGGTCGCGAGCGACGCCTTGGTGATACCCATCAGCTCCGGACGGCCGGATGCCGGGCGCTTGCCCTCGGCGACCGTCTGGCGGTTGATGTCCTGGTAGCGACGGAAGTCGACCAGTTCACCGGGCAGCAGCTTCGTGTCGCCGTGGTCGACGACCGTGACCTTGCGCAGCATCTGGCGCACGATGACCTCGATGTGCTTGTCGTGGATCGGCACACCCTGCGAGCGGTAGACGCCCTGGACACCGTTCACGAGGTACTTCTGCACCTCGCGTGCGCCCTGGACGCGCATGACCTCCTTGGGGTCGAGCGTTCCGACCTGCAGGGGCTGACCGACCGTGACGTGCTGGCCGTCCTCGACCAGCAGCGTCGCGCGCTTGAGCACCGGGTAGACCACTGCCTCGTCGCCGTTGTCGGGCGTGAGGATGATCTTCTTGGACTTCTCGGTCTCGTCGATCGTGATACGACCGTCGAACTCGGCGATCGGCGACGCTCCCTTGGGGGTACGGGCCTCGAACAGTTCCTGCACACGGGGCAGACCCTGCGTGATGTCCTCGGCGGATGCCGAACCACCGGTGTGGAAGGTACGCATCGTCAGCTGGGTACCGGGCTCACCGATCGACTGGGCCGCGATGATGCCGACGGCCTCACCGATGTCCACGATCTTGCCGGTGGCCAGCGACCGGCCGTAGCAGGTCGCGCAGACGCCGACAGCCGAGTCGCAGGTCAGGACCGAGCGCACCTTGATGGAGGTGATCCCGGCAGCAACCAGCTTGTCGATGAGCACGTCACCCACGTCGTCGCCAGCGGCAGCCACGACCTCGCCGCTGTCGGTGACGACATCCGCGGCCAGGGTGCGTGCGAACACCGAGTTCTCGACGTTCGCGTCGCGGACGAGCTTGCCGTCGGAGCCGGGGGCAGCGATCGTGAACTCGAGGCCCTTGGACGTGCCGCAGTCCTCCTCGCGGATGATGACATCCTGCGAGACATCCACCAGGCGTCGCGTGAGGTAGCCCGAGTCGGCGGTACGGAGGGCCGTGTCAGCCAGACCCTTACGGGCACCGTGCGTCGCGATGAAGTACTCCGCCACCGACAGACCCTCGCGGTACGAGGAGATGATCGGACGCGGGATGATCTCACCCTTCGGGTTGTTCACCAGGCCTCGCATACCGGCGATGTTCCGGATCTGCAGCCAGTTACCACGAGCACCCGAGGACACCATGCGGTTGATGGTGTTGTCCTCCGGGAAGTTCGCGCGCATCGCCTTCTGGACCTCGTCGGTCGCCTCCGTCCAGATCTTGATGAGCTCCTGACGACGCTCAGCGTCGGTCGTGAGGCCCTTCTCGAACTGCGACTGGACCTTCGCGGCCTGCTTCTCGTAGCCGGCGACGATCTCTGCCTTGTTCGGCGGCGTGAGGATGTCACTGAGCGCCACCGTCACACCCGAGCGCGTGGCCCAGTAGAAACCGGCGTCCTTGATGCGGTCCAGCGTCGCAGCAACCTCGACCTTGGGGTATTCCTCGGCCAGCTTGTTGACGATCTGGCTGAGCTTGCCCTTGTCGGCCTGCTCACGCACGAACGGGTAGCCCTTGGGCAGCGCGTCGTTGAAGATCGCCTGACCGAGCGAGGCATCCAGCAGCCCGTGCCCCCGGCGCGTAGTGCCGGATTCGTCGACCGAATCCGCGTAGCCCTCGGGGGCGTCGCCCTCGAGGAACGTGAGGCCGGGAACGCGGATACGGACCTTGGCCTGCAGGTCGAGGGTGCCCTCGTCCTTGGCGAGGATCGCCTCCGAGACCGAACCGAACACGCGGCCCTCACCGGTTGCCCCCGCCTTGACCGTGGTCAGGTGGTGCAGGCCGATGATCATGTCCTGCGAGGGCAGGGTGACCGGGCGGCCGTCCGAGGGCTTGAGGATGTTGTTCGAGGCGAGCATCAGGATGCGAGCCTCGGCCTGCGCCTCGACCGACAGCGGCAGGTGGACAGCCATCTGGTCACCGTCGAAGTCGGCGTTGAAGGCTGCACACACGAGGGGTGCAGCTGGATGGCCTTACCCTCCACGAGCTGCGGCTCGAACGCCTGGATGCCGAGGCGGTGCAGGGTGGGTGCACGGTTCAGCAGCACGGGGCGCTCGCGGATGATCTCCTCGAGCACGTCCCACACCTCGGGGCGCGTACGCTCGACGGCGCGCTTGGCAGCCTTGATGTTCTGCGAGTGACCGAGGTCGATCAGGCGCTTGATCACGAAGGGCTTGAACAGCTCGAGTGCCATCTGCTTGGGCAGACCACACTGGTGCAGCTGCAGACGCGGGCCGACGACGATGACCGAACGGCCCGAGTAGTCCACGCGCTTACCGAGCAGGTTCTGGCGGAAACGACCCTGCTTACCCTTCAGCATGTCGCTGAGGGACTTGAGGGCACGGTTGCCGGTACCGGTGACGGGGCGACCCCGACGGCCGTTGTCGAACAGTGCGTCGACGGCCTCCTGCAGCATCCGCTTCTCGTTGTTGACGATGATCTCGGGAGCACCGAGGTCGATCAGGCGACGGAGGCGGTTGTTGCGGTTGATCACGCGGCGGTACAGGTCGTTCAGGTCGCTGGTCGCGAAGCGGCCACCGTCCAGCTGCACCATGGGGCGAAGCTCCGGCGGGATGACCGGGACGACGTCGAGCACCATGGATGCCGGGCTCATGCCGGTCTGCAGGAACGAGTTGACGACCTTCAGACGCTTGATCGCGCGGATCTTGCGCTGGCCCTTACCCTCGGCGATCTGCAGGTGCAGGCTCTCGGCCTCGGCAGCCAGGTCGAAGGCGGCCAGGCGCCGCTGGATCGACTCGGCGCCCATGTGGGCCTCGAAGTACTGACCGAACCGGTCCTGCAGCTCCTGGAAGATCTCGTCTTCAGCCTTGAGCGAGCCGACCTCGAGGGTGCGGAACTCTTCCCACACACGCTCGAGCTTGGCGATCTGGTCGTCGGCCTGCTTGCGGGCCTGCGCCATGTCCTTCTCGGCGGCGTCCTTGACCTTCTTCTTCTGGTCGGACTTCGCACCCTCCGCCTCGAGCGCGGCGAGCTCGTCCTCCAGCTTCTGGAGGCGGGCAGCGATCCGCGCGTCGCGACGGTCGGCGAGCGTCTTCAGCTCGAGACGGATGTTGCTCTCCTGCGTCGCGAGGTCGCGGTGACGAGCATCCTCGTCGACCGAGATGACCATGTACGCGGCGAAGTAGATGACCTTCTCGAGGTCCTTGGGCGCCATGTCCAGCAGGTACCCGAGGCGCGAAGGCACGCCCTTGAAGTACCAGATGTGGGTGACGGGGGCAGCCAGTTCGATGTGCCCCATGCGCTCACGGCGCACGGACGACTTGGTGACCTCGACGCCACAGCGCTCGCAGACGATGCCCTTGAAGCGGACGCGCTTGTACTTGCCACACGCACACTCCCAGTCCCGCGAGGGCCGAAGATCTGCTCACCGAACAGACCGTCCTTCTCGGGCTTGAGGGTGCGGTAGTTGATGGTTTCGGGCTTCTTGACCTCACCGAAGGACCAACGACGGATGTCGTCTGCGGTGGCCAGGCCGATGCGAAGCTGATCGAAAGTTGTTGATTCGAGCACGAGTTCTCAGTTCTCCTGTATCGGAATTCTGTGTTGCCTGGCCGGGTCAGATCTCGTCGATGGACGAGGACTCGAAGCGGCTGGAGATGTTGATGCCGAGTTCTTCGGCAGCGCGGAAGGCATCGTCGTCGGTGTCGCGGAGGTTGACCGCGGTGCCGTCGGCCGAGAGGACCTCGACGTTCAGGCACAGCGACTGCATCTCCTTCATGAGGACCTTGAACGACTCGGGATGCCGGGCTCCTGGATGTTCTCGCCCTTGACGATCGCCTCGTACACCTTGACGCGGCCGAGGATGTCGTCGGACTTGATCGTGAGGAGCTCCTGCAGCGCGTACGCGGCACCGTAGGCCTCGAGGGCCCACACTTCCATCTCACCGAAGCGCTGACCACCGAACTGCGCCTTACCACCCAGCGGCTGCTGCGTGATCATCGAGTACGGACCCGTCGAGCGTGCGTGGATCTTGTCGTCGACGAGGTGGTGCAGCTTCAGGATGTACATGTAGCCGACCGAGATGGGAGCCGGGAACGGCTCTCCCGAGCGCCCGTCGAACAGCTGCGTCTTACCCGTCGAGTCGATCAGGCGGACGCCGTCACGGTTGGGCAGCGTCGAGTCGAGCAGGCCAGCCAGCTCGGACTCGTACGCGCCGTCGAACACGGGCGTCGCGACCTTCGTGCCGGGGGCTGCTTCCCGTGCGATCTCCGGCAGACGCGCTGCCCACTCGGGGTTTCCCTCGACCTTCCAGCCCTGCTTGGCGATCCATCCGAGGTGGAGCTCGAGCACCTGGCCGAAGTTCATGCGGCCGGGGATACCGAGCGGGTTCAGGATGATGTCGACCGGCGTGCCATCGGAGAGGAAGGGCATGTCTTCGACGGGGAGGATCTTCGCGATGACACCCTTGTTGCCGTGACGGCCGGCGAGCTTGTCACCTTCGGTGATCTTGCGCTTCTGGGCGATGTAGACCACGACGCGACGGTTCACGCCGGAACCGAGCTCGTCGTCACCGTCTTCGGCGTTGAACTCCTTGACCGCGATGATCGTGCCCTGCTCGCCGTGGGGAACCTTCAGCGACGTGTCGCGAACCTCACGGCTCTTCTCGTTGAAGATCGCGCGCAGCAGTCGCTCTTCGGCCGACAGCTCGGTCTCACCCTTGGGTGTGACCTTGCCGACGAGGATGTCGCCGGGGCGAACCTCGGCACCGATGCGGATGATGCCGCGCTCGTCGAGATCCTTCAGCAGGTCGGGGCTGACGTTGGGGAGATCACGCGTGATCTCCTCCTTGCCGAGCTTGGTGTCGCGGGCGTCAACCTCGTACTCCTCGATGTGAATCGAAGAGAGGGTGTCGTCCTTCACCAGGTCCTGGCTGAGGATGATCGCGTCCTCGAAGTTGTGCCCTTCCCACGTCATGAACGCGACGAGGAGGTTCTTTCCGAGGGCCAGCTCGCCGTTCTCGGTCGCGGGGCCATCGGCGATGACCTCGCCGGCCTCGATGCGGGCGCCGGCTTCGACGATCACGCGCTGGTTGTAGCTCGTGCCCTGGTTGGAGCGGTCGAACTTGCGCAGGAAGTACTCGTCGATCCCGCCCTCGTCCGTCTGCACGGCGACGACATCCGCCGAGACCTCGATGACAACACCGGCGCGCTTGGCGGTGACGACGTCACCGGCGTCGATCGCAGCGAAGCGCTCCATACCGGTTCCGACGACGGGCGAGTCGCTGCGCAGCAGCGGCACGGCCTGACGCTGCATGTTCGCACCCATGAGGGCGCGGTTCGCGTCGTCGTGCTCGAGGAACGGGATGAGCGAGGTCGCCACCGACACCATCTGGCGCGGCGAGACATCCATGTAGCCGATGTCCTCGGCGGGAACGAGCTCGACCTCGCCACCCTTGGAGCGGGCCAGGACGCGCGTCTCTTCGAAGTGACCGTCGGCCTTCAGCGGCGCGTTGGCCTGGGCGACGATGAAGTCGTCCTCCTCGGCGGCGGTGAGGTAGTCGATCTGATCGGTGACCCGCCCCGCGACGACCTTGCGGTACGGGGTCTCGATGAACCCGAACGCGTTGATCCGCGCGAAGGATGCGAGCGAACCGATCAGGCCGATGTTCGGGCCTTCCGGCGTCTCGATCGGGCACATGCGGCCGTAGTGCGAGGGGTGGACGTCACGAACCTCGACGCCTGCGCGCTCACGGGACAGACCACCGGGGCCCAGGGCCGACAGGCGACGCTTGTGGGTCAGACCCGCGAGCGGGTTGTTCTGGTCCATGAACTGCGACAGCTGGGACGTTCCGAAGAACTCCTTGATCGCGGCGACGACGGGGCGCACGTTGATCAGGGTCTGCGGCGTGATCGCCTCGATGTCCTGCGTCGTCATGCGCTCGCGAACGACGCGCTCCATGCGCGACAGACCCGTGCGGACCTGGTTCTGGATGAGCTCACCCACGGCCCGGATGCGACGGTTACCGAAGTTGTCGATGTCGTCGATGTCCATGCGGATCGTGGCCGGCTTGCCCGAACGCATGCCCTCGAAGCTCTCGTCACCGCGGTGCAGGCGGACGAGGTACTTGATGGTCGCGACGATGTCTTCGACCGTGAGCACCGAGTCGCTGAGCGGACCCGACAGGCCGAGCTTCTGGTTGATCTTGTAGCGACCGACCTTGGCGAGGTCGTAGCGCTTGGAGTTGAAGTAGAAGTTGTCCAGCAGCGCGCGAGCGGCCTCGGCAGCGACCTGCTCGCCCGGACGGAGCTTGCGGTAGATGTCGCGGAGGGCATCTTCCTTCGTGAGGATCGTGTCCTTGGACAGGGTCTCTTCGATGGAGTCGAAACCGGCGAACTCCTCGAGGATCTGCTCGCTGGTGAGGCCCAGCGCCTTGAGGAAGACCGTGACCGACTGCTTGCGCTTGCGGTCGATGCGCACGCCGACCTGGTCGCGCTTGTCGATTTCGAACTCGAGCCACGCGCCGCGGCTCGGGATGATGCGCGCCGAGACGATGTCCTTGTCGCTGGTCTTGTCGGGCGTCTTGTCGAAGTAGACACCGGGCGACCGCACCAGCTGGGAGACGACGACACGCTCGGTGCCGTTGATGATGAACGTTCCCTTGTCGGTCTGGAGCGGGAAGTCGCCCATGAAGACCGTCTGGGTCTTGATCTCACCGGTCTGGTGGTTCATGAACTCGGCCTCGACGTACAGGGGCGCGGCGTAGGTCTTACCGCGCTCCTTGCACTCTTCGATCGAGTACTTCTCGGGCTCGAGGTAGGGGTTGGTGAACGAGAGCTGCATCGTCTCGCTGAGGTCCTCGATCGGCGAGATCTCCTCGAAGATCTCCTCGAGGCCACTCTTAACCGAGATATCGGTGCGGCCGGCCGCCTGAGCCTCGGCGAGGCGGGCCTTCCACGTTTCGTTTCCGACGAGCCAATCAAAGGACTCGGTCTGCAACGCCAGCAGGTCGGGGACCGTCAGCGTGTCGGAGATTTTTGCGAACGAGAGGCGGGATGCTCCGCGGCCGTTCTTGAGGGATGTGGTGGTGGTTGCGTTGCGCGCAGCAGCCAAGGGGATTACCTCCGTGGGCCCGGGCGGGGCACTATCCTTGTCGTCAGGTGAAGCGTTCGGTCCTCCCCGAAAACCCGCGCGTCTCGCACCGCATCGAGCGGGGACACGCAGGCACAGCCGACCACCATATGAGGGCAGGGGGAATCCAAGAGCGCAACCACCAACTATACGCGTTCCGGCACGCCGTGTCCAGCGGGATTCTTGACGAGTCGAAATCGGTGCGGTATAAAGTGCGCTCTCAGTAGCGAGGCGCGTGCCGGAAGTGCACGGTTGTGCCGGGCCCCGCTTGGCCGAGCAGGTCGAGGTCGGCATCCAGAACCGTCGCGATGACCGCGTAGCCGCCCGTCACGGGTCCGTCGGCGAGCAAAATCGTCGGCGAGCCCGACGGGGGCACCTGGATAGCCCCGGGAACCATCCCCTCGCTCGGCAGCTCCGCGGCATCCGTTCGCTGCAGTCGCGGCCCCTCGAGCCGCATGCCGACCCGGTCGGCTGCCGCACCGACGGTCCACGTCGCCTCGAACAGCGCCTTCTCGGACGCGGGGGCGAAGGCGTCAGCGCGGGGCCCGGGAACGAGGCGGATGACCAGGTCCGGGGGCGGCGGGCTCCACGGCGCAAGATCGGATGCCGGGACGTCGCCGGTCTCGGCCGACCCGCCGGCGAGCACGGCGCCGGCACGAAGCGGTGCGGGCCCGAGGCCTGCGAGCGTGTCGGTGGCGGCCGAGCCGAGAACGCGCGGGGCCTCGATTCCACCCCGGACGGCGAGATACGCGCGGACCCCGGCCGAGACCCACCCCACCCGCAGGCGCTCCCCCCTCCGCCACAGCTGCGCGATGCCGTGATCGATGTCCCGTCCGTCGATCGTGAGGGCACCCCATGCGCCGGTCACGGCGATCCAGGCGTCGGTGAGCGCTTCGGCCTCGAAGCCGCCGGCGGTGATCTCCAGGCCCGCTGCATCCTCGGGGTTGCCGACCAGCCGGTTGGCGGTGCGGAGCGCGGTGCGATCGAGCGCGCCTGACACCGAGACTCCCAGCGACCCGACACCCGGGCGCCCGGCATCCTGGATCGTTGCGAGCAGTCCCGGCTCCTCGATCCGCAGCACGCGCTCGGCGGGTCCCCCGTGAGCGGCGGTCCGGTGCGGGTCCGGAGCATCTGGGCGGCGCTGATGCGCAGAGCTGCCGCGCGTGCCGGCCGGAAGGTCGGCCTCCGCGCGGAATCGGACGCGTATGCCGGGGCGCAGGAGGGCCGGGGATGCCGCATCCGGATCGAACAGCGGTGCGGATGTGGCGCCGATGAGCCGCCAGCCGCCGGGGGTCGACCGCGGGTAGGCGCCCGAGAAGCTCCCCGCCAGGCCGACCGAGCCCGCCGGCACACGCGTGCGCGGCGACGCGAGGCGGGGCACCTCGAACGGCCAGTCCTCGCTCACGAGGTACCCGAACCCGGGCGCGAAGCCCGTGAACGCGACGGTCCACGTGGCGGCCAGGTGCGCCGACACGAGGTCGGCGGGACGGATGCCGAGCAGAGCCGCGGTCTCCTCGAGGTCTGGCCCGTCATACCGGATGCCGATCTCGATGTCCGGGTCGCCGGGCGCGGGGGCTGCGGCGATGCCTCGGGCGTCGCGGCGGCGAGCGCGTCGGCGAGGGACTTCTCGATCCAGGCGCGGACGACGGACGCCGCGACCCGACTCGGCGTGAACCGCACCAGGACGGTCCGTGCGGCGGGGACGAGATCGACGACACCGTCGGGGCGGGAGAGCTCGAGCCGCTCCCGGAGGGCGATCACGACCCGCAGCGCCTCGGCCGAGCCGAGCACATCCGGAACCTCGGCGAGCAGTCCCGTGTCGCCGAAGAGCCGGACCGTGGGGCTGATCACCACGGCGCTCGCACCGTCACGGATGCCGCCTCCAGCGCCGCGCGCACGGCCCGAGCGGCCGCGACCGACGCCGACGAGTCACCGTGCACGCAGAGGGAGGCAGCTGTCACCGCCACGCTCGTTCCGTCGACCGCCACGACCGTGCCCTCCCGGGCCAAGCTCACGGCCCGGGAGGCCGCCAGAGCCGGATCCTCGACGAGGGCGCCGGGCTGATCGCGGGGAACGAGGGTCCCGCCCGGGGTGTATCCGCGGTCGAGAAACGCTTCCTCGACGACCTCGAGACCGAGCTCACCGGCGGCCGTCGAGATCTCCCCCGACATCCCCAGGATCGGCACGCGGCGACCGAGCCGGACTGATAGCTCCGACACAGCCGCGGCGAGCGCCGCCGCGTGCGCGGCATCCGTCGTCACGGCGTGATAGAGCGCGCCATGGGGTTTGACGTAACGGATGTCGGCGCCGACGTCCGCCAGCGCATCCAGCTGCGCGAGCACTGCCGTCCGAAGCTCGATCGCCGCCATCGCACGGGGCCGCCGCCCGAATCCGGGTCGGTCGGGGTAGGAGGGATGGGCGCCGATCGCCACACCGAAGCGCGCGGCACGCTCGACGGCCTCGGCCATGGAGCGCACGTCCCCGGCGTGACCCCCGCACGCGACGTTCGCGCTGGAAATGACGGCGAACAGCGCCTCGTCATCGGCTGTCGGCACCCCGTCGACCGTCTCGCCGAGATCGGCGTTGAGATCGATGGCGCTCATGCGACCACGGTACGCCGGTCTACGGTGGAGGCGTGGCCCGAGCGCACGTCGAAGCCCCGCCGCCGCAGGTGCGGTTGTCGGATGGGTCTCTGGCGCGCATCCTGCCGTCGGCGTTCGCCACCGGGTGGGAGTTGGAGGTGGGCGGCACACCGCAGTCCCATGTCGACCTCGACGACCCGACCCATCTCCACTTCGAGTACGTCGCACGGATGGGCGCGGTGATCGATCAGCTCGGTGATCCGGGGGCGCCCCTGACCGCCATCCACCTCGGCGCCGGCGCCTACACTCTTGCGCGCTACATCGACGCAACCCGGCCGGGCTCGCGTCAGCAGGTCATCGAACTCGAACCCGCGCTGGTCTCGCTCGTTCGCGAACACCTGCCGCTGCCTGCCGGATCGCGCGCCGGCGGCTCCATCCGCACCCGAACGGGCGACGCGCGCGATGTGCTCGAACGGATGCCGACCGGCATCCGCGGTCAGGCAGACCTCGTGGTCGCAGACATCTTCCACGGCGCTCGCACACCCGCGCACGTGACCAGTGTCGAGTTCTACCGCCTCGCGGCGCGCTACCTCACCGACTCGGGCGTGCTGTTGGTCAATGTCGCCGACGGCCCCGGGCTCGCCTTCGCGCGCCGTCAAAGCGCAACCATTCGCAGCGAACTCCCCCACGTCGCGCTCCTCGCGGAGGTTCAAGTACTCAAGGGGAGGCGCTTCGGGAACATCGTGATCGCGGCTTCCCGAGCGCCGCTGAAGGCCGACTGGCTCCCTCGGCTGATGGCCGCCGGTCCGCACCCCGCGAAGGTGGCTCAGGGGGCGGAAGTCGACGCGTTCGTCGCTGGGGCGCGCATCGTCACCGACGCCGACGCCGTCGCGTCGCCGGCACCCTCGGCCTCGTTGTTCGACCGCTGACGGCGTGGGAAACCGGCGCCGCGCGCCATCGCGGCCACAATGAAAGCGCATCGCGTGTGGGGCGAGGTGCGGCGAGGATGCGGGATCTGGCGGCCTGACCGCGGCGATCACCGCCTGCGGGAAGGAGCGCGAGTGAGCTATATCCACGGCTACGACCCCGTCACGCTTCGTGAAGTGGTCAACCCGCGCGATTGCCGCGAACGCCTCGATGAACTCGGCGATCAGCGCTCACTCCCGGCCCTGCTTGAACGGGTGTGGCTGCTGAAGGTCCTCGACCGCCTGGATGACGCGCTCGAGATCGCCGATCAGACGGTGCGCACGGCCCGGATGGCAGGAACACGCAAAGACCTGCTGCGCGCCCGCATCCTGCACGCGACGGTGCTGCAATTCCGCGGATCTCTCGCGGCAGCCGAGCAAGAGCTCACGACCTGCGCCGTCGAGGCCGAAGGTGCCGGATGGGCCTCGATCGCCGCCTTCGCCTACCAGCACCGCGGGAAGGTGCACTACGACGCCGGCGACTTCGACGCTGCGCGCGCCGACTTCAAACGCGCACTGTTCGCCCGTCAGAGCACGGCGACACCGGATGACCAGCTCGAGTCGACGCTTCTCGCGATCGACGCTGCGGAGCGTCGCCGGGCAGAGGCCGGCGCGGCCGTCGCAAGCTGACCGGCCGGTGTCCGACCCTCCGCTTACGCTGTCGTCATGTCCGAGTTGCACCGCGTTCGCCATTGGGCCGAGGCCCTGCTCTCGGCGCACCTGAGTCCGGAATGGACATTCGGCTTCGACAACGCGAAGCGCCGTGCGGGCCTGTGCGACTTCACGCGTAAACGCATCACGGTGTCGCGCTATTTGGCCGCCCGCCACGACGACGACACCAACCACCAGACGCTCCTGCACGAGGTCGCGCATGCGCTCGCCGGCGCTGCGGCCGGTCACGGCCCGCGGTGGAAGGCGATTGCGCGCGACCTCGGCTATGTCGGCGGCACGACCCACCACGGGGAGACGGCAACAGAACTCGCGCCGTGGGTCGGGGTGTGCCCGTCGGGGCACGTCGCCTATCGCCACCGCCGGGCCAGCCGGCAGACCTCCTGCGCGCGCTGCGCGCCCCGCTTCGATGAGCGCTACCTGCTCACCTGGTCCAAGCGCGAGATCCCGGCATCCGTGCGCCTGGCGGCGATGACCCCGCGCTGAAGCACCGGATCCTCTTTTCTCCGGCCTTTAGTCCCTATCTCGCTAGTACCCCCGGGGTATCGTGCGAGTGAAGGCCATGGCGGCCGGAAAGCGAGGAACACGATGTCACGTGTCATCGTTCTCGGCGCAGCGTTGCGGGCCATACCGCTGCGTTGACACTGCGTCGCAAGCTCGGGAAGGAACACGACGTCATCGTCGTGTCGCCGAACGCGAACTGGAACTGGATCCCGTCGAACATCTGGGTGGGCGTCGGACGGATGAGCCGCGACACCGTGGTGTTCCCGCTGGCTCCGGTCTAGAAGCGCAAGAAGGTCGCGTTCCACCAGGCCAAGGCCACGGCGATCTGGCCCGATGGCGACGGCGACTCTGCCCAGGGCGCCGTCGATATCGAGTACACCGAACCCGGCCGTGCGGGCCAGACCGAGCGGCTGCGCTACGACTACCTCATCAACGCCACGGGTCCCGCACTGAACTTCGCGGCCACGCCGGGGCTCGGGCCCGACAACGGCTACACGGTGTCGGTGTGCACCCCGGGGCACGCCACCGACGCATCCGAGCAGCTCGACGCTGCCATCGAGCGCGCCCGGGCTGGAGAACGGCTGCGCTTCGTCGTCGGTGTCGGGCACGGACAGTGCACCTGCGAGGGCGCGGCGTTCGAGTACGCGTTCAATGTCGAGCAGAAGCTCACGCAGGCCGGTGTGCGCGAGAACACCGAGCTGGTCTACCTCAGCAACGAGCCCGAACTCGGCGACTTCGGCGTCGGCGGCATGTCGTTTCGCACCAAGGGCGGCGACATACCAGGCCAGCAGTGGATGTCGAGCTTGTTCCGCGAGCGCGGCATCCGTGCAATCACCCGCGCTGCCGTGACCGCGGTCGAGCCCCAGACGATCCGCTACGTGCAGGAGGACGGTTCGCCGCAGGCGCTTGATTTCGACTTCGCGATGCTCCTGCCGCCGTTTCGCGGAGTCGCGCTGACCGCGTACGACCGCGACGGCTACGACGTCTCGGATCGGTTCTTCGCCCCGAGCGGGTTCATGAAGGTCGACGCCGATTACTCGCCGAAGCCGTACGCGCAGTGGTCCGCGAAAGACTGGCCGACCACCTACCAGGTGCCCGGATACCCGACCATGTTCGCCGTCGGGATCGCCTTCGCTCCCCCACACGCGATCTCGCAGCCGCTGTCGACACCCGAGGGTGTCGCTATCGCGCCCGCGCCACCGCGGACGGGAATGCCCTCGGGCGCGATGGGTAAGGCCGCCGCGCTGAACATCGCCGAGATGATCAGGACGGGCACGAGCATCGCCCGCCACGGCGCATCGATGGCGGAGCTGCCGGCCGCGTGCATCGCCTCGACCGGAACCGGGTTTGCCCGGGGAAGCGCCGTCGCCATGACCATGACCCCGATCGTCCCTGACTTCGAGGCTCGGCCCACCTCCCACGGTCGAGACCCCGACCACACGACCGGCGAAGTGGGTCTGGCCGCGCACTGGCTGAAGCGGATGCTGCACACGGCGTTCCTGTACAAGGCCAAGGCCTACCCGCTGTGGTATCTCATCCCGGAATGACCCCGCCACGGCGGTGAAAGGAGTCTCATGATGATCACGCCCGTGGATTCATCGGCCCAAGCGATGGTCGATGCCGCACCGCTGCCGACGGATGCCGATCTGCGCCGCCGCACGAACCTGTTCGTTCAGCTGTTCCGGTTCATCGTGCTCGGCTGGGGGATGTTCCGGCTCGCTCAGCACTAAGCGGGCGAATCGGCATCCACCGAGGCCGCGGCGAGAACCTCATCGCGGCGTCCGGCGTCAAGCCAAGCCTGCCCGGTCCCGCTGGCCGTCAGCAGATGGCGCACCGCCGGACGAAGTCCCCGGAACGCCTCACATGCCGCGGCAGCCTCGGGCGAGGTGTGGTCGATACCGCGCGCCGCGAGCGCGTCGATGACTGCTCCGGCACCGAGAAGGTCCTCGACGGCGAACCGCGCGCCGTCGGCATCCGCCCCGCCGCAGGCGATCACGGCGATGCTCGTGCGCTCGGCTCGCCGATGCTGCTCGGCCAACACGGCCTCACCGATCGCTGAGGCGTTCCGAAGCCCTCCGCGCAGCACGACGCTACCCGCCGCCGCCGCTTTCTCGGCGATCTGGTCGGCAGCGGAGTCCGCGTCGGCGAGGACGTCAACGATCACGGTGACCTGCGCCGGTGCCAGGCGGTCGCGGCCCGCGGGTCCCCACTCGAGACGTACCTGATAACGACCCTGATCCAGCGGTGACGGCATCCGTCCAGCGTAAAGCGATGGCGGATGCGAGACTTGCCGCATGCGCGTGCTCAGCAAGTTCACGATCGACTGCGATGCCGACGCCGCCTGGCGCGCCCTGCACTCCCCGCGGGTACTGGCCGAGGTGTATGGCCCGTTCCTCGACATGCAGCCGCTCGAAGCGATGCCGACCCGGTGGGAGCACGGCCAGAACGCCGCCGTCGGGCTCAGCATCGCGGGCCTGATCCCGGTCGGGCGCCAGCTCATCTCGATCACGGATGCGCAGCGCGAGCTCGACGGCGTGCGGGTGCGGATCATCCGCGACTCGGGCATGCCCCTGACCGGTCCGCTCGCCGTCCTCGATGTGTGGGACCACCAGATGGCGGTCTCGCCCCTTCCGGACGGCCGAACCCTGTGGCGCGAGCGCCTCGTGATCGGCGGCGCCGCGGCGCCGGTGCTGTGGCCGAGTCTGTGGGCCGTGTGGCAGTGGCGGGCTGCCCGCATCCGTCAGATCGCGCCATCGTGGGCACATGATCCGGATGCCGCGACGGCCGACCCCGAGGACTCGGACTCGACCGCCACGGCGTAACCCGCTACTCGCTCAGCGCCGCCACGGGAGCGACCCGCGTGGCAAGACGTGTGGGCGTCACCGATGCCACAACCGTGAGCACCGCCGTTGCCGCAATGATCACCACGAGCGGCCCGAGCGGCACCGCCGGCCACACGATGCCGGCGCGCAGGAGACCGTCGGGGCTCGTGGGAACGCTGCCCAGCAGCGACTGGGCTCCCGCCCAGCCGTACGCGATGCCCAGCAGAACGCCCAGCAGGGTCGAGGTCACCGTCACGTGGACCGCTTCGAGCAGCACCATCCGGCGGATCTGCGCGATCGAGACCCCGAGGGCACGCAGGAGCCCCAGTTCCCGGGTGCGCTGGATGATCCCGAGCGTCAGGAGGTTCACGAGCCCGACTCCCGCGATGACCGCCGAGATCGCGACGAGCCCCATCATGATCGCGGCGAAGGTGTCCATGATGCTGGCCAGCTCCGGCTCGAGCGTGCCTCCCGCGTTGGCCGTGAGCACCGCCTTCACCGACTCGATCGCCACGGCGAACATCGTCACGAGCGTCACACCGATGACGATGCCGATCGATGTCCGGGCGGCGCGCTCCGGATTCCGGTAGGCGTTCTGCACCGCGAGCCGGGCGGGAGCTGACCGACCGAACGCGCGTCCGACCAGACGCAGCGCCGGCGGCATGACCAGCGGGGCTGCCATCGTGATGCCGGTGAACGAGAGGACCCCACCGAAGAAGGCCACAACGACGCCGAGCGGCGAGACAAGACCCAGCAAGATGCCCGCAGCAAGCGCAACTGCCCCGAGGGCGAACAGGATGCCGGCGACCACGTGCCTGCCCCGACGCGCGGCGACCTCGTCGGCTGCAAGCGGGACCGAGCCCGACACGGCCTGAAGCGGTGTGACCTCGAGAACCCGCCGGGAGCCGATCCACGCTGAAAGCCAGGTCGTGAGCGCCACGATCAGGCCGGGAAGCAGCATCGAGACCGTGACGGGAGCGACATGCACGGCATCCAGCCCGAGTCGAACGATCGCGATCTGCGCTCCGGCGGCAGAGACGACGATACCCAGAACCGTGCCGGCCACCGCGCCGACGATGCCGACGACCAGGCCTTGCGTGGCGACCCGCGCGCGTTGTGAGCGCGCCGAGGCGCCGATCAGTCGCAGAAGCGCGATCTGGCGGGCACGCCCCGCGACGACAGTCGCGAACGTATTGGCCGTGACGATGCCGGCGACATAGACCGCGAGCGCGACGAGCAGCAGCGTGAGGAACCCGAGGACGAAAGCGAGGGTTCCGCTGTCCCCGATGTAGGGATCTGCGCGCAGCATCGCCGCCAGAAAGTCGGTCGTGGCGATGAGGACGACCCCGAACACCGTCGAGATCGCCGCGACCAGGATGCTGGCCCCCATCCCGCGCTCGCGCAGCCACGCGAGACTGGTGCGTGTTCGGCGCACGCTGAAGGCCGCAGGCTCGACGGATGTCGCGAGGGCACTCATGCCTCTACCCCCGTGCGCTCTGTCTCACGCTCGAGGCCACCGGCGTCAGCTGCCAACATGTGTGCCGAGATCTGCTCAGCGGTTTGTGCGGGCTTGTCGGCCACCAAACGTCCGTCGCCGAGGAACAGGACGCGATCGGCGTGGCTTGCCGCGACGGGATCGTGCGTGACCATCGCGATGGACTGTCCGCGGGTTCGGCTTGCTTCGGCCAGGAGCGCGAGGACCTCACGACCCGAGCGCGAGTCGAGGTTTCCGGTCGGCTCGTCGGCAAACAACAGATCGGGCGCGGTAGCCAGGGCGCGGGCGATAGCAACACGCTGCTGCTGGCCACCCGAGAGCTCGTGCGACCGGTGATTCAGGCGCGATCGAAGCCCGAGAGCATCGATGAGTCCGTCGATGCGGGAGCGTTCCAGCACGCTCGGTGCCCGACCGTCGAGGTCGAACGGAAGCAGGATGTTGCCCAGGGCATCCAGGGTGGGAACGAGGTTGAAGGACTGGAACACGAACCCGACGCGGCGCCGGCGCAGGATCGTGAGTTCCAGATCGCCGAGGTCGGTGATGTCGGTGTCACCGATCCAGACCCGTCCTGCGGTGGGGGCATCCAACCCCGCCATGATGTGCATGAGGGTCGACTTGCCCGAGCCGGACGGACCCATGATCGCGGTGAACTCGCCGCGACGGATGCCGACTGTGACGTCATCGAGCGCCCTGACCGCTCCGCTCCCGGTGCCATACGTCTTGCCGAGGTTCTCTACGCGGGCAGCCAAGCCCATCTGCGTCGTGGTGATCTTCATACCTCTGACGCTAGGAATCACACCCTCGCCACCGCGTCAGTCGTCGGATGCTCCCTCATACATCGCAGGGATGATTCCGCGACATCCGTCTGACGGCTTCCGCACGTGGACGCTCAGACGCTCGTCGAGGTCAGACCAGGCCGTGCTCGTAGGCGAAAACGACGAGTTGGACGCGATCACGCAGGCCGAGCTTGCCGAGGATGCGGCTGATGTGCGTCTTCACGGTCGCCTCCGAGAGGTACTCGCGGGTGGCGATCTCGGCGTTGGACAGACCCCGGGCCGCCTGGGCGAAGATCTCCCGCTCCCGCTCGGTCAAGTCGCCGAACGCGCGCGGCACGGGGAGTGTCCGTTCGTCGCGGAAGTGCGCGAACAGCTGCGCGGTGGCCGTCGCGGCGATGACCGCCGACCCGGCATGAACGCTGCGGATCGCCGCGAGGACGAACTCGGGTTCCGCGTCCTTGAGCAGAAACCCGCTCGCACCACCACGGATCGCGCGGGCCGCCGCCTCGTCGAGGTCGAAGGTCGTGAGCATCACGATGCGAGGCGCCCCCGGGTCCTGCAGCAGCTGCGCCGTCGCCTCAATGCCGTCCATGACCGGCATCCGAATGTCCATGAGAACGACGTCCGGATGGGTATCCCGCACCACCGATAGCGCGGCCAGGCCGTCCCCCGCTTCCCCCACGACCGCCATATCGCGCTGCGAGTCGATCACCATCCGGATGCCGGCTCGGAAGAGCGCCTGATCGTCGACGAGCGCAACCCGGATGACGGCAGGATCGCTCATACGGCGGTCGCCCCAGCGCCCGCCGCCATTCCGGTCCCGGGGCCCCCGGGGATGGGGAACGTGGCGCGCAGAATCCACGCCTCACCGACCATTCCCGCCTCCACTGCGCCACCCACGAGCCGCGCCCGCTCGCGCATGCCGACGATACCGTGACGCACCTCGATCGGCTCGGTGGGGTGGGCGCCATCATCCACCGTAGGCGGGCCTACCGGATTCGATACCCACAGGTGCAACCGGTCGGGAAGCCACCGCATCGTGACATCGATGTCTCCGTTGCCATGACGGATGGCGTTGGTGAGCGCCTCCTGCAGCACCCGGTAGACCGCCAACTGCACGGCCGCCGGCACGGTCGCGGGAGGCATCGGCTCGACATCCACCCGCACCGCGAGTCCGGCAGCGCGCACCTGCGCGTACAGGCCCTCCAGGTCGTTCAGCATCGGCTGCGGGGCTCGCCCTTCGCTGTGACGCAACTGCGCGAGAAGCAGCCGGACGTCCGCGAGCGCACTGCGCGCTGCGGTCGAGATCGTCGCGAGAGCGTCCTGCGCCGCCCGCGGTTCGGTGTCGGCGGCATACCGGGCCCCGTCGGCCTGGGCGATGATGACGGCGAGCGAATGACCGACGACGTCGTGCATGTCGCGGGCGATGCGGCCACGCTCCTGCTCCTCGATGCGTTCCCGCTCGGCGCGCTCGCGCTCGCGCTGTGTGCGCTGCGCACGCAGCGACGTTCGCACAAGAGCTCCCACCGTCCACGCCAGCAGCAGCGCAAAGCCCGCCGCGACGAGGACGGCAGCGGCCAGCGGAAGCAGGCTCCACGAGTCGACGCTCAGCAGTTGCGCGCCGAAGAGGTACCCCGTGATGACGGTGGCCCCGACGATCGCCGACGCGAATCCGAGCCAATACACGACCACCGTGCCGTAGGCCGCCGTCGCATACAGCACAGCGAAGATCGCGACATCGACGAAGGAGGGGGGACGCAGCAGGAGCATCTGCGCGATCGCCGCGATCCACGCCGCCCCGAGCGCGAGCAGCGGCGAGAGCCGGCGCACCGCGAGCGCGCTCGCGAAGAGCAAACACATGATGACGGTCGTCAACGCGGCCTCGGGTGCCCAGCCAGCGCCCGTCAGCTCGATGGGGAGGCAGACCAGCCCGAACACCCCGGCGACGGTGACATCGGTCGCCACCTGGTAGGGCAAAAGCTCGCGAAAAATGGCGGGGCGCTTCACCTGCTCCACGGTACGGAGTGCTGGGGCCGCGCGCGTCCATCTCGCGATGTATCTGCCGGCCTAGCCGCCTACGGTGACGGCGCGCTCTCCGCTTCCATCACCGCGGCCTCGGGCGCCGCGCGGTACTGGGCGGTGATGAGCCGATACGACCGCGTCGTGAACGCGAGCAGGGCGATGACGACCATGGCGAGCCCTGCGAAGACGAACACGAGCGCGATGCCGCGCGCATCCCCGTCACCGAGCAGCCATCCCCAGGTCTGCTGACCGCTCGGCTATTCCATGGAGGGGATGATCCAGAACTCGGCGATCGGTGCGATGAGGAATGCCGTGATGGGCGCGGCCGCCGATTCGAACGCGGCGGCGAACCCGAAGACGCGCCCCTGCGAGCCATAGGGCACGACCTTCTGAATGACGGTCTGCTCGGCGGCCTCGACCGCCGGCACGAGAGCCATGTAGAGCCAAATGCCCGCGGCGTAGAGCAGCCACCACTCGCGGATCGTGAACAGCGCGCCGAGCAGTCCCATCGCGACCACGACGAGCAGCATCGTTCGGATCGGATTTCGACCAAGTCCGAACCTGGCGATCACGATGCCGCCGACGATGAAGCCGGTCGCAGCCACCCCGAACACGATCCCCCACGCCTCGACGGTGAACAGGGTCAGACCGTAGGGGTCCATCAGCGCGATGTAGACCCCACCGATGAGGTTGTTGAACGTCGAGAAGATGATGAGCGCGAATAGTCCGGGCGCCAGCCGCACGGCTGTGATGGCGCCCCGGAGATCGACGCCGCGCCCCACGGATGCTGTCGGCTGGTCCTCGGGGATCCGCAGCAGCAGCAGATGAATCCCCGCGATCGCCGTCGCGACAATCGCGATGAGTAATGTCCAGCCCATGCCGAGGAGGCCAACCGACAGTCCGCTGAAGACGCTCGTGATGATGAACGCGATGCCCTGAACGGTGCCGACCAGGCCGTTGGCGTTCGCGTGCCGCTCCTCGGGGACGAGGAGGGTGACCGTGGTCGAGAGCGCGATGTTGCGCATGTTCTCGACGATCGAACCGAGCAGGATGATGCCGGCGAAGGCCCAGAACCAGGGACCGCTGATGTCGACGGGCGCGGACTCGGGCTGGGCGAGATAGAGAGCCCCGGCGATGAGGAACGCCACCAGGGTCGCGGCAGCCGAAAACACCATGACCTGATGCTTGCGGTGGCGGTCGACGAGCGTGCCGAACCACATCGCGAACACCCGCCAGCAGCAGCATGTACGTCCCGCCGATGATCCCGGTTGCCAGCACCGAGCGGGTCTCGAGGTACACCCAGAACGTGAGGGCGAACCACAGGTAGCTCGTCGTGATGTTCGCAGCGGCGGTATTCACGAGCACGTGGAGGAAAGTGCGCTCCTTCGCGGTGCCGAAGCGGCGTGCGCGAGAGGCAGCGTCAGTGGGGTCCGCCGGAGCGGGAGTCGTCATGCCGGGAAGCGTACTGCGAGGCCCGGACATCCAAAACTCTCGCGTTCCGCCCCGGAACGGCGCATGATCGAGGACAACCTCGTCGAGCCGAACGGTTACCACCCCGACATGACACGAAACGGTGGGGAAACGTCGAGGACCCAGGATGGCGAGAAGTGGGCCGGTCGGCTCGCCCGCCGATACGGAGGGAGCAACCGAGATGACGACGGTAAGAGCGGCCATCACGCAGACCACGTGGACCGGCGACAAGGCATCCATGCTCGACAAACATGAGCAGTTCGCCCGGGATGCAGCATCCGACGGCGCACAGGTCGTGTGCTTCCAGGAACTCTTCTACGGCCCGTACTTCGGCATCACGCAAGACAAGAAGTACTACCGCTACGCCGAACCGGTCGACGGTCCCATCGTGCAGCGCTTTGCGGCAGTGGCGAAGGAGCTCGGCACCGTCATGGTGCTGCCGATCTACGAGGAGGCCCAAACCGGGGTCTACTACAACACGGCAGTGCTGGTAGATGCCGACGGCACGGTGCTCGGCAGCTACCGCAAGAACCACATCCCGCACGTCGAGAAGTTCTGGGAGAAGTTCTACTTCCGGCCCGGCAACCTCGGCTACCCGGTCTTCGACTCTGCCGTCGGAAAGGTCGGCATGTACATCTGCTACGACCGCCACTTCCCGGAGGGGTGGCGCGAGCTGGGCCTGAACGGCGCACACATGGTCTTCAACCCCAACGCCACCAAGCCGGGGCTGTCCAACCGGCTCTGGGAGGTCGAAGGGCCGTGCGCTGCCGTGGCCAACGGCTACTTCGTGCTTCAGCCCAATCGCGTGGGTCGCGAAGACAACGAGTACGGCGACGAGGCGGTGAGCTTCTACGGCACGAGCCAGGTCATCGACCCGCGGGGGAATTTCGTCGGCGCCCTCGGCTCCAGCGAGCACGAAGAAGTCCTCATCCGCGACCTGAACCTCGACATGGTCCAGGAGATGCGCGACGACTGGCAGTTCTACCGCGATCGCCGCCCCGACAGCTACGAAGGGATCTCTGCGCCATGAGCACCACGCTGATTACCGGCGGCACCGTCGTCTCGGCCACTGGCCGGGCAGCCGCCGACGTCCTCATCGACGGAGAGAAGATCGTCGCGGTTCTCGCGCCGGGCTCAGAACTGCTCGGGACGAACCTGGCGGCATCCGTCGACACCGTCGTCGACGCGACGGGCAAGTACGTCATCCCCGGCGGCATCGACGCCCACACCCACATGCAGCTGCCCTTCGGCGGCACGTTCGCGAGCGACACGTTCGAGACCGGCACGCGCGCCGCCGCGTGGGGCGGCACGACGACGATCGTGGACTTCGCCGTGCAGACCTACGGCACGAAGGTGCCCGACGGCCTCGCCGCGTGGCATGAGCTTGCCGCGGGAAACTGCGCGATCGACTACGGCTTCCACCAGATCGTTGGGGGCATCGACGATGAGTCGCTCGCGTTCTTGCCGACCCTCGTCGACGAGGGGATCACGAGCTACAAGCTGTTCATGGCCTACCCCGGCGTCTTCTATTCGGATGACGCCCAGATCCTGAAGGCGATGCAGGTCGCCGCCGACACCGGTCTGCTCACGATGATGCACGCCGAGAACGGGCCCGTCATCGACGTCCTCGCCCAGCAACTGGTCGACGCCGGCAAGACCTCTCCGTACTTCCACGGTAAGGCCCGCGTATGGCAGGCCGAGGAGGAGGCCACGCACCGCGCGATCATGCTCTCGAACATCACCGGAGCGCCGCTGTACGTCGTGCACGTCTCTGCGAAACAAGCTGTCGAGCAGCTCGCCGCCGCCCGTGACAACGGGTTCAACGTGTTCGGCGAGACCTGCCCGCAGTATCTCTACCTTTCGCTGGAAGAGCAGTTGGGCGCCTCCAGCGAGCAGTGGGGCGACTTCGAGGGCGCCAAGTGGGTGTGCTCGACGCCGCTGCGCTCGCGCGAGGAAGGCCACCAGGACCACATGTGGCAGGCGCTGCGGACGAACGATCTGCAGATGGTCTCCACCGACCACTGCCCGTTCTGCATGAAGGACCAGAAGACCCTGGGGCTGGAGGATTTCCGCAAGATCCCCAACGGCATCGGCTCGGTCGAGCACCGCATGGACCTCATGTACCAGGGCGTCGTCACCGGCGAGATCACCCTCGAACGCTGGGTCGAGCTGACCAGCACGACGCCGGCGCGCATGTTCGGGATGTACGGCAAGAAGGGCGTCATCCAGCCGGGGGCGGATGCCGACATCGTCGTCTACGACCCGAACGGGCACACCTCGATCGGCTACGAGCGGACCCACCACATGAACATGGATCACTCGGCCTGGGAGGGTTTCGAGATCGACGGGCACGTGGACACCGTGATCTCCAAGGGCAAGGTCATCGTTGACGACGGTCAGTACCTCGGCCGCAAGGGCGATGGCAGCTTCGTCAAGCGCGGCCTGAGTCAGTACCTGGTGTGAGGCAGCTCATGGATTTCGGTGTCGTCCTCCAGACCAATCCCCCGCTTCGCGCGTGATCCAGCTCTCCAAGCTCGCGGAGGCGCACGGGTTCAGCCACGTATGGACCTTCGACTCGCATCTGCTCTGGGAAGAGCCGTACGTCATCTACTCCGCGATCCTCGCCGAGACCCGCACGGTGACCGTCGGGCCGTTCGTCACAAACCCTGCGACGCGGGATTGGACGGTCACGGCATCCGTCTTCGCGACACTCAACGAGATGTACGGCAACCGGACGATCTGCGGCATCGGACGCGGCGATTCGGCCGTGCGCGTGACCAACGGCAAGCCCTCCACGCTGACAGAGCTGCGCGAGTCGATCCACGTCATTCGCGAGCTGGCCAACTCGCGAGCCGTCGAGTACAAGGATGCGACGCTCCAGTTCCCGTGGAGCACCGGCTCCGAGCTCGATGTCTGGGTCGCAGCCTACGGCCCACTAGCACTCAAGCTCACCGGAGAGGTCGCCGACGGGTTCATCCTGCAGCTCGCCGACCTCGACATCGCGGCGTGGATGATCCAGACGGTGAAGGATGCCGCGGCAGCCGCCGGCCGTGATCCGGAGTCGATCGCGTTCTGCGTCGCAGCTCCCATGTACATCGGCGACGACTGGGCCCATATGCGCGACCAGTGCCGCTGGTTCGGCGGGATGGTCGGCAACCACGTCGCCGACATCGTCGCCAAGTACGGCACCGACGGCGCCGTACCGGCTGCCCTCACCGACTACATCGCCGGTCGCACCGGGTACGACTACAACTCGCACGGCAAGAGCCACAACGACCACGTCGACTTCGTGCCCGACGAGATCGTCGACCGCTTCTGCGTGCTAGGGACGGCCGAGGAGCACATCGCCAAGCTCGAGGCACTGCGCGAGCTCGGCGTCACCCAGTTCGCCGGCTACCTGCAGCACGACAACAAGGAAGAGACCCTCCGTGTCTACGGCGAAACCGTGATCCCGGCCCTGCGCGAGAAGGTCACGGCGAAGTCGTGACGGCTCGACGCGGCTGGATCGACACGAGCGAGTGAGGCGGCACGACATGCGGGGGCGGATCGAGGGGCTCGGGTGGGGCATCCTCGGCGTGCTGGCGATCGTCCTCATCTGGGAGGGCTACAAGTTCCTCGGTCCCGCCGACGGTGTCACGATCGGCGCTGTCGAGGGTCAGACCGGTTCCGGATTCATGATCCTGCCGCGAACGCACGATCGCGCCATGCCTCACGTGTGGGACATGCTCGCACGACTTGTCGCTCCCACCAGCGGCGGCGACACCCCGCCCCTGGTCGCGACCGTCGCGATCGCCGCACTCACAACCCTCGGGATCGCGACGGTCGGGTGGGTGCTCGGCGTCATCGTGGGCGGTGCGCTGGCCCTGGTCATGCAGCGCTGGCAGCTGCTGGAGTGGGGCCTGCTGCCGTGGATCGTCGTGAGTCAGACGGTCCCCCTTATCGCGTTTGCACCCGTCATCAACGCGATCGGCAACCAGATCGATCGCGGCGGCACAAGCTGGCCGCAGTGGTTGTCGGTCGCCGTCATCGCTTCGTATCTGGCGTTCTTCCCTGTCGCGATCGGGGCCCTGCGCGGCCTGGAGGCACCCGACCGCATCCATGTCGACCTGATGCGCACCTATGCCGTCGGCTACTGGGCCACCCTGCGCCACCTTCGGCTGCCCGCTGCGGTGCCTCACCTGCTGCCGGCCCTGCGACTCGCCGCCGCGAACGCCGTGCTCGGGGTCGTCGTCGCGGAGGTCTCGATCGGGATGCGGGGCGGAATCGGACGGATGCTGATCCAGCTCGCCGGTCAAGCCTCCAGCGACCCGGCCGCCCCGTGGGGGCCGATCTTCGGCGCCATCGCGCTCGGGCTGATCGCAGCTGGCTCGGTCGCCCTGATCGGCGTGGGTCTGCACCGCTACCGACGAGGAGAGGCCACCGCATGAGTACGCCGTCGACTGCGCCAGAGACACCCGCCGTCCTCGCCCGCGACGTGGGGAAGGTTTTCCCAACGTCAGGTGGAGACGTCACCGCACTCACAGGGGTCGACCTGGATGTCGCGCCGGGTGAGTTCGTCTCACTCATCGGACCGTCGGGATGCGGTAAGTCGACGCTGCTGCGTCTGATCGCCGATCTGGACGAGGCGACAACGGGCACGTTACAGCTCTTCGGTAAACCCGCCCACCTAGCCCGGATCGATCAGGACTACGGCATCGCGTTCCAGCAGGCGGGACTGCTGCCCTGGCGCACGGTGGCGGGCAACATCGCGCTCCCTCTCGAACTGCACGGAACAGCCAAGCCCTCCCGCGAAGCGCGGGTCAAGGACCTTGCCGAGTTGGTCGGGCTCTCAGACTTCATTGATCGCTACCCCGATCAGCTCTCGGGCGGGATGCAGCAGCGTGTCGCCATCGCGCGAGCACTGGCTGCCCGCCCGCGGCTCCTCCTGATGGATGAGCCGTTCGGGGCGCTCGACGAGATGACCCGGGAGTACCTGCAGTCCGAGCTCACGCGCATTGCTGCTGAAACCGGCGCGGCCGTCGTGTTCGTCACCCACTCGATTCCCGAGGCCGTCTTTCTCTCGGACCGGGTTGTGGTGATGAGCCCTCGACCGGGGCGCATCACCGAGATCGTCGCGATCGGGCTCGGTCAGACGCGAGACGACGAGCTGCGCGAGTCGCCCGCGTACTTCGAGCGCGTCACGGCAGTGCGTGAAGCGCTGCACGGGACCGCGGTCGAGAGAGCGAACGAGAGATGAGCCTGCGCGCCAGCACGCTGTCAGCACGCCCCCTGCCGGGGTGGGTGCGCGTGGCAGCGCCGGTCGGGGTCGGCATCCTCGGCCTTGCCGCCTGGATCCTGTATGTCGATGTGGCTGCCTCGGCACCACGCATGCTGCCGAGCCCCGTCGCGATCGTGCAGGAGTTCGTCGCGCACAGCGACATCATCGCGGAGGCGATGGCGGTCACTGCCACGAACGCGCTCATCGGTCTCGTGGTCGGCTCGCTCGTCGCGATTGCGCTGGCGGCGCTTGCCGCCGCGATTCGCCCGTTCGACGGGATGCTCGCACCGCTCGTCGCCGCGCTGGCGGTGATCCCGATTGTCGCGATCACCCCGGTGCTCAACACGATGTTCGGCGCATCCAGCCAGTTCGGTAGGCAGGCCGTCGCCGGGCTTGCCGCCTTCATCCCCGTCTTCATCAACGTGCTGCGCGGGCTGCGTCAGAGCAGGCCCGTGCACCGCGATCTGTTCCGGGCCTCTGCAGCATCACCGGGTCAGACCTTCCGGCTGCTGACCCTGCCGACCGCGCTGCCCTACCTCATGACAGGCCTGCGGATCGCGAGCTCCCTGGCGGTCATCGCAGCGCTCGTGGCCGAGTACTTCGGCGGGCCCGCCAACGGTATCGGCACCGCGATCGCGACGTACGCCAAGTCGGGACGCGCTGCCCTGGCCTGGGCTTTCGTGCTGGGCGGAATCATCATCGGCCTCGCCTTCTTCCTGGTCACCTCGCTTCTGGAGCGTTTGTCGACCCGAAGGATGCCGGTCTGACCGGCATCGAGCACCACCCGCACCACCGAGCACCATCGGCACTACCCGCACCACCGAGAGAGCACCCCCACCGAAGAAGGGAACACCGTGAGACACAGCACCAGACGCGGCCTTGTCGCCGCATCCACCCTCACCGTCGCCGCGCTCACACTGGCGGCGTGCGCGGGCTCGTCCGATCCAGCCACCACGGAAGACAGCGGGGAGTTCGAGCCGCTCACCACTGTCAGTCTGCAGCTGCAGTGGCTCCCGCAGGCGCAGTTCGCGGGCTACTACGTCGCCCTCGACCAGGGCTACTTCGAGGAGGAGGGCTTCGACGATGTCGAGATCATCCCGTCCGGCGGCGACATCGTTCCCCAGGACGCCCTGATCGCGGGAGACGTGGACTTCGCGATCGCCTGGGTCCCGAAGGTCCTCGGAAGTCTCGAGGCGACGGGCGTGGAACTCACCGATATCGCGCAGGTCTATCAGGAGTCCGGCACCACTCAGGTCTCCTGGGCTGACTCGGGCATCACCGAGGTCGCCGACTTCGAGGGCAAGCGCATCGGCTCGTGGGGCTTCGGGAACGAGTGGGAGATCTTCGCCGCGATGGCAGCCGATGACCTCGACTCCACGACGGTGTCGATTACAACGCAGGACTTCAGCATGAACGCGCTGCTGGATGGCGACGTCGACGCCGCGCAGGCGATGACCTACAACGAGCTTGCGCAGGTTCTCGAGACCGTCAACCCCGAGACTGGCGAGTTGTACACCCTCGACGACCTGAACGTCATCTCGTACGAGGAGACCGAGGGCGCGATGCTGCAGGACGCGATCTGGGCAGACACCGAGCGCCTCGCATCCGACCCGGCATACGCCGATGCCGCCGTGCGGTTCCTCAAGGCGATCACGAAGGGATGGATCTACGCCCGCGACAATCCTGTCGAGGCCGCCGCGATCACCTACGACTACGCGATCAACGCCGAAGCTGCCTTCCCGGTGGGCCCCGTCCACCAGGAGTGGATGATGAACGAAGTCAACAAGCTCATCTGGAACGGGTCAGAGTTCGGCGTGATGGACCCGGCAGCCTGGGACAAGACGGTCGCCGGCGCCCTGTCTGCGGTCAACCAGGACGGGCTGAACCTCATCACTGCTGAGCCGCCCGCGTCGGCGTACTCCAACGAGTACATCGAGCAAGCTCTCGCGGAGCTCGTCGAGGACGGATACGACGTCTCGGCGACGTACACCCCCATCGAGGTCACGTTGACCGAGGGCGGGCAGTAATTCCCGCTGGACCGGCCGAGGGAACTCGGCCGGTCCAGCATCCGCCTCCCCGCTCGAGCGAGCTGGCCAGTCCGTGAGCCCCGGGGAGCTCGAGACCTCTCGAAGCACCTAGCGCGGAACAGCAGCGGGTGCGATCGGACGATGCTCGTAGAAGGTCTGCAGCACCACGGTCGTTCGCGTGCTCACGTTGGCTGCCACCCGGATGTCGCGAAGCAGCGACTCCAGGTGACGGGGCGTCGCGACCCGCACGAGCAAGAGGTAGCTTGCCGAACCCGCGACGGAGTGGCAGGCCTCGATGTCTTCCAGGTGAGCGAGCAGTTCGGGTGCCGTGTCGGGCTGCGCGGGGTCGAGCGGGGTGATCTCGACGAACGCTGCCAGCGGCTTGCCGACAGCCTCGGGGTCGACGACGACGCGGTATCCCGTGATGATCCCCCGGCTCTCGAGGCGACGAACACGTGCCTGCACCGCGGACACAGACAGCCCGACGGCCGCCGAGAGGTCGGCGAGGGTCGCGCGCGCATCCGCCGAGAGGGCGCGCAGGATGCGGGCGTCGGTATCGTCATCGAGCCGAGGGGGCGCAGTTTCCGTGGACATAGGCACGAGCCTAGCCGCGGCAAGCCGTGAGAGCCGGAAATATTCCTGCTGCACAGCGGCTTTGACGGAGAAATATCTAGAATCGCCAACGACCATACGTTCGGAGGCCTCATGTCGACCCTGTCGTCCCCCGCTCCCCTCACACCGTTTGCTCCCGCCGAGATCAGTGCATCGGTGGAGACCTCGCCGGCGTGGCTTCGGCTGCGCGCCGCTGCCGAAGCGCTGCACCCGCTGCAGGTCACCGACGGCTCGATTCCGGATGCCGCAGACCACCCCGCGGCCCGCGCACACGTCGCGGCGATCGTGGCGGCAATCACCGAGTTGGCCCCGGCGTTCCCTCACGACGCCAGCTACCTCACTGCCCTCACGCGGGACTTCGAACGGTGGGCTGGCGACGGGTTCGGGGTTCCCGACTTTCTCGATTCGCTGGTGGAGTTCCAGCCGCAGCGGCATCGCGTGAACGGCATCCGTCACCTTGTCGTCTTCCCGATGTACACACAGAACGGATCGAGGCAGCGTCATGTCGAGGCGGTTCTGGTCGAGGCCATCTGGCCCGAGTTCATCGCGGAACTCGAGAGCACGGACTACGGCAATGCCCTCTTCGTCTCGCTCCGGCTGATCGACTTCACGGCGGGCTACGACACCAACTCTGCGGTGCTGTTTCCCGAGACCGTCGCGATGCGCGAGATCCCGACCTTCACGTGGGGCGGGATCTTCCAAGACCGTGAGGCTGCCCGCTATCGCCGGGTCGTGCGCGCGGCAGCTGAGATCACCAAGCTCGACCTTCCGGCCGATGCGGCGCGCATGCTGGATGACCCGGCCCTCGCCGAACGCACCTTTGTGATGTGGGATCTCATCCACGACCGCACCCATATGCGCGGAGACCTCCCCTTCGACCCGTTCATGATCAAGCAGCGGATGCCGTACTTCCTCTACGCGCTCGAGGAGTTGCGCTGCGATCTCACGGCGTTCCGCGAGAGCGTCCGAATCCACGCGCGGCTGCAGGGGCGCCGCGACGGCGGCGAGACCCTCAGCGCGACCGAGGACGAGACCCTCGAACACGCTCAACTGGTGCAGTACGCCGTGGTCTTCGACCGGATCTTCCGGTTCGCGATCACCGGGTCGCGGATGCGCAACTACGACGGACTCGGTGGACAGCTGCTGTTCGCGTGGCTGCACCAGCGCGGGGTGCTCCACTGGACCGACACCGCCCTGACCATCGACTGGGACGCGGTTCCCGCAGCCGTCGTTGCGCTGGCCGACCGCATCGACGAGCTCTACTGGGCCTCCATCGACAGGCCCAAGCCCGTGCACTGGCTGGCTGCGTACGACCTCATCCGCGAGACGCTTCCGCCGCACCCGGCCTCGCGATGGAACCGGGGGCTGCCTGACGACGTGCTCGCCGGCCCGCTGTCGGGGTATACGGATGCCGTGCTCGACGACGAGTTCCCGCTGTCGATGTTCTACGAGGCGCTCGAGAAGAAGATGCGCCCGGTGATCGCCTCAACGTCCGGCATCCGGGCCACCGACGCATGACCGCGTCGCGAGGAGAGGTCCCCGCGAACCGTAGGCTGAGACGGTGAGCAGCACACCCGTCCACGCCCGCGGATTCGCTTCCGACAATTACTCCGGTATCCACCCCGAGGTTCTCGCAGCGATTGCCGCCGCGAACGTCGACCATGAGCCCGCGTACGGCGCCGACTCGGTGACCGAGCGGCTTCGCGGGGTGTTCGCGGGCCACTTCGGGAAGGCCGTCGAGGTGTTCCCGGTCTTCAACGGCACGGGCGCGAACGTCACGGCGCTGCAGTCGATGCTGCCCCGGTGGGGAGCGGTGATCGCGGCATCCACGGCCCACGTCAACAGCGATGAGGGCGGGGCGCCCGAGAAGGTCGGCGGCATCAAGCTGCTCACCATCCCGACCCCCGACGGCAAGCTCACGCCCGAGCTGATCGACACCGAGGCGTGGGGATGGGGCGATGAGCACCGCGCCCAGCCACTGGTGGTCGCCATTACCCAGTCGAGCGAACTCGGCACCCTCTACACACCCGCCGAGATCCGCGCGATCGCCGACCACGTCCACGAGCGCGGAATGCTGCTCTACATGGATGGGGCCCGGATCTCCAACGCCGCCGCAGCCCTCGACCTGCCGCTGCGCGCCTTCACGACGGATGTCGGGGTCGACGTCGTCAGCGTCGGGGGAACCAAGAACGGGGCTCTCGCGGCCGAAGCGATCGTGGTGCTCGACGAGGCGGCATCCGTCGGACTGCACTACCTGCGCAAGATGAACATGCAACTCGCCTCCAAGATGCGGTTCGTCTCGGCCCAGCTGGTCGCCCTGTACGAGGGTGACCTGTATCTGCGCAACGCCCGTCACGCCAACGCCATGGCAGCGCGCCTCCGACACGGCCTGGAGGAGGCGATCGCCGCGGGCACCATCCGGGGGTCGGGTTCACGCAGCAGACCCAGGTCAACGGCATCTTCGCGACGCTGCCCCCGGGAGCTGCCGAGACCGTCCGCGAGAGCTTCCGGTTCTACGACTGGGATGCCTCGGTCGGTGAGGTGCGGTGGGTGTGCAGCTTCGACACGACCGAGGCCGACATCGACACCCTGATCGAGGCCGTCGCCCGCGCAACGCGCGCCTGAGCACGCGTCGCGCGGGTCACCTCAGATACTGACCCTCAGGCGAGGTCCAGCTCGATCGTCGCGAACGAGTGAGCCGGAAGCCGCACGGAAAGCACCCCGTCGTCGATCTGCGCCTCCACCGGCGTGGGTGCGACCCGGTCGGGCGCGCTCGGGTCGTTGAAGGCCGACGCGCTCTCCGCACTGAGGACGCGGGCACGGGCGACGGAAGCTGCCCGACCACGCAGGTCGATGCTCACATCCAGGTCATCGTGCGCCGCCAGGTGTGTCAGCGAGACCAGGGCCCTGTGGTCCTTGACGGATGCCGAGAACGACAACAGCGGCAGCTCCTCATCCCCCACCGTCTCGCTCGGCGCCTCGAGGATGTGAGCGCCTAGCTGCAGGGCATCCTGGTGCCCCTTGTTCATCTCGAACACGTGATAGGTCGGCGTCAGCACGAGACTGTCACCGTCGGTGAGGATCATCGCCTGCAGCACGTTGACGGTCTGGGCGATGTTCGCCATCGTGAGCCGGCGCGCGTGACGGTGGAAGATGTCGAAGTGCAGGCCCGCGACCAGGGCGTCGCGCACCGTGTTCTGCTGGAACAGGAACCCAGGATTGGTGCCCTCCTCGACGTTCCACCAGGTGCCCCACTCGTCGCACACGAGGTCGATGCGCCCACGCGGATCATAGGCGTCCATGAGCGCGACGTGTGCGGCGACGATCCGCTCGATCCCGGCCGCGTAGGCCATCGTCCGGTAGTACTGGTCGTCGGTGAAGCCCGCGGCATCCTCGGTGTTGATGCCCGTTCCCGAGTGCGTGTAGTAGTGGAACGAGATCGCCTGGTAGACGGGATTGTCGTCCTTCGTGCACCCGAGGCAGTTCACCGCCTCCATGAGGGCTCGTGTCCAGCGGAGGTCGCCCTCGTTCGCACCGGCGGCGATGCGGGTGAGCTGATTGCCGCCGTGGTTGCGGCAGAAGGTCGCGTAGCGGCGGGCCTCGTTCGCGTAGTGCTCGGGCGACATGGTGCCCCCGCACCCCCACGCCTCGTTACCGAGACCCCAGAACGGGACCTTCCAGGGCTCGTCGCGACCGTTCTCGCGACGCAGCCGCGCCATGGGGCTGTCGTCGTCGCGCGTGAGGTACTCGACCCAGTCGGCCATCTCCTGCACCGTGCCGCTGCCGAGGTTTCCGTTGACATAGGGGTCGGCGCCGAGCATGTCGCACAGGTCCATGAACTCGTGAGTACCGAAGTGGTTGTTCTCGATGACATCACCCCAGTGGGTGTTCGCCATGCGGGGGCGCTGGTCGCGCGGGCCGATGCCATCCCGCCAGTGGTACTCGTCGGCGAAGCATCCACCCGGCCAGCGCAGATTCGGGATGTTCACGGCACGCAGGGCCTCGACGATGTCGAGACGGATGCCGCGCTCGTTCGGGACCGGTGAATCCTCGCCGACCCAGAACCCGTCGTAGATGCAGCGACCGAGGTGCTCGGCGAAGTGCCCGTAGAGGTGGCGGCTGATGACGGGACCGGTCACGTCGAGGTCGACGACGGCGCGGGCGGTTGCGGTCATGGGTTCATCTCCAGTCGGATGCGGGGGTCAGCGGAACCAGGGGCGGTCGCTGCACCGTGGTCGTGAGGGTGATTGGGGTGTTCTCGCGCGCCGAGCGCAGCAGCTCGGCCATGATCTCGAGGACGTGGAGGGCGAGGGCACCGCTCGCACGCCCGGCGCCGGTGCGCACGTGGTCGATAAGGCCGATACCGCGCCCGGCATCGCGGTATCCGGCTGACGCTGCAACGCTCTCCCAGTCCGGTGCTCCCAGCATCCGCACCTGCACGTCACCCTCGAACATGTTCGGGTCCGGGACGGCGATCGAGCCGGTCTCGCCGTGCACCTCGATCGGGGAGGCGTGGGTTGCGACGCTGTCGAAGCTGAAGACGACGGTCGAGATCGCGCCGCCGGCGTGCCGTAGCGTGCCGGTCACGTACGTGTCGACCTCGACCGGAATCTCCTCCCCTGCCCGCGGTCCCGATGCGATCGTGCGGGTGTCGCGACTGCGAGAGGATGCTCCACTGACGCTGACGACGGGGCCCAGCAGGTGGACGAGCGAGGTGAGGTAGTACGGGCCCATGTCCATGAGGGGTCCGCCGCCCTCCCGGTAGTAGAAGTCCGGGTTCGGATGCCACGCCTCGTGCCCTGGGGCGACCCACGTGGCCGTCGCCGCGAGCGGGCGGCCGATCCGACCCGAGTCGACGATCTCCCGGGCAGTCTGGATACCGGCGCCGAGAACGGTGTCGGGTGCGCCGCCGACCCACGCAGGCCCACCCGCCGCCATGATCTGCTGCGCCTGCGCCAGCGTTGCCGCGAGCGGCTTCTCCCCGTAAACGTTCTTGCCTGCGGCGAGCGCGGCCAGCGCGACCTCCGCGTGCGCAGCAGGGATCGTGAGGTTCAGCACGGTGTCGACGGCGGGGTCTGCCATCAGTTCCGCGACGCTCAGGGCGCGGCATCCGGGGATCGTGTCAGCGACCTCCTGCGCGCGGGCGTGATCAAGATCGGCGACCGCGACGATCGCGACGTCGCGCTCTCCGACGAGAGTCTCGCGGTACTGCGCGAAGATCACACCAAGTCCGACGACGCCGACGCCGTGCGTGCTGCCCACAGCAATCCCCTCTCGATGATCGTGCGTACGTTCGGGTTCTCGAGCACGTCAAGGCTGTGCCCGGGTGTCGCAACGAAGACGCGCCCCGCTCCCCACAGCCGGGTCCAGATCGCAGGCGACGTGATCGGGCGGTGCCAGGGGTGGTACGGCTGGGTCGGATGCGTCGTGGTCGCGAGAACGTCGTTGAGGTCATCGTGCAGGACCCAGTACTGCTCGGTCGTCAGCTCGAAATCGCCGATTCCTGCGGTGATCTCGTGCTCGTGCCCGAGCTCTGTCATCTCGACCGTGTACGGCAGGTAGTTATCACTCTGGTCGCCCGTGCACTGATCCGGGCTCTTGGACGGATGCGTCGCGAACTGCCCACCGATCAGCTGCAGGTAGTCGGCGTCCCGACGATAGGAGTCAGCGATTCCGCCGTGCCAGCCACCCAAACCGACGCCTGCGCTGACGGCGGCCCGCAGCCCGGCGATCGCCTCCCGCGATGCGTCGGCCATCGTGACGCACTGCAGCACGAGGTCGGTAGCTGCCATCACACCGGCATCCGTGTAGATCTCCGGCGACTCTTCGACCCGCACCGCGAATCCGCTCGCCTCCAGGAACGGGATGTAGAGGTCTGTGGCTTCGACGGGATGGTGCCCGTCCCACCCGCCGCGAACGACGAGCGCCTGCCTGCTGGTCACGATGATGCTCCTTCCACAACGGTCATGACGCTGCCGTGCGCCGCGCTGGCTTCGACGGCAGCGAGAACACGCTGCACCTGGGCTGCCTCGGCGAACGAGGGCGAGACAGGCCCCCGCTCGGTGATCGCGCGAACGACGTCCACGATCTGGTGCGTGAAGCCGTGTTCGTATCCGAGGCCGTGCCCCGCGGGCCACCAGGCCGCCGCGTACGGATGCTCGGGCTCGGTGACCTGGATGCGACGGAAGCCTTGTTCCCCCGCCGGATCGGCAGCGTCGTAGAACTCGAGGTCGTTCATATGCTCGAAGTCGAATGAGATCGCGCCGCGCGATCCGTTGATCTCGATGCGGTTGGCGTTGCGCCTGCCCGTTGCCATGCGGGTGGCCTCGAAAACACCCAGCGCGCCGCCGGCGAAGGTAGCGGTGAAGGCCGCGGCGTCGTCGACGGTGACCTCGCGACGCGGCGCACCGTCGGCGGCTCGTCCGCCAAGACCCACGTGCTCGTCGCGTTCCGGACGCTCGGTGACGAACGTTCTCGTGACCGCTGAGACGTTCGCAATCCGGTCTCCCGTGAGCCACTGGGCCGTATCGATGCTGTGCGCACCGATGTCTCCGAGCGTGCCCGACCCCGCGCGCGCCCTGTCCAGGCGCCAGGTGAAGGGGGCCTCGGGGTCGCTCAGCCAGTCCTGCAGGTACTGCGCCCGCACGTGTCGGATCTCACCCAGTCGCCCCGCCGCGATCAGCTCACGCGCAAGCGAGAGGGCGGGAGTGCGGCGGTAGCTGAACCCGCACATCGCGACGACGTCGGGAGCCGCCTCGGCTGCTGCCGCCATCCGGTCGGCATCGGCAACGCTGTTCGCGAGCGGCTTCTCGCACAGCACGTGCTTTCCGGCGGCAAGAGCTGCCAAAGCGATCTCGGCATGCGTGTCGCCGGGCGCGCAGATGTCGACGACATCGATGTCGGGACGCGTCACCACCTCCCGCCAGTCGGTGGCCGACGCGAGAGCCCCGAACTCGGTAGCCGCGGCGGCGGTTCGGTCGGGATCCCGCCCGACGACGACGGCGATCTCGGGGGTGGCGTCAAGGGGGAAGAAACGGTGCGCGGTGCGCCACGCATGGGCATGCATCTTTCCCATGAAGCCGGTCCCGATGATGGCAACCCTCAGGACTGCTGGACTCGACATCGCCATCGACATCGCCTTTCTCTCGCGATCCGCGCACCAGAATGCCACTGGGCGTGGCGGGTGTCTTCAATTTTGCGCAAAAATGGCCTGCGTGAGCTCCCTCGCCCAGATCGCCGCCGAGAGCGGGGTCAGTGTCTCAACGGCCTCCCGCGCGCTGCGCGGCAAGGGAGAGATGACCCCGCAGACCCGTGCCCGCGTGCTGGCTGTCGCCCAGCGGCACCGCTACTCGAGCACCGGCGTGCGGCGGGGACGACCGCGGACGGGAACGTCACGCCTGTTCGATCTCGTCCTGGGCACCTTCCACGACCCCTACGCCGACGAAGTGACCGCTGGCGCGCACCTGGCGGCAGCCCGGCATCGGTTCGACCTGGTCCTCACGGCAGAACGTGAGACTCCCGACGACGACTGGCCCCTGCGCATCCGGTCTCGAGGCTCGGCGGGCGTCGTGCTGGGCCTGATTCTGCCGACCGCTGCGCAGATCGCGCTGCTGCACGATGCCGGCATCCCGATCGTCCTGATGGACCCGCGAGCAGAGGCGGGGGAATCGTTGACCAGCGTGCGCACGACCGACCATGCCGGGGGTGCGGCAGCGGCGGAGCACCTGCTCGCGGCGGGCGCGGAGCGGTTCATCGTCGTGGATGCTGCGCCCTCGTACCGCTTCGGACGTGCTCGCGTGCAGGGCTTCGAGAGTACCGTCCGCTCGCGCTACCCGGCCGCCAGTATCCACCGGGTCCGAGCTGACTGGACCTCGCCCGGAGCCTGGCGCGTGAGTGTTCCGGCGCTGCGCGAGGCCGCGGCAGCCGGGCCGGTCGGCGTCTTCGCGGTCTCAGACGAGATGGCGATCGGGGTCTACCGAGCCGCGACCGATGTCGGCCTGCAGATCGGGCGGGATGTGCTCGTGGTGGGGTTCGATGACGTCCGAGGGGCGAAGTGGGTCCAGCCCGCGCTCACGACGGTTCACCAACCGATTCGGGAGATGGCGGGCGCGGCGATCGACGAACTGGCTGCCATCGCCCACGGCGCCGACCCCCAGCCGCGCATCATCGAGCTGGCAACGACGCTGGTGGTACGTGGTTCGACGGGGATGGCGGGCACCGGTGCCGACGGGGTCAGCCGCGAAAGTCCTCGGGGTCGACCTCGTCGAGAAACCGCTTGAACTCGTCGACCGAGACCTCTGCGTCATCCTCGTCGAGGATGTCGGGCATGCCGGCTTCCTCGATGACGGCGTCGGCGACCCAGATCGCAGCACCAACGCGCGAGGCCAGCGCAATGGCATCCGAGGGTCTCGCGTCGATGATCAGAACCTGGTCGCCGTGCGCAACGGTGATCTCGGCAAAGAACGTGCCGTCGGTGATTCGCGTCACCTCGACGCGTGTTACCTGCGCCTCCAGCTGCTGGAGCATCACCGTCATGAGGTCGTGAGCCAGCGGTCGCGGTGTCACCGCGTTCTCGACGGCGACGAGGATCGACGTCGCCTCCTGCGCACCGATCCAGATCGGCACGATCGATCCGACCCCCGGCGCATCACTGAGGGGCTTGAGCAGAATGACATGCTGCCCCATCGAATCCACCGCCACCCCGGCGACGCGTACCTGGACCATGCCGAACCTCCCTCGCGGGCTTCGGCCAGACTACGCGTGCTCGGCGTCGCCGTCCCCGCCCGCGGCGATGTCGGCATCCGTCGCCGCCCCATTGTGCTCGGATTCCGCGGCCTGCGGCGTCACACCATCAGGCCGGATCATCTCCCGCACCTCGGCCATGAAGCTCGTCAGCTGATGCTGCTGCCAGCGCAGCTGTCGCGTGCGGTCTTCCGCATCGCGCAGCACGGTGTCGGTCTGCGTCGTCACGGCATCGATGATCCGCTGCGCCTTCTCCCGCGCACGGTCGAGGTGCTCGGCGGCCCGCATCCGGGCATCGGCGTCGATCTGCTGGGCCTGCGACCGCATGAGCTTGTCGAAGTCGTCGGCCTTCGCGGTGATCCGCTGCGCGTGCTCGAGCGCGGAGGCGACCTGCGCGTTCGCGTCGGTCGTGATGCGCTCGGCGTGCGCGACAGCCTGATTGTGCAGCACCAGGAACTCCTGCTGTGCGTCGTCCTGTCGGCGCGTGAGCGACTCCTCGAACTCGGCGGCCCGCATCCGCAGCTCCCGCACTGCCTCCTCGGCGGCGGCCCGCGACTGCTCGGTCTCCCGCGCCACGGTGGCCCGGGTCGTCGCGGCGGCCTTTTCAGCCTCGGTGCGGATCGCGGCTGCCTCCTGCTCGGCCTGCACGACGGCATCCGCCGAGGCCGCAGCCTCCCGCTCCAACCGAGCGGTGTGCGCGGTCAGCTCCGTCTGCATCCGAAGCCTGACCTGTTCGGCGTCGCTGTTGGCGCGCGCGATGATCTGCGCGGCATCCGCCTCGGCCTCGGCCCGGCGGCTGTCGCCCTCGGCTCCCGCGGCCTGCAACAGCTTGTCGGCTTGGTTGGTGGCGTTGTAGATGATGGTGCTCGCCTGCTCCTCGGCGACCCGGAGCACCTCCTCGAAGTGGCGCCGGTTCGGTGAGGATGCCGACCCATCGGCCAGTTCCTCCGTCAACGCGGCGATCCGACTCTCGGCATCCGCGAGCTGCGCGCGAACGGCGGTGAGGTCCCCCTCCACGCGGGCGAGGCGCTCGGCTGCGGCATCAGCTCGCGCCGCGCTCTCGGTAGCCCGCTGCGACTCGGCGGCGAGATTCGCGCTCAGGCGCGAGACCGCCGCATCCACGTCATCGCGGTCATATCCGCGAAAGACCGTGGCAAATGTCGCGCCCTGCGCAGGCGTGGGTTCCGCGGCCGCGCTCATGAGCTCGTCGAACGGCGTCGAGGGCGGGGCATCGGTGCGGGGGGATGAAGCGTTTTCTGGCATCCGGTCCTCCGGGACGTGCGGTGTCAAACTCCCCCGAGCGCACACACGATACCGCGCTCAGATGACGATCAGGTAGCCGGATGCTTGGTATCGCCCGAGCGCGACCGCACGCGGCGCCCGCCCCAGTGGCGCGCGACGTACTCGACGGCCTCGTCCACGGCGAACGAGCGCGTCGAATTGCCCACCCGAACCCACAGTTCCGTCGAGGCGCCGTCCTTGGCGTGCGTCACAAAAACGGGCCGCGGCGAGGGCGGGCACACGATCGCGCACACCATGTTTCCGTTCGGTGCGGTGGGGAACCGAACGATCGGCAGCGCTGCGGCGTTGCGGCCGAGAAGGGTCGAGAGCATGTCGCGCAACCACAGCTCGAAGCGGTCAGCGTCCGGAACCCGAAGGGTCGCGAGATCGCGCTCCAGCCCCAGCGCTTCACCGTCGTCGTTGGCGCCGACCACGAGCGTTCCGCCTCCGCTGTTGAGGAATGCAGCGACAGTCTTGGCGATCACCTGCTCCATCCGCGGATCCTTCTTGCCCTCCCGCACATTCCAGCGGGCGGTCTCTTTGAGTTCGACGCGGTCGGATTCACCCGCGGCCAACAGTGCCGCGACATCGACATCACCGGGATCGCGGCGAAGGCCGGCGAACAGGCCCGAGACCAGAAAGGTGACGAGGATGCTGGACCCGAAGGCGATCAGGAGGGTCAGCGGCTCCCACAACCGCAGCCCCGGGATGAACCAGCCCGCGACGAACAACCCGATCGCTGTCCCCAAGATCGACGTGAGGATCATGACGGGCAGCGACAGCGGGAGCCGCTCGCGAAAGACCCGCCGCATCGCGAGCGCAACGAGGTACGAGAAGAGCAACGCAATCGGCAGGCCGATCGCGTACTCGACCATCTGAAGATTGGCGGGCATAGGAATCCGGATCAGCGCAGCGCGCCGACGCTCGCGAGCGCGAGGCGTACGAGTGTTCCCCGCCCGCCTTCCATCTCAGCGGCCAGCGAGTCGGATGCTGCTTCCTCGGGCGGCATCCAGGTGACCTCGAGCGCGTCCTGACGGGGCTCGCACGTGCCGGTGACGGGCACGACGAAAGCGAGCGACACCGCGTGCTGGCGGTCGTCGAAGAAGGGACTGACGCCGGGAATCGGGAAGTACTCGGCGACCGTGAATGGAACCGGCTGCGGCGGCAGCAGCGGGAACGCCATCGGTCCGAGGTCGTTCTCGAGGTGACGGAACAACGCATCGCGCACGGTCTCGCCGTAGCGCACGCGCCCCGAGACGAGCGAGCGGGTGATCTCACCGAGCGGTGTCGCGCGCAGCAGGATGCCGACCTCGGTGACAAGGCCCACGCCGTCGGTTCGAACCGGGAGCGCCTCGACGTAGAGCATGGGCAGGCGGCGGCGGGCTTCAGCCAATTCGATATCGGTGAGCCAGCCCGGGTTCGACGCGCTTCCGGGGTGGGCGATCCGAAGGATCCGTCACCCACGGGGCGGTCCGAGCGGCCGAACGAGGCGCCGATCCCGCCGAGCGGATCGCCCGGCGTGCCCTCGTCGTCGCGCTCGTTGGGGTCGGGGTCTGGGGTCCGTACCGGCATGTCTCTTGTATACCCTGAGGCCATGAGCCAGATCGACACGCCGGCACTGTCCGGGGATGCGGTGCTCTGGTCTGAGGACCCCGAAGACCGCGTGGGGAGGCCGCTGCTCGTGCTGCTGCACGGCTACGGATCCGACGAACGCGACCTGTTCGGGCTGCGACCCTACCTTCCCGTCGGAATCACGGTCGCCGCGGTCCGCGCACCGCTCACACCGCCGTGGCCGGCCCCGGGGTACTCCTGGTACCCGATTGAAGGACTGGATGGCCGCGACCCGTCACGGGTGACGGATGCCGCCCGTCGCCTCATCGAGTGGATCGACACGCTGCCCGGGGACGACCCCGTGGGGCTTCTCGGCTTCTCGCAGGGTGCGGCGGTCTCGATGCAGGCCCTGCGCCTGGAGCCGCACCGGTTCGCGTTCGCCGTCAACCTCAGCGGCTACGTCGCTCCCGGCGATCTCGAGGGCGACGCCGCGATGGCCGAGCGCACACCGCCCGTCTTCTGGGGTCGCGGGACGCACGATGACGTCATCCCCCGGCGCTCGTGGAACACACGATGCAGTGGCTGCCCGGCCACGCCACCCTCTCGGGCGGCGCATACCCGGGACTGACGCACAGCGTCTCGGAGCAGGAACTCGCCGATGTCCGCGAGTTCCTGGACGCGCAGCTCGCCGCGCTCTGAGGGTCAGCCTTCCCGAAGACGGCGGTCATCCCCCGCGCGAGCGCCGGGCCCTCCGTTCGACAATGGGCTCATGAATCAACTCATCAGACCCCGACAGGGCCGCCTGATCGCCGGCGTGTGCGCCGCCGTCGCCGACCGCTTCGGCTGGGACCGGACCCTCGTGCGGGTCCTCACGGTCGCCGCCGTCATCTTCGCGGGTCTCTCGCTGTGGATCTACATCCTGCTCTGGATCATCATTCCGTCGGACGGATAGGGACCGTTCGCAGGACCAGATGACCCGATGCGGCGGCAGGGACACGGGAAGACCCTGTTCATCCTGCGTTCGGGACGCGCTGAGCGACGAAACGGCGGCGTGAGGCCCGGTCCGACTGGTCGGCAAACCGTAACCCGCACGCAACAGTTCTGCGCCACGCTGTGTGCATGTCGATCAAGGTGGCTCTCGAGCACCGCACTGCGTACGAGTTCGCCCGGCCCATCTCGGTCGCTCCGCACCTCGTTCGGCTGAGGCCGGCCCCGCACTCGCGAACCCCCATCGAGGCGTACTCGCTTGAGGTCAGCCCGAAGAACCACTTCGTCAACTGGCAGCAGGACCCGTTCGGCAACTGGGTGGCCCGCCTCGTCTTCCCCGAGAAGGTCGACCGCCTCGAGATCACGGTGGGCTTGGTCGCCGACATGATGGTGATCAACCCGCTCGATTTCTTCATCGAGGAGTACGCAGAGCGGTTCCCCTTCGCGTACCACCCCGACCTGGCATCCGATCTCGCCCCGTACCTGCGGCCTGTCGCCGGCAGCGGCCGCGCCCAGAAGTGGCGGGAGACCCTGCCGCCGGTCCCGGAGGACGGCGTCCCCACCGTCACATTCCTCGCCGAGCTCAACCGCGCCGTGCAGCAGCGGGTCGCGTACAGCGTGCGGATGGAAGCGGGGGTGCAGACCCCGAACCACACGCTGCGTAGCGGCATCGGCTCGTGCCGCGACAGCGCCTGGTTGCTCGTGAGCCTGCTGCGCCAGTATGGGCTGGCCGCGCGCTTCGTCTCGGGCTACCTCATTCAGCTCGCGCCCGACCAGGAGTCCCTCGACGGCCCGAGCGGCCCTGCCGCCGACTTCACCGACCTGCACGCCTGGGCCGAGGTCTACGTTCCCGGAGCGGGCTGGATCGGACTGGATGCCACGAGTGGCCTGTTCGCCGGTGAAGGGCACATCCCCCTCAGCGCGACGCCCGAACCGTCCTCGGCTGCCCCGATCTCGGGGCGACGGAGGCCGTCGAGGTGGAGTTCTCGTTCCACAACGAGGTGCGTCGCATCCACGAGGATCCCCGCACGACCCGCCCCTACACCGACGCCCAGTGGCGGCGAATCGACGGCCTCGGGCAGAGCATCGACGAACGACTCACGGCTGCCGACGTGCGCCTCACGATGGGCGGGGAGCCGACGTTCGTCTCGGTGGATGACGCGACGGCTCCCGACTGGAACACGGACGCCGACGGCGAGCACAAACGCGAGCTTGCCGACACCCTCGCTGAAAAGCTCCGCGAGCGGTACGCCGGCGGCGGCATCGTGCACCGCGGCCAGGGCAAGTGGTACCCAGGCGAGCCGCTTCCCCGCTGGAACATCGCGCTGCAGTGGCGCAAGGACGGGGTAGCTCTGTGGCAGGATCCCGCGCTGTTCGCCGACCCGTGGTCGGACGAGCCGCGCCGCGGCGCGGACGCGGATGCCGAGGCGCTGGCTCGCCGGGTGACGCAGACCCTCGGCATCCCGAACAGCCGGCTCCTGCCCGCCTACGAAGACCCGCTGGCTGCGCTGGCTGCCGAGGTGCGCAAGCCCGTCGGCGAGCCCACCGACGTCGAAGGGTTCGACGAGCACGACCTGGCCGCCCTCGACCGCGACATCGACACCCCGACCGGCTGGGTCCTGCCCCTCACGACCGACGGGCACTGGACGAGCCCCGTCTGGACATTCCGCCGGGGTCGCCTCGTGCTCAGCCCCGGAACGAGCCCCATCGGCCTGCGTCTGCCGCTGGATTCGGTGTCGTGGGCGCCACCGGACCTGACCGCGGAGCCGTCGTACCTCGAGGAGTCGCCGCTGCGCGAGCCGGCCGTGCCGGACGTGTCACTGCAGGGGGTCGCCGCCACCCCGACGACCGCCATCGCGTTCGAGGCCCGGGACGGTCAGGTGCACGTCTTCCTGCCGCCCGTCGCGCATCTGGAGGACTACACCGACCTGCTGCACGTCCTCGAGCAGGCAGCGGCGGCCACCGGCATCCGGCTCGTGATCGAGGGATACTCGGCGCCGCCTGACACCCGCCTCGAGCAACTCGTCGTCACGCCCGACCCCGGCGTGATCGAAGTGAACGTGCAGCCGGTCTCGTCGTGGGCGCAGCAGCGCGAGCTGACCACGACGCTGTACGACCTGGCCCGGAGCAGCCGCCTGTCCACCGAGAAGTTCGATCTCGACGGACTGCACACCGGCACTGGCGGCGGCAACCACATCACGATCGGCGGCATCCAGCCGATCGATTCGCCGCTGCTACGCCGACCCGACCTGCTCGCGAGCCTCATCGCCTACTGGCAGCGCCACCCGAGCCTGTCCTACCTCTTCTCGGGCCGGTTCATCGGCCCGACCAGCCAGGCTCCCCGCTTCGACGAGGGCCGGCCGGAGGCGGTGTACGAGATGGAGGTCGCACTGCGGGAGCTTCGCCGACTGGATGCCGAGGCTGCGGCATCCGGGGGCGCGACGCGACCCTGGATCGTCGACCGGGCGCTGCGACACCTGCTCACCGACCTGACCGGCAACACGCACCGGGCCGAGTTCTGCATCGACAAGCTCTACAGCCCGGATTCCAGTCGGGGCAGGCTCGGACTGCTCGAGCTGCGCGGATTCGAGATGCCGCCGCATCCGGAGCTCGCGCTCGTCCAGGCGCTGCTGGTGCGAAGCATCATCTCCTGGTTCTGGGACACGCCCTACGACGAGCCCCTCGTCCGGTGGGGAACGCGACTGCACGACGAATTCCTCCTCCCGCACGGGACGCTGCTGGATATCGAGAGCGTCGTCGACGACCTGAATCGCGCCGGCATCCCGTTCGAACAGACCTGGCTCGACGCGTTCGCGGAGTTCCGCTTCCCCCGCGTCGGGCTCACGAGGATCTCTGCCCCCGGAGCCCGCATCGAGCTCGAACTGCGCCAGGCGATCGAACCGTGGCACGTGCTCGGTGAGGAGGCCACCGGGTCGGGAACTGCCCGCTACGTCGACTCCTCGGTGGAGCGGATGCAGGTCACTGTGCGCGGCATCGACGAGCGCCGACACCTCGTGACGTGCAATGGTGTACCTGTGCCTCTCACATCGACCGGCACGCTCGGCGAGTACTATGCGGGCGTGCGCTATCGCGCCTGGCAGCCGTGGTCGGCGCTGCATCCCTCGATCGAGGTGCACTCGCCGCTGACCTTCGACGTCATCGACACCCACTCCGAAGCGAGCCTCGGCGGCGCCACGTACCACGTCGTTCATCCCGGCGGACGCGCCTACGAGCACCCGCCGGTCAACGCCTTCGAAGCCGAGGCGCGGCGCGCGAGCCGCTTCGACACACACGGTCACACCCCCGGCCGCGTCGACGTGGGAGCTCTCCGCGAGCGCGGCCGCCATGCGGCATCCTCCGACTACCCCCACACCCTCGACCTGCGCAGGACCGCCCCTGCGTGAGCGTCCTCCGCGACTACGCCGCCGCGGTCACCCAACCCACGCTGCCCTTCGCTTCACCCCGGGGATCGTCGGCGCGCTTCGACGAGGTCATCGCCCCCGACGGAACGCTGCGCCCGGCATGGCGAGCGATGGCCCCGGGGGCGCTCACCCTCACGATCGAGGACCTGTCGCGACTGAACCGTGAAGTCTCGATGCTCCTGGCCGACGAGGGCGTGACCTACAACCCTGCCGACGCAGACCCGGAGCCGTGGCGCCTGGACCCGGTCCCTCTCGTGCTCGACAGCACCGCCTGGGCGAAGCTCGATGTCGGGCTCGCCCAGCGCGCCGAACTCCTCAACGCCCTCCTGGTCGATGTCTACGGCGAGCGCCGGATGCTGCGCGAGGGGATTCTGCCGCCCGCCACCGTGCTGGGGCATGCCGGCTACATCCGCGCCGTGGCCGGGACCGGAGCCACTGACCCGCACCCGCTGCTGTTCAGCGCCACCGACCTCGGACGCGACGGCGACGGCGAGTGGCGCGTGATCTCCGACCGCGTGCAGGCCCCGTCGGGGCTCGGGTACGCGATGGAGAACCGCCGCATCGTCTCGCAGGTCGTTCCCGAGCTGTTCCACGGCGCTGCCCTGCACCGCATCGAACCCTACTTCGATGCCCTGCGCGAAGCGCTCGTCGCTGCGGCTCCGGACGCCCGGCCCGACGCGCGCGTCGTCGTGCTCAGCCCCGGCGCCCTCTCGGAAACCGCCTACGACCAGGCCTTCCTGGCAGGCATGCTGGGCTTCCCCCTCGTGCAGGGAGCCGATCTCGTCGTGCGCGACGGGAAGGTGTGGATGAAGCCCGCGGGCTGGCCTGAGACGACACCCCGCGACCGCGTCGACGTCATCCTGCGTCGCGTGGATGCCGAATGGTGCGACCCCTCGAGCTGCGCGGCAACTCACAGCTCGGCGTCGCGGGACTGACCGAGGCTGTCCGCCGCGGCGGGGTGCGCCTGGTCAACGGCCTCGGCGCCGGCGTCCTCGAAAATCCCGCACTGCTCCCGTTTCTTCCCGCGCTGTGCGAACGACTCCTGGGTGAGCAGTTGCGGCTCGACTCAACGCCGACCTGGTGGTGCGGCGATCCTGACGCGCTCGATCAGGTGACCCCCCGCCTGCTCGGTGCCGACCCGACACTCGTCGTGCGCACCATCGACGGGTCGCGGACCCCGCTCGAGGCATCCGACCCCGCGGGGCTGGTCGACCGCATCCGCCAGAGCCCCCACCGCTTCGCCGTGCAAGAGCTCCTCCCGCTCTCGCAGGCGCCGACGTGGCGCGCGCCAGCCGCCGTGGACGCGAGACCGGTGGTTCTTCGCACCTTCACGCTGCGGCACCAGTCGACCTATCGACCGCTCATCGGGGGGCTCGCTACCGCCGTGGCCGACGGCACGCTGCCGACGGCGTCGAAAGACGTCTGGGTTCTCAAGGCCGATCCGGCCGATCTCGACCAGGGCCTGCCAGACGCGACAACGGTCACCGTCGTCCAGTCGGTGCCCGAGGTCGCCCCGCGCGCACTCGATGACCTGTTCTGGTCGGGCCGCTACGCCGAGCGCGCCGAGGACCTGTTGCGGCTCGTGCTCGCGATCCGATCGGATGCCGATCAGCTCACCGCGCCGGGGCTGACCGCAGCGCAAAGCACCCAGGTTCTCGTCGGCGCCGTGCAGCGCCTGTGCGGGACCCGGTGGCTGGACCTCGACGCCGAGTTCCGGTCGGTGCTTCTCGACGGCGTCCGGCCGGGATCGGTAGCCCACTCGCTGTCGCGGCTGCGCACAACCCTGGAGGGCGTGCGCGATCAGCTCTCGGCCGACACCTGGCGGGTGTTCGCTGCCACCGACCGGGCGGGCTCCTCCCTCCGGATCACCCCGCACGCCCACGGGATCGGCGAGTCCGCGGGTCAGATGCTCACGGCGCTTCTCGCGCTGCAGGGCACGTCGGCGAACATGATCCGCGATGCCGGCTGGCACATGATCGAGACCGGCCGGGCCATCGAACGGGCGCTGCAGGTCGGCATCCTGTTGCGCGCGACGATGGTCGACCGCCTCGTCGGGGAGGTCGAACAAGAAGTGCTCGAAGCGGTGCTGCGCGCGAGCGAGAGCGTCGTGACGCACCGACGCCGGTACCGCGGTGGGCTCTACGCGAGTGGCGTGATCGACCTGCTGGTCCGCGACGCCGAGAACCCGCGCTCGCTCCGATTCGCCGTCACCCGCATCCGGGAGCACCTGGCAGCCCAGCCTCTGTCGACCGGGTCGACCCGTCCCGAGCGGCTCCTCGACCAACTCGAAGCGCAGCTCGAGGAGGTCCAGGTCGCGGACCTTGCCATGGCCATCGACGACCGTCGCTCGATGCTGCACGACACGCTCACGGATGCCGACGCGCAGCTTCGCGAGATCGCCCGCGCCATCGAAGCGCTGCACTTCTCGGCGGGGCCACCCCTGCAGACCTATGCATCACTGTCGCTGACCGAGCTCACCGGAGCACTCTCGTGACGGGAACTGCCGAGCGAGCCGCCGCATGAAGTACCTCGTCTCGCATCGCACGGTCTACGAGTACAGCGAGGACGTGCGCAACAGTCTCGGCCTCGCCCACGTCGCCCCGCGCCCGGTCGCGTGGCAGCAGATCGCCTCCCACGACGTGACGATCGATCCGGAACCGAACGACGTCAGCCACGAGCGCGACGCCTTCGGCAACGTCGTGACCTACTTCCACGTCACGGCGCCCCACCAGCGCCTCATCGTGGACGCGCGCACGGATGTCACCGTCGACTCCCCCCGCTACGACGACGCAGCCCTGGCCCTACCGTGGGAGCTGTCGCGCCCGCTCCACACACCGGACACCCCGGGTGCCTGGTCGGCTGCCGAGTTCGCCGTCGCCTCCCCGAAGGCCGAGCACGTCGCCGAAGCTCACACGTACGCCGCGGCAACCTTGACGCCGGGACGGTCGATCGGGGAAGCTGCCACCGACCTCATGCACCGCATCAAGGCCGACTTCGACTACGACAAGACGGCGACGACCGTCACGAGCTCGGTCGCCGAGGTGTTGCGGACCCGCGCCGGGGTCTGCCAGGACTTCGCGCACCTCGCCCTCGCGTGTTTGCGAAGCCACGGCGTCGCCGCGCGCTACGTCAGCGGGTACCTCGCCACCCAGCCACCTCCGGGCCGGGAACGGATCGTCGGAGCCGACGCCTCGCACGCGTGGCTCGCGGTCTGGCTGCCCGGATCGGACGAGTGGCTCGCGATTGACCCGACCAACGACCAGTGGGCGAACGACCGATATGTCACGGTCGCCTGGGGCGGGACTACGGAGACGTCTCCCCCGTCAAGGGGATCATCTTCACTACCGCGAAGCGCTCGACCCTGCGCGTCTCGGTCGATGTCGCCCCGGCACCGGCATCCTGACCCGTCCTGAGGTGCTGGGGCTCCCGCCCGGTCGCGGCTCATCCGTCCCGGAGACGTCTCGACTCCCGGCCGGTCGCAACGGCGCATCCGTGAGGCAACACGCCGCCCGCCGGCCCATCCGCTCGGCGGGTCGCAGAATCCCTGCGCCGTTGCGACCACGACCGGAACGCGAATCGGCCCGAGCGCAAGCCCCCGCTGCACGGCGAGTTCGTGTGCGAGGATTCGCCCGTGAGGTCCTACACCTGCCGCGTCTGCGGGAACCGCCTGTTCTTCGAGAACTCCGTCTGCGTCTCGTGCAAGACACCGCTCGGCTACTCCCGGACAGAGCGCGACATCGTGCCGATCGACACCGACGATCGCACGTACACGGATGCCGAGGGCACGGTGTGGCACGTGTGCGCGAACCTCGGGCTGTCGGGCTGCACCTGGCTCACGACCGAGGCCGGCGGGCTGTGCTTCAGCTGTGGCCTGACCCGGACCAGACCCAACGACGCCGACCTCGAGGGCATCTCGAACTACGCCCCCGCCGAGCGCGCCAAGCGGCACCTCATCGCGGAACTGGATGAACTCGGCATCCCGATTCTCGACCGCACCGACGACCCGCGCGGCGTCGCGTTCGACCTGCTCTCCAGCGTCGCCGAGCCGGTGACGATCGGACACGCCGACGGCATCGTGACGATCGACCTCGCCGAGGCCGAGGACGCGCACCGCGAGAAGGTCCGGGCGATGCTTGACGAGCCGTACCGCACGATGCTCGGGCACTTCCGGCACGAGGTCGGGCACTACTACGAGGCGTTTCTCATCACGGATGACGAGACCCGCGCCCGCGCGCGGGACCTCTTCGGCGACGAGACCGAGGACTACCAGGCCGCGATCGACCGGCACTATGCCGAGGGTGCTCCCGCGGACTGGCAGCAGCACTACATCTCGCAGTACGCGACCATGCACCCGTGGGAGGACTTCGCCGAGACCTGGGCCCATTACCTGCACATCAGTGACAGCATCCAGACCGCTGAGCAGTTCGACCTCCTGCGGCCCGCTCCGACCGCGTCGTTCCGGGAGCGGATCACCAAGACGTGGATGCCGCTGTCAACCGCGCTGAACATGATGAATCGGTCGATGGGGTCCGAGGATCTCTACCCGTTCGTGCTGTCGACCCCGGTGCTCGACAAACTCGAGTTCGTCGCCGATCTCGCGGCGGCGTCAGGGAAGGCGCCAGCCGCCGAGGTCGACTAGCCCGGGGCGAGCGTCGCTAACACGCTGGGGCAGGCGTAGCTAACTCCTCAATATCAGCGGTGGGACGCCTGTCCACCGACCTCCCAGCGGTGGTTTGACGCCGAGCATGAGGAGTTCGCCACGGCGGGCGGCTACCGTCGCGCTCGCGCCCGCCGCCGGGTGTGGTCGACCACGATCAGGGCCGCTCCCGCGACGAGCAGAATGGCCGGCATCGCCCAGGATGGCGCGGCTGCGGCACCCGTGTCGGGAAGCCGCGTCGACGTGGGGCTCGGGGTGGGGGTGGGGGTCGGGGTCGGAGCGGCGAAGGTGTCGGTCACCGTCACCGAGACTGTCGAGGATGCAGCGGCGACGACGGATGCCGGGACGATCGTGGTCGAGGCCAGCACGGCATCCGCGGTGTGGCCGTCAGCCGTCTGGCTCGCGGTGCATGTCGCCCCGGCGGGAACGGCCGAGAGCGTCACGACGCGGGTCGTGCCGGCGGCAGCACCCGCGGGCAGGGTCCCGGAGTCCTCGATGACGGTCGCGCCATCGTCGCAGCGGGCCGTCACCGAGATAGCACCCTGTCGACCCGCGGCGGCGCCGGCGACCGTGACATCGACAGCGAACCAGCCGGCGGCCATCGGTGAGATCGCGGCATCCGCACGGATCGGAATCGTCGCCTGAGCGGCGAGGATCAGCTTCTGCGCGCTGCTTCGGCCAGGGTTTCCCCGTCGTAGAGGAAGACGTTGCCGGCCTCGACGGTCTGGGATGTTTCGAGCGTGAATCCCTCATCGGCGGCCGTCGACACGTACCGGGCCCACAGCGAGGAACCCTGCGCCACCGCGGCGCCACCGGCGACGGGCGCGGTGCCGGCGGCATCCGAGAACATATCGAGTCCTCGGATCGAGATCGTCGATGATGACACCGATCCGCCCACGGCGAAGGGCCCGACGATGTCGCCGGTCGTGGGCACAGTTCCGCTGTCGGGTGTGATCGTGAGGGTCGGCAGCGGCGGCGCGGGCGTTGATCCGCCAGCCAGAGCCGTCTGGGTTGCCTGGACGATGTCGCGGATCGCCGCGTGCTGCGCCGGATAGCCGAACTGCGGCACGACGAATTGATCGGTGAAGTACCAGATCGCGCCCTGGACGGCGGCGACCTTCTCGGCATCCGTCGACAGGGCTGGCATCCCGGACACGACCGGGTAGTAGTTGTTGAGGATGTAGGTCACGTAGTCGAGATTCGGCACGTTCGCCGAGGTCCAGTCCCCGAGTTCGTAGTGCACGCCGATCTCGGTTTCGGTGGCCAGGTCGATGCAGTAGGTCAGGATGTCGCCGGGGCTACTCGACTCGGGATCGTTGAGCACGATCTGCGCCGTCTCGACGGTGCGCCCCGATCCGGTGATCGTCGTTGGATATGGAGTCTGCGGATCCGTGATCGCTGTCTCCTGTGCACCGTAGAGACCACCCTGGTGCCGCATCGCGACGATGGTCGCCTCGGTCGAAGGCTGCGGCGGGTCACCGACACCGGGACCTAAGCCCGGTTCAGCAAGGGCGGGGCCGGCTCCCGTGCCGACCAGGATGGCGGCGATCAGGGCTGCGGCGAGGACGGTTGGGGTGGTGCGCATGGGGATCCTCCGCGTGCCACTCTCCCACATCCGTCGGGTCGCCCGCCGTGCCGCGGCCCCGGGCTACTTGCATGGTGTCGGCGCCCATGGACGCGCAGCAGGGCGCGACGCGCTCACTGCGCGTCTGGCTCCCCTGCGTAGTAGTCCACAGCATCCACGTCACGGAAAATCGTGGTCGGTCGCGCCCTGGTGTACGCCATCGTCTTGCCGGAGTCCGGGTATCCGATCACATCCGGGTCGCCGGTCGTGTCCACGTCGACATAGCGCAGCGGCTCCGGCCCGGTTGCAGTGATGCGGTGCGCGCCTGCCGGCCCGGGCGGAAAGACGACGACCTCTCCCGGCCCGACGTCAAACTCGGCGTCCGGGGTGCGCACCCGACCCGTCCCCGACAGGATGACGTACGCCTCCGTGATGCCCGCGTGCCAGTGATAGGGGAAGGCTGACTGCCCCGGGGGATCTCCATGAACGCCACCTGAAGTTGCGTTCCCTCCTTGGGGACGACGACGTGCTTTGCGAACGTGAAACGCCCGCGATCCGAGTGCCGCGCTGGGAAGTCGTTCTGTCGTCCGTGTACCACCTGGTCGAGTGCCATGGCTGCTCCTTCGCTCGGAACGTCACGGTACTGGACCAGGCGGCTCACGTCGATGGCGGCTACCGCGTTGCGGGAACGCCGATCGCGACACCTGCGCGGCGCACGGTGTTCATCCGCGTCAACGCCGCAACGAACTCCGCAGTTTCTGCCGACGTTCGCAAGAATCCGGCCCGCCGGTGCGATTCAGGGCAGACTCTGCGGACTTCGCGACCAAGATCCACGACATCCGCGACCGGCAGTATCCGCGACGGGGCCGGATGTCGGGGGTGCGCGCGAAGATAGGGGGATGGCGGATGTGCTCGAGAGGTTCGGTCCTGCCACGCAGGACTGGTTCCGCGGCGCCTTCACCGCACCGACGCCCGCCCAAGCCGGGGCGTGGGAGGCGATCTCGGCTGGCCGGCACGCGCTCGTGGTCGCCCCAACCGGGTCGGGCAAGACGCTGTCGGCGTTCCTGTGGGCCATAGACCGGGTCTTCCGCGAGAAGGCTGAAGGCTCGCAGGATGCCGCGGGCACCCGCATCCTCTACATCTCGCCGCTCAAGGCCCTCGGCGTCGACGTCGAACGAAACCTCCGCTCGCCGCTGGTCGGTATCGATCAGGCAGCACGGCGCCGCGGCCTCACCCTCCCCGGAGTCTCGGTCGGCGTGAGATCAGGCGACACGCCCTCGGCGGAGCGGCGCAAGCTCGTTGCTTCGCCTCCCGACATCCTGATCACGACGCCCGAGTCGCTCTACCTCATGCTCACGAGCCAGGCAGGTCGAACGCTCACCGGCGTTCATACGGTGATCGTCGATGAGGTCCACGCCGTGGCCGCGACCAAACGTGGCGCGCACCTGGCGGTGAGCCTCGAGCGCCTGGACGCCATGATCCGCGCCGAGAACCCGGACGCGGCACAGGTGCAGCGCATCGGACTGTCAGCCACCGTGCGGCCGATCGACGAAGTCGCGCGGTTCCTGGGCGGCGCTGCTCCCGTTGAGATCGTTGCGCCGCCGGCATCCAAGACCTTCGACATGCGCGTCACCGTGCCGGTCGAAGACATGCTCAACCCGCCGCCAGCCGCGACATCCAGCACCGGAGGCCCGGGCGGCCGGTCGACGGATGCCACACCGCCGACGCCGGCATCAGGCGAGGACTGGTACGCGCCGTCCGGGGGCGGCGCGACCCGCCCCGAGAACACCGAGATGACCGGATCGGTGTGGCCACACGTCGAAGAGGCGATCGTCGACCGCGTCCTCGAACACCGGTCAACGATCGTCTTCGCGAACTCCCGGCGCCTGGCGGAGCGCCTGACCGCGCGACTCAACGAGATCTACGCCGAACGGCTCGGGGTGGAGCTTCCCCCGCCGGCCATCGCCGCCGCGATGCCCGCCCAGGGCGGACAGACTGCCGGGGCCGGGCCCGTCCTCGCGAAGGCGCACCACGGCTCGGTCTCCAAGGAGCAGCGGGCGCTCGTGGAGGAAGAGCTCAAGGCCGGCATCCTGCGGTGCGTCGTTGCCACCAGCAGCCTGGAGCTGGGCATCGACATGGGCGCCGTGGACCTCGTCATTCAGGTCGAGGCGCCGCCGAGTGCGGCATCCGGCCTGCAGCGCATCGGCCGCGCCGGGCACCAGGTCGGCGAGATCAGCCGCGCCTCGCTGTTCCCCAAGCATCGCTCGGATGTGCTGCACACCGCGATCGTCACGGAACGGATGCTGGCGGGCCAGATCGAGGCCATCCAGGTGCCGCAGAACCCGCTCGACATCCTCGCGCAACAGACCGTCGCAGCATCCGCGCTTGCACCCCTCCACGTCGAGGAGTGGTTCGAGACGGTCAAGCGCAGCGCGCCGTTTCGGGCACTACCGCGATCGGCTTTCGAGGCCACCCTCGACCTGCTAGCGGGCCGCTTCCCGTCCGACGAGTTCGCCGAGCTCCGGCCCCGCGTCGTGTGGGACCGGGATGCCGGCACCCTCACCGGCCGCCCGGGCGCGCAACGCATCGCCGTCACAAGCGGCGGCACGATTCCCGACCGCGGCATGTTCGGCGTGTTCGTGGCGGGCGAGAGCCAGAACGCCCGCGTCGGCGAGCTCGACGAAGAGATGGTCTACGAGTCGCGGGTGAACGACGTCTTCACGCTGGGCACCACCAGTTGGCGGATCGTCGAGATCACGCACGATCGGGTGAATGTGCTTCCCGCGTTCGGACAGCCCGGGCGGGTGCCGTTCTGGCATGGCGACGGGATCGGCCGCCCCGCTGAGCTCGGCGAGGCCCTCGGCGCCTTCACCCGCGAGATCGCGGCCGCAGCGCCCCCGTCGCTGACGCGCGACTCACGGGTGCCGGGCTCGAGCCGAACGCGAAGACCAACCTGCTCGCGTACCTTGCCGACCAGCGCGAAGCCACCGGTACCCTTCCGACCGATCGGAGCCTCACCGTCGAACGTGGCCGCGACGAGGTCGGCGACTGGCGCGTCATCCTGCATTCCCCGTATGGAATGCAGGTGCACGCCCCCTGGGCTCTCGCGGTCAACGCGCGAATTCGGGAACGGCTCGGCGTCGAAGGGTCTGCGGTCGCGAGCGACGACGGCATCATCGCGCGGGTTCCCGACACGACGAGCGAACCGCCCGGCGCCGAGCTGTTCGTCTTCGATGCCGACGAGCTCGAGCCGCTCATCACACAGGAGGTCGGCGGTTCGGCGCTGTTCGCATCGCGGTTCCGCGAGTGCGCCGCGCGGGCGCTCCTGATGCCGCGCATGAACCCGAACCGCCGCAGCCCGCTCTGGCAGCAGCGGCAGCGGGCCGCCCAACTCCTCGAGGTCGCGCGGCGGCATCCGACCTTCCCCGTGATCCTCGAGACCCTGCGCGAAGTGCTGCAGGACGTATACGACGTGCCGGCGCTGCTTCGGATCACCCGCTCGATCGCCGACCGCCGCATCCGCCTCATCGAGGTCGAGACCCCGCAGCCCTCGCCGTTCGCCCGCGACCTGCTGTTCGGCTACGTCGGCGCGTTCATGTACGAAGGCGACTCGCCGCTTGCCGAGCGCCGCGCCGCCGCCCTCGCCGTCGACCCGGCGCTGCTGTCGGAACTGCTCGGCACCGTCGAGATGCGGGAACTCCTCGATCCCGACGTCATCGCGCAGTTCGAAGCCGAGGCTCAGCACGTCGCGCCCGACCGCCGAGTCCGTGGTCTTGAGGGCGTGGCCGACCTGCTCCGCCTGCTCGGGCCACTGTCGGCGGCCGAGGCCGCCGAGCGACTGGTGTCAGCATCCGGTACCGCCACCGAGAGGGAAACGTCCGAGGCTGAGTCCCCCGGCCCCGCGGCAACTGTCGCCGAGGCCAGGGCCCACCTCGAGACGCTCGTGGCCAGTCGCCGGGCGATCGAGGTCACGATCGCGGGTGTCGACCGGGTCGCCGCCATCGAGGATGCCGGCCGTCTGCGCGATGCGCTCGGTATTCCGCTCCCGGTCGGCATTCCGGTCGCGTTCCTCGAACCGGTCGCTGACCCCTTGGGTGACCTGGTCGCCCGTCAGGCCCGCACGCACGGGCCTTTCACGACGGCTGCCGTCGCCGAGCGGCTCGGCATCGGCAGCGCCGTCGCGCGGCTCACTCTGCTGCGGCTCGAAGCGCAGGGCCGCATCACGAGCGGATACTTCCTGCCCGCGTCGTCCGCGCTCGACGGCGGTGAGAACGAGTGGTGCGACACCGAAGTGCTGCGTCGCCTGCGGATGCGCTCACTCGCCGCGATCCGCGGGAGCATCGAACCGGTGCCGCAAACCGCGCTCGCCCGCTTCCTCCCCGCCTGGCAGCACCTGACGCGCCCCTCGAGGGCGTCGACGGCGTGCTTGCCGCGATCGAACAGCTGGCCGGCGTTCCGGTCCCTGCGAGCGCCTGGGAGTCCCTCATCCTGCCGGGGCGCGTGCGCGACTATCGCCCCGCGCTCCTGGATGAGCTCACCGCGACCGGCGAGGTCATCTGGTCGGGGCACGGGACACTCCCGGGGCGAGACGGGTGGATCGCGCTGCACCCCGCTGACACCATCTCGCTGAGCCTTCCCACCCGAGCGAGCGACGACATCGCCGCGGATTCGCTCGAGGCCGCCATCCTTGACGCGCTCGCCGGCGGCGGGGCGTACTTCGCGGGGCAGCTGCGCGCTCTGACGGATGCCGCGAACGAGCAGTCGGTCGTCGAGTCGCTGTGGGCCCTCACCTGGGCGGGACGGGTCACGAACGACACGTTCGCTCCCGTGCGCGGTCTGCTCTCGGGCGGATCGCAGGCGCATCGCAGCGCACGTCGCGCCCCCGCGCGCGGATGTTCCGCGGGTCATCCATCGCCGCGACTCTCCCTCGTCCTGCCGCGGCCGCCCCGCGCGCGAGCACGGGAGGTTCGGGAGCGAGCGGACGCTGGTCGCTCCTCCCGGACGCCGAGCCGGAGCCCACCCTCCGCGCGGCGGCGACGGCAGGCATCCTGCTCGACAGGTACGGCGTCGTCACCCGCGGGTCGGTGCAGAGCGAGGCGGTGCCCGGAGGGTTCGCGCAGGTGTACCGCACCCTCGCGGATGCCGAGCGCGCCGGGCACTGTCGCCGCGGGTACCTCGTCGAAAGGCTCGGCGGGGCCCAGTTCGCGGCATCCGCGACCGTCGACCGCCTGCGCGAGTTCGCTGCCGTTCCTGACCCCGCACCACTGACGGCGATCACCCTCGCCGCCACTGACCCCGCGAACGCCTACGGCGCCGCGCTCGCCTGGCCGGCGATCGACGGCGTCGGCCACCGGCCAGGCCGCAAGGCAGGAGCTCTCGTGACGCTCGTCGACGGCGAACTCGCGCTCTACCTCGAGCGCGGAGGCAAGTCTGCCCTCGTCTTCAGCGCCGACGACGCGGTGGTGACGGCCGCGACAGCCGACCTCGCGGCGACCGCGCGAGTCCGACACCTCGACACCCTCACCGTCGAGCAGGTCAACGGCGAGCCTGTCTACGGCACCGCGTTCGCGCGAGCACTGCGAGATGCAGGCTTCGTCGAGACCCCGCGCGGGCTCACCCTGCGCAAAGCGTCGGGGTCGCCGCGTGCCTGAGGGCGATACCGTCTTCCGGGCGGCACGGATGCTGGATGCTGCGCTGGCCGGCGGAACCGTGACGCGATTCGACCTGCGGGTGCCGCAGCTGGCGACCATGGACCTCACGGGCGAGACCGTCCACAGTGTTGTCCCGCGTGGGAAGCACCTGCTGGCCCGGATCGGGTCGTGGACGCTGCACTCGCACCTCAAGATGGAGGGCGAGTGGCACCTCTACCGCCCGGGTGAGCGCTGGCGGGCACCCGCCTTTCGGGCGCGGGCAATAGTCGCGACGACGGATGCCGAAGCCGTCGGGTTCGACCTCGCCGAGCTCGCGCTGGTTCCCACCGACCGTGAGAGCGAGCTCGTCGGATACCTCGGACCCGACCCCCTGAGCGACGCGTGGAACCTCGACGAGGCGGCCCGGCGGGTGGGCGCCGACTCGCGAGCTATCCATGTGGCTGTCCTCGACCAGCGCAACGTCGCCGGGTTCGGGAACGTATACGCCAACGAGATGCTGTTCGTGCGCGGCATCCATCCCGAGACGCCGGGAACCGACGTCGACGCGCGGGGCGTGCTCGAGGTCGGCACGCGGATGATCCGCGCGAACCGCGACCGCGTCGAGCGCACCTTCACGGGAGTCGACCGCCGCGGTGAGCGGATGTGGGTCTACGGCCGCGAGAGGAGGCCGTGTCGCCGATGCGGGACGCCGATCCTATCGGGCTCGCTCGGCGCCGACCCGACGCGGGAGCGCAACGTCTTCTGGTGCCCGCGCTGCCAGACGTGACTCCCGCGTCGGCCGCGGGGCAGATCGGTCAGTGCCCGATGTAGCGGCCCGGACGATGGTTCATGGCCAGCACCAGGTTGAGCACGACGGCACCGAGCGCGCTCAGCACGACGTTGGGCCACGGCACCACCAGCAGAGCCGCGGCCACGATGATCACGTCGAAGATCATCTGGGTCCATCCGGCTCGGAACCCCCACCGGTCCTGCACGATGAGCGCGACGATGTTGATGCCGCCCAGGCTCGCCCGGTGCCGGAACAGGATGAGCAGACCGACCCCCGCCAGCAGGTTCCCTCCGAGAGTCCCATAGATCGGGTTCAGATCCTGGATCGGGAACAGGGCGTGATGCACGACCGACCAGCTCGAGACCATGGCGATCGCGATCGCGGTGCGGATCGTGAAGCTCCAGCCGCGCTGCCAGGCCGCGAGCGCAGCGAACGGCAGATTGATGATGAGGAACAGCATCCAAAACGGCAGGCCGGATGCGTACTGGATCAACAGGGACAATCCGGCAGTGCCACCGGTCACGGCCTCGGATGCTTGCAGCAGGTAGAGCCCGAGCGACGCGGTGAACGTGCCGGTGAGGATGCCGAGGATATCCTCGGCGGGCGAGTGGGCGGTGGCACGCTCGTCGAACACGAGCGTCGGCGTGGTCTCCGGGGCGGGACGTGCGTGCTGTTCCGGGGTCGCCGGTTCAGCATCGGGCGCGTGGCCGAGATCGTCGGTTGGCATGCCTCCCATTCTCTGCCAATCCGAAATCGCAACCGTTCCGAACAGTTGTCAAGCCGGGAGACGACGAACCCGAGATCCGGCACCATTGCCGCTACGCACTCATCAGCGGCACACGGATGCAGGGGAATGAATCTCCGTACCACGGCGTTGGGGATCGTACTGGGGCCGAACGGCCCCGTGGAGGAGATCGTGGGCAAGAACTACGTCGACATCGAGAACGACCACGGCGAGACACTGCGGTATCGCAA